>DATMGU010000047.1:0-124433 GCA_035555315.1 Allostellaceae bacterium
CTGGGCAAGACCGGCGCCTTCACCGAGACCACACCCTATCAGCCGAATTCGCCCTATTCGGCTTCCAAGGCGTCATCGGATCATCTGGTCCGCGCCTGGCACGCGACCTACGGCCTGCCGGTCGTGCTCAGCAATTGTTCGAACAATTACGGTCCGTACCATTTCCCGGAGAAGCTGATCCCGCTGATCGTCCTGAAGGCGCTGAAGGGCGAGACGCTGCCGGTCTATGGCCGTGGCGATCAGGTGCGCGACTGGCTTTACGTCGAGGACCATGCCCGCGCGCTGTGGATTGTGCTGACCCGTGGGCGGATCGGCGAGAGCTATAATATCGGCGGCGGCAGCGAGCGGACGAACCTGCAGGTCGTCGAGGCAATCTGCGACCGGCTCGACGCGATGCGGCCGGCCGAACGCTCCTATCGCCAGTTGATCGGCTTCGTCACCGATCGGCCGGGGCATGACCAGCGCTATGCCATGGACACGCGCAAGATCGAGGCGGAGCTGGGCTGGCGGCCGGCCGAGAGTTTCGACAGCGGCCTCGACAAGACGATCCGCTGGTATCTCGACAACGAGGCGTGGTGGCGGGCGATCCAGAGCTATGACGGCGATCGGCTCGGCGTTGGCGGACTAGGAGTCGCGTGATGAAGGGTATTCTGCTGGCCGGCGGATCGGGCACGAGGCTTTATCCGTTGACCCGCGCGGTCAGCAAGCAGCTGTTGCCGATCTATGACAAGCCGATGGTGTATTACCCGCTCTCCACCCTGATGCTGGCCGGCATCCGGGACATCCTGGTGATCACCACGCCGACCGATCAGGTGCAGTTCCAGACGCTGTTGGGCGATGGAACGCAATGGGGCATCAACCTCAGCTACGCGGTGCAGCCGCGCCCGGAAGGATTGGCCCAGGCCTTCCTGATCGGCCGCGACTTTGTCGGCGACGACCGGGTGGCGCTCGTTCTGGGCGACAACATTTTTCACGGCGAGGGGCTGATCGGGACGCTGCGCCGGGCGGTCGCCCGGCCCGAGGGGGCGACCGTGTTCGGCTATTGGGTGCGCGATCCCGAACGCTATGGCGTGGTCGAATTCGATGCCGCCGGGAACGCCCTGTCGATCGAGGAAAAGCCGATCAAGCCGCGCTCGTCCTGGGCGGTCACCGGCCTCTATTTCTTCGACAACACGGTGCTGGACCTGGCGCGCCTGGTGACCCCCTCCGCCCGTGGCGAATTGGAGATCACCGACCTTATCAACGCCTATCTGTCGGCCGGCCGCCTATCGGTCGAACGCTTTGGCCGCGGCTTCGCCTGGCTCGACACCGGCACCCATACCTCGCTGCTCGACGCCTCGGCCTTCGTGCGGACGGTCGAGGAGCGGCAGGGGCTCAAGGTCGCCTGCATCGAGGAGGTCGCCTATCTCTGCGGCTTCATCGACGAAGCCCAGTTGAGGGCGCTGGCCGAGCCCTTGATCAAATCCGGCTATGGCCAATACCTGTTGAACTGCCTCGACCGCTCGCGGCCCTAGCTATTCCGTCGCCGCCATGGGCGCGCGGGGGGCCAGCCCGCGCGAGACCAGGCAGCGGTTGATCGCGTCGTCGCGGTGCTGCTGCGACACCAGGTCATGATCGGGAAACTGCTTTTGGGCGTCGGCGACGCATTTATCGTCGCCTTTCCACCGGGCGAAGGCGCCTTGCTGCGGGCCGCCGGCATGCGCGGGGAAGCCGAGCAACGCGGTACCGCAGAAGCCCAACGCCACCAAAAAGATCGCTCGTTTTGCTATCGATCTCATCTCGTCCATCCAATCGTTCTCATGGCCGCCTAATCCACCACCTCACCCAACACCAGCCGCCGCTTGGCGATCAGCGGTGCCAAGGCATCCCGCACCGTCGCCATCCGGGGCGTGCCGCGATGCGCGTTCACGGCGGCGAGGTCGGCGTAGAGCTCGGTTACCATGAAACGGCCCAGGACCGGTTTGTCATCCTCGCCGCACACACGCAACACTTCAAAGCGCAGACAACCAGGCTCGGTCTCGACCGTCGCCGCCGCATGCTCCCTAATCAACCGCTCGAACGCCGCTTCGTTGCCCGGTGTGGTCTCGAAATCGACTGAAATCCCGATTTTCGGCATGCTGGCTCCTGTTTAACGATCGCTCATCTTTAATCCCCATTATTAACCGGGGCGGATGGACACGGCTATCTAGGTTGATCCGCATGGGATGATTATCAAGCCTGTCGGGACGGCCTGCGGTTTGCTATCTTGCAACTGGGAGTTGGTCGGTGCCGCTCCCTCCCCGGAGTTTGTTTTTTTGCGCATTTTGGCATGGGTTGTCGCGATTATTGGCGTCGCCGGGCTGGCCCTTGCCGCCGGCCTCTTCGCGGTTTTCACCCACTTCGATCATGACCTGCCGGGCTATCGGCAATTGGCCAGCTATCGCTCGCCCGGGCTCACGCGGATCTATACGGCGGATGGCCGTTTGCTGGCCGAGCAGGGGGCGGAACGGCGCATCTTCGTGCCGATCGCCGCCATCCCCAAGCGCATCGTCGATGCGTTCCTAGCGGCGGAAGACCGGGAGTTCTACAGCCATCAGGGCGTCGATCCGCTGGCGGTGCTGCGCGCGACGGTGCTGAATGCGGTGCATTGGGGCAGCCATCGGCGGCCGATGGGGGCATCGACGATCACCCAGCAGGTCACCAAGAACCTGCTGTTGACCAACGAGCTCTCTTACGAGCGCAAGGTCAAGGAAGCGATCCTCGCCTGGCGCATCGAGCATTATTTGTCCAAGGCGCGGATCCTCGAACTCTATCTGAATCAGATCTATATGGGGGCCGGTACCTATGGCGTCGCCATGGCCGCCCAGGCGTATTTCGACAAGCCGCTCGATCAGGTGACGCTCGCCGAGGCGGCCTTCCTGGCGGCGCTGCCCAAGGCGCCGAACACCTATAACCCGCTGAAGAACCCGGAATTGGCGGTGGCCCGCCGCGATTGGGTGCTGCGCGGCATGGTCGCGGCCGGCTCGATCAGCGAGGGCGAGGCGCGTGACGCGCTGGCCCAAAGCATCGTGCTGCATCCCCGCCCGCCCGCCGGCGTCGCGGGTGGGGAGTATTTCGCCGACGAGGTCCGGCGCGTCCTGCTGGCCAAATTCGGCGAGCAACGTGTCCTCACCGAAGGATTGACCGTCCGCACCACCCTCGACCCGGAGTTGCAGGCGGCGGCGCAAAAGGCGTTGCGCGACGGGCTGGTGACCTATGATCGCCGGCATGGCTGGCGCGGGCCGATCGGCACCCTGCCGACGGGCCCGTTCTTTTTCCCCAACCTCTCGGCGATGGAGCCGCCGCCGGGTGCCGAAGGCTGGACGCTGGCCGCTGTCGTGGACACGGATGCCGGCGGGGCCACCTTGGCGCTGCGCGAGGGCGGGCGGGGGTATTTGCCGCTCGACGAGCTGCGCTGGGCGCGGCGTGCCGGGTCAGGCAATGGGCCGCTCAACACGCTGGGCCCACCGGTGCGCGCCGTGCGTGACGTCGTGCGGCCCGGCGACATCATCCTGGTCGAGCCGCTGGCGTCCGGCCCGCCGCTGGGCAACGGGCGGCGTCTGTTCGGCCTGCGTCAGGTGCCGCTGGTGAACGGCGCGCTGGTGGCGCTCGATCAGCAGACCGGCCGCGTGCTGGCGCTGGCCGGTGGGTTGAGCTACCAGCTCAGCCAGTTCGACCGGGCGACCCAGGCGAAGCGGCAGCCCGGCTCGTCGATCAAGCCGTTCGTCTATCTGGCGGGGTTGGAACGGGGGCTGACCCCGGCGACGCTGCTGAAGGACCTGCCCGTCTCGATCGACCAGGGTCCCGGCCTGCCGCGCTGGACGCCCAACAACTTCACCGGCAAGCCCGGCGGCATCCTGCCGCTGCGTATCGGTATCGAGCAATCGCGCAACCTGATGACGGTCAATCTGGCGCAGACCATCGGGTTGCAGCCGATCGCGACCGAGGTCGAGGCGTTCGGCGTGATGGACAAGATGCCGCCCTATTACTCGATGGTGCTGGGTGCCGGCGAGACCACCTTGCTTCGGCTGACCGCCGCCTATGCCGGTCTGGCGACGGGCGGACGGCAGGTGATGCCGACCGTGATCGATCGGGTGCAAACCGCCGATGGCCGGAATTTCTACACGGCGGATACGCGGTCCTGTCCCGGCTGCCGGGTGGGCCTGTTCAACAATCAGCCGATGCCCGTGCCGGTCGATGGCCGGCGGCAATTGGCGGATGCCCGGTCGGTGTATCAGCTCACCTCGATGCTGCAGGGGGTGATCGAGCGGGGGACGGCGCGTGCCGCCGGTGTCGAGGGTCAGGTCATCGCCGCGAAGACCGGGACCACGGATGATTTCGTCGATGCCTGGATCGTCGGCTACACCGCGTCGATCACGGTCGGCGTCTTCGTGGGCTTCGATACGCCGGCCAGCCTCGGTACGAACGAGACCGGCGGCGTGGTCGCGGCGCCGATCTTTCACGATTTCATGACGGTCGCGATGCGCGGCAAGCCCGGCCGGCCGTTCCCGGTACCGGAGGGTTTGCATTTCGTCGCGGTCAACCGCCTGACGGGGGAGCTCTCCGCATCGGGATCACCCAACAGCCTGCTCGACGTGTTTCGTCGGGGCACCGAGCCGACTCGGATGGAGAAGCCGCCCGAGCCGCCCCCGTCGGAGATGCTGGGGCCCGACGCCCCGCCGCCTGATGTATCATCCGGCGCGACATCAGGCTCCGCGCCCAGCGCGCCGTTCGTCGACAATCTGCCGCCTCCGGTGCCGGCCATTTTGCAGGACATCTCGGTGACCTCCCCTAAAGGTTGAATTTAGTTTAAATTTCTATAAGCTGAACTAGCATCGCGATGAGGGGGCTGCGGCTTCATCGCGACGTATAGTGCTCGAAAGAATCTTATGGTCGGACGTCTAGATGACGATGACCATCGCGGCGGTTTACCTTGCGGACCGGCGCCTGTTGGGGGAGCGCGATGAGCTTAAGACTTGTTGGTTTTTGCACCGCGATACTGCTGGTTTTCATCATGGGCATCTTTGTGACGGTGGGGGTGGGCAGCCCATCCGCTGACGATCAGCAACTCGCCGGCCCGGTCTGCGTCGCGGATGGCAATACCGTCAGGTTCGATGCCGGTGACAGCGGTCGGTGTTCCCGCGGCGTCATGGTAAGCGTCGCAGGCTTGGTGACCCCGGACATCCGCACCTCCGAAGGCAAGCGGGCCGCCGCGGCATTGGGCCGTCTGGTTGGCGGGCGCCCGATCATCTGCAGCGCCGTGCAGACCACCTCGAAGCCGAGCATCGAAGCACGCTGCAGCAACGCGGCGGGCCAGGACATCACCCAGGCGATGGCTCAGCAAGGATGGCAGACGGTGCATAAGGGTTTGCTGGCATCCCTGGTCGACATTTTTCATTTTTAGCCGACAACCGGCGGGCTTGTAGAAACAAAAACGGACACCGGTTCAATCGCCGGTGTCCGTTTTTACTTTTGGCTGAGCCTTAGGAGGCCAAGCTCGTCTTGAACGTCCCCGTCGCGGATTACTCCGCCAGGAGGCCGTAGACGAATTCGATAGCGTGGCTGCCGGCGGTGGTGGCCGCCGAGCGTCGGGCCTTGAACGCCATGTCGCCGCTTTGGCTGTTGAGCCACTCGGTATAGACACCCTCCAGCACCGGAACCACCCAGTCGGCGGTCGCAGCGACGCCGGCGGAAATATGCGGATAAGCGATATGGACGATCGTGAGCAGCTTCTCGCCCTCACGGATCTCCATCACGCCCCAATCCATGCTCGCCCAGATGTCGTTGATGACCGCCTGCAACTCGTCGAGCGTCGAGCAGGCGGGCAGCGGTGTCGCCTTGGCCATGCGAATGCCGACACGACGCAGCAACATGACAAGATCGGATAGATCGATCTGAGTCTCAAGCTCGGTGACGAGGCTGCCGATGAAGCCGCGCCACTGCCGGGAGGCGTGCTGCTCGGCGAATACACGAAGGCTGGCGGCGGTATCCACGACCGGATCCCTCTCAAGCGTCATTGGAGTATCCTTGGATGATACTTGGTTAACAGGTGGGGTGCATCAGTTTCGGGCAGGGTCAGCGAAGGGTGTCCGAATTGCTGGCCACACCGCTGCCCCAGGAGAACGCCCGGCGCAGGTACACCATCAGGGTGGTTTCCGAGTAATCGCGCGTATTGTCGAAGCTCGCCTTGCCGCCGACCACGGTTTTCGGATCGACCTGGTATTCGAGTTTAGCCGAGGCGCCGATCCCGAAGCCGGTCGACGAATGCGCCGCATAGGCCGTTTTTATGGTGCTATCCGTCGCCGCCGCGGCGACCAACTGCGCTTGCAGATTCGGATTGTTCGGGTAGTAGGCGACGCTCTTCTGGTTGAAGGTCTGGATGCCTGGCGACACAGTCACGTCATAGCTAAACCGGCCGGATTTGCCTTCGTACTCGATCGGGAAGGACAGGTTGGCGTAGTTCTGCGGGCTGAAATAGCCGCCTTGACCAAACGTGAAGTAACTGAGGTTCTTGTCGTAGTTCAGATAATTGAGGTTGACGCCGACCTTCAGACTATCCGTATCGGTCCGGTAGGGACGGATGAAGGTGCCGACGTTTACCTCGACATTATTGTTGGTCGCGACATTTGTTCCGGTGATGTTGTAATAACCGCCGGTGCCATAGGCACCAAAATCCCCGTTATCATAGGCAAGGCCGAGCTTCCCGCCATTCTTCACCACGGCGCCGAACACCTGCCCGTTTTGCCCGGGATCTCGCATCCCGGCATAAGACAACACGCTCTCAGTGACGGCGCGGCGCGACCCCTCGAGAATAAGACGGGTTTCCGGGTTGAAAATCGTCGGGGTAAAGCTGACCCCGCCGACGAGGTTCGATTTCGCAAAGCCGAGCGGCGTGGTGCCGACATCGACTGTCAACGGACCGATCGAATAGGCACCGTTGAGACCGACGCCCCAGTTCCGCGAATCTCCAGGTTGGGCCGGATTGGTCAACAACGAGTTAGAGCCGATCCGTCGTAGCGTGTTTGTGTCATTCGCCGGAGTGCCGGATTCGATCATCTCGGGGCTGACAGTCACCCGAGCGGTGCCTCTGCCGAGCGGCGTCGATCCGATGACATTGGCGCCGAGACTGGTCAACTGGCCGAGACCGGCCTCGCCGTCGCGGCCGCGATAGACGAATTGTCCTTCAATCGTCGGGCTAGCCTGTGCCCGAAGTTCCTCGAGGCTGCGTTCGATGTCCCGGTCGAGTGACGAGCGCGGCGCTGGCGGGTTGTTGGCCGGTTGGGCGCCGAACACCTGGCTCGGCGCGTTGGCGGGGACCGGCTGGTAGGTATCCGTGCCGTAATAGGTCGGGTCCGGCGGGGTGCTCAGGTTGCGGGGTTGCGCCGTGACGCGGCGTCTTGGGGTCGGTGCCGCCGGATCATAGGGCGTGAGCGGGTAGGGGGCGTCGGCCACCTGCACGGCTCCCGCCGTCGCGGCGCCGCTGGCATCGGCGACTTGCGGTCCGGGGGCCGTCGGGATATCCGCGTCGTCCCGCGGCAGCTGAGCCACGTTGGCGCGGGGAGCGGTATCGGCCATCGCCTGCCGATCGGCGTGGTCGTCGTCATCAGGCAAGGCCGAGCGGGAATTGCTGGACGGGTTTTGCGTCGACCGGAAGGGGTTGGGCGGCAGCTGATTGCGAACGCCCGACTGTCCCGGCGCCATGCTGCCATCGGGATTCGGGTTCTGCTGACGGTTCAGATTCTGCGCGGTCTCCAGATCCCGGATCGCAGCCCGCGTATCGCCATCGGACCGGGCGATCTGGGCCGATAGGTAATAGAGCTGCGGGTTGTTCGGGTAATAGGCGATGCCGTCGGTCAGGATCGTGCGCGCGGTCTTCAGATCCTTCACGTCGATCGCGGCGCCGATGGCGCCCCGGATCGCATCGATATCGCGCGGCGAGGTTTGCAGCACGGATTGATAGATCTGTAGCGCCTCGGCCGGCCGCTTGCCGGCCTGGTAGACCCGCGCCATGGACATCAGCAGTGTCTTGTCGTTCGACGAGGCGGAGAGTTGCGGCGCCAGCACGTCATAGGCGCCGGCATAATCGCCGCGATCGGTCAGCGCGTTGGCCCGCTGGGCCACCATGCCGACTTTGACCTGTTCCAATGCGCTGCGGTCGGCGGGACTCAGGGTCGGATCGCGGTCGAGCTGGCGGATATAGGCCTGCGCCTCGGCCTGCTGCCCGGTTTTCGACAGCACCTTCAGGTATTCGATGCTTTGCGACGCGCTGACCCGCTGCCGGCCGCTGCCCATGCCGTTGCGGACCGTCTGCAGCGCCGCGGCATTATCGCCGATATCGGCGAAGGCCGCGGCGACCAGGCTGGTCTTCTCGGCCGATTGCGGGGGGGCCGCCGCCAATTGGCCGAGCATCGCCCGGGCCTCCGGCTGGCGTCCCGCATCGGCCAGTGCCACCGCCTGGCGGATCGCCTGCTTGGTGACCAGCTGATCACGCAGCTTTTTCACGTCGGCGTTACGCTTGTTGGCCGGAATGCGGTCCAACAGGGCGAGCGCATCGGAAGGGCGATCCTGTTCGCTGGCGAAGATCGCCTGCGCCTCCGCCGCATCGGGCGCCGGATTGGCATCGAGCGCCGCCATCATCGAGCGCGCCTGATCGGTTTCGCCCTGCCGGGCCAGGAAGCGCGCGAAATCCAGCCGCAGCCAGGGGCTGTTCGGATCGGCGACCAGGGCGCGTTGATAGGCGGTCATCGCGGCGAGATCGTTATGCGCCGCCTCGGCCGCCTTGGCCTCCGCGCGCGACAATTCCGCCTTGCTCTTGTCCAGGCCGGCGGAGACCCGCGCCCGGTCATCGGGGTTCATCCGCTCGGCCAGCTGCATCGCCTCGTTCGCCCGGTTCTGCCGGACGAGGGCGTTGTACAGGCCGACGGCTGCGTCGGTGTCGTTCGGCTTCTGCGCCAGAATCGCCCGGTATTGCGTCTCGGCGGCGGCGAAGGCACCGCGCCGCGCCTCGACATCGGCGAGCATCTGGCGGGCCTGGATCTGATCCTTGTGCGGCGTTTTCAGCAACGCGATCAGGATCGCTTCCGCCCGAGCCAGGTTGTTCTGGCTACGCGCTGCGCGCGCATCGGCGAGGCCGCCATAGAACGTCGCCGCATCCAACGCCTCGGACCATTTGGCGCGATCGGCCGGCTGTGCCGCGACCGCCCGCTCGAGCAGCGCGCGGGCTTCGCCGAACCGCCCCTCGCGCAGGCGCACCACACCCAGCCCGCCCAGCGCATCCGGATCGTTCGGCTTTAGCTTCAGCGTCTTTTCGAACTCGGTGGCGGCGGTTTGCGCCTCGCCATGTTTCAGCGCATCGAAGCCTTCCATCCTGGCTTGGTCGCCGGCATCCTGCGGTGAGGCGACGGCTGGATTGAGGGCGATCTGCAGCTTCTTCTGGACCTCGGCATCGCCCGGCACACGGGCGAGATACTCGTCGTAGAACGGCCGGTCCTTGGGTGTCGCGCCTAGCCATAACAGGCCTTGCCGAAGGGCTGTATTCGCCTCGGTGCCGACCGAACTATCGGCGACCAATCTCGACAGGATCTTGATGCCGTCTCGACGCGTGGCCTCCCGATAGGTCAGCACCCGGCCATAGGCCAGCTTGATCAGCGGCGAAGGGTCGCTGGCTTGCAGCCGCGCCAACCCGTCTTTCGCCTCGTCATAGCCCTGATCGGTGCCGGCGAGCGTCTGGTAATATTCGAGCTGCAGGGCAGGGGTCGGCGTCGCACCCTTGAAGGCCTGCTGATAGCGCTGCACGGCGCTGGCGGCATTGCCCGTCTGCGCCAGGCGACGGGCGTCATTGACATCCGCCTGATCGATCTTGCCGACGCTGATGGCGTTGGCCAGGGTCGCGATGCGCGGATCGCTCGGCGCCACCTGCTTGAAGCGATCGAGGTATTGCTGCGCCGCGGCGCCACCGCCGCGCTGTGCTTCCAGCATACCGGCTTGATAAAGCGCATCCGGCTGAGTGGGATTGCTCGCCAGCAGGCGTGCCAGCGCCTCCAATGCTTGCTGGGGCCGATCGCGCAGACGCCAATAATCCGCCTGCTCGAGCAGGATGGTTTCGGCCGGCGTGGTGGCGGCCCAGGCGATTGCTATGGGCGATACGGTCGCCAACAGCAAACCCATGCCCAACACCGTTGCGTGACGTCTCACGGGCGAGCCTCCCGAGGCAATAGGGCGAACCGATCCGACACCGGTGCGCCAGACGGCGGTCAACGCCGTCAAGGATTTTACGAGCCGCGTCATCGGGAAGACGACCTCAGCCGCGTGGTCGCGATCCGCTTCAGCAGGCCGTAGAGCATGATCGAGATCAAGGCGACGCCGATCAGCGTGAACACGATGAGTGCCAGTGGCTTATCCGCCAGCAGATAACGGATCCGCGTGGTGAACGGCAGCACGCCCGAGGTGTAGGTATCGCCGACCCGGAAACTGGTGATCTTGTCGCCATTCAAGATCGTGAGATCGCCTTGGACGCCGGGATTGAGATCGCGGGAGCGGAAGGTATTGACCAGCTGGGTGAGGTTCTCCGGCTTGGCACCGACGATCATGACCGCGCTGCGTCCCTGCGCGAGCGGCGATTGCAGGGCGATCAGGGCGCCGAAATCGGTGCCGGCCGAAGCCAGAACCTGACTGGCGGAATCCCGGTCCGAGGCACCGCCGTTCCAGTCGAGTGCCGTGAAGACCCGCTCCATGGTGGTCGAGACCTGGGCGCGCAACTGCCCGTTCTCCACCTTGAGGTGACTATACGGCGCCCAATTGGTGGCGAGTGGTTGTTTGGCAAAGGTGCCGATGACGACGACATCCTTATTCACGACCGAATTGATCGCGTCCGGTCGGATGACCGTGGATCGCAAGACCGGATAGCCGGTCGAATCGCCGAAGGTTCCCATCAGATCGAGATAGGCTTCGACATCCGACTGGGTCGGCTGATCGACCATGACGACCGCCGCCTCGCCGAGATCGGCGAACTTGGTCATCGGAAAGCCGGTATTGGCGAAATAGGCGAGGTTGGGCAGGGTCGTGTAGTGCTGCACATCCGATAGATCGATGGTCGAATCCGGGTCGATCGAACTGATGATGTTCGTCGGCAGGATGTCCTGGCACTCGCCTTTGCGGTGCGGCTTCAGGTCGTAATAGAACTGCAGCTGGTTCTGACCGAAAAACAGGAAGGGCGGGATCTCGACCGCACCCTCGTTCAAGGTGAAATCCGGCGCCAGCGGGTCCCTGACCCCAAGCGCCGTGTCGTCGGTCAGCGGCAGACTCTTCAGGTAGGAGTTGTTGACCGAGACGTCGAGGCGGGAGGTCGGCTTGTCGAGCCAGTCGCCGGCAGGGAACCGATAGCGCGTTTTCAGCGGAATGCCGGCGTTGCGCCAGATGAACAGGTCGGGCGCGCTGTGGAAATTGACGGTGAGCACACCCGGGTTGATGCCCACGCCTTGAAGATCGGTCGGTTGCACGATCTCGCCCAGCCGGACCGGCCGGTCCGACGCAAGCCAGCGCGGTGCGTCATAAGCCTTGCGCTGCGCCAGCACCGGTGTGCCGACCACCGAGCTTTGACCGCTGAGCGCGGTGCTGCCGAGCGTCAGGGTCTGGGCGGCGACGCGCAGCTCCTCGGGGGTGCGGCCCATCACCAGCAGCAGCTTGCCCATCGTACTGTTCGGGTTGGCGATCACGGCCAGCGTCGGGCCATCGATCCGCGGCAGCGTCAGCCCGGCCGGCCGCTCCGTCGGAGTCGCGAACACCACCGCGTTGTCCTGCGGGATCGCGTCGAAGGATACCGGGAAGGTGGCACCCTTGGATTGGGCGATGCTGCCGAACCAGGACGAGACGATGCCGGCCGCTTGCAGCGTGGGATTGGACGGCGCCGACGAGAAGACGAAGGGAAGCGACAGCGGCCGCATATCGCGCTTGTCGTAGAACGGCAACGGCAACGCGGCGAGATCATTCTGCTGGGGCAGCCGCTCGACATCCATCTGGATGAACGAGTTGTTGCTGACGACGCTCCACAGGCTGGAATGCAGCGGGTCCTCGCACGCCGTGGTGTAGTGGCCGACGAAGTGCAGGCCGATGCGGTTGTCCTCCTGGAAGAACACCGGGTTGATCGGCAGGTTGACCGAGGTGCCGTCGGCCTTGTCGCGGGCCAGCATGATGGTGCTGACGACTTCGCCGTTCATCAGCACGACCAATTGGCTGAGATCGGGCAGCAACGACGGCGAATAGGCGAAGGACAGGTTCACTTTGGCGCCGGTCACGACCTCGTCGCGGCGGATCGAGAAGGGCAGGCTCGCATCGCCGGACACGCCGAGAAGGCGGATCGGCGCCTGCGCGCCGAGATCGCGGAAACTGAACACTTCCTGGTTCACGTTGGGCGAGCCGGGGCGCGCCGGGCCCGGAGCCGCCTTGCTGAGGCCGGTGGTCGTCGCCGAGGCCGCCGGAGCGGGCGGAGACGTAACCGTCGGAGACGGCCCTTGCTGGAGCGGCGTTGGCGGCGTCTGGGCGATCTGTTGGCTCGGGACCATCGATTGCTGGAGCTCGGCGCGCCGCAGGGCATCGAGATCCGCGTCGGCGGGGCTCTGACGACCCCGCGGTTGGGCCTGAGCGATCTGGATCGGTGTGGTCGGACCCGAAGAGAGCGTATCGGACGAGGGTTGCGCGGCGGCCGGGCCGGCCAGCACGGCGATACCGAAGGCCACCAGGATCGAGGTCAACACGCGGGGACGAATCATCAGGGGCTCAACCTCAGGGACGCTCGGTGCCGCGGTCGTCGCGGCGACCGGTGTCGCGGCGGGATCCATACCAGGCGCTGCGACCGGTCTCGGCGCGCGCCGCTTTCTGCTGCCCAACATCTCGACGATCACGCGTAAAATCTCCCCGAAGGCTCGCATCGGCTTGTCGGCGGGTCGATCTTCCCAATCCATCCACGCGTCGGCCCGGCCGAGCACCGTGCGGACCAGATCCCGACGGGCGCCCATCGACAATTCGTCGAAGGCGATCCGCAACTCGTCTTCGTTCCAAGACACGATACGGGCCGGCACGAGCGCCGGCGTGATCCCGGTGCTGAACTCCACATCGATCAGATCATCGTCGATATACCCTTCGGGCTTGCGCAGCTTGAATAGTCCGCCGCCCATCGACAGGTCGATCGATCGGGTCACCAGCGTCTGGCCGCCGGCTAGATAAATAATCGCCGACACCGCCGTCTTGACGCGCACGGTCTTGCGGATCTGTCGCTTTTCCCGGGCGACGGCGATCGAGGCGAGCAGCGTGATCATGTTGAACACCGACCAAGCCACGTTGAGCATCAGCACCTGGATCTCGTCGATCGGCAGGTCGTAGATGAACAGGCGGATCATGCCGGCGACGAGGCCGATCGCAAGGATCGACGAGATGATGATGTGCGGTCGCACGACCTTGAAATCGAAGAAATCCTTTTCGAGCAAGCCACCCTTTTCGGTGACGTTGAACTTGCCCTTTTTCGGGTTCCACAGGGTCATCAGGGTCGGCTTCAGGATCGCGAAGGCGAGGGAGCTTTCGTAGATCTCGCCCCAGAACGAATGGCGATACTTGCCCTGGATGCGTGAGTTGGTGACCGTCGAATGCACCAGATGCGGCCCTGCATAGATGAGCACCGACAAGGCGCTGGCCGCGATGATGTTCTGATCGAACAGCAAATAGGCGAGCGGCGCGGTCAGAAACACGATGCGCGGCACCGCGAAGAAAAAGTGCATCATCGCATTCAGATAGCAAAGCCGCTGGCCCAAGCTCAGGTTGGGCCCGAACAGCGGATTGTCGATACGGAAGATCTGCACCATGCCGCGCGCCCACCGCATGCGCTGACCGACATGCAGCGCCAGGCGCTCCGTCGCGAGGCCGGCTGCCATGGGCAGTTTCAGATAGGCCGAGTCAAAGCCGGCGCGGTGCAGTTTCAGGGCGGTATGGGCGTCTTCGGTCACCGTCTCGACCGCGAAGCCGCCGATCGCCTCGATCGAGCTGCGCCGCAGGATGGCGCAGGACCCGCAGAAGAACGCCGCGTTCCAGAAGTCGTTGCCATCCTGAACGTGGCTGTAGAACAGCAGCCCTTCGTTCGGAATATTCGCCACCTCGGCCAGGTTGCGCTCGAACGGATCGGGCGAATAGAAATGGTGGGGCGTCTGGATCAGCGCCAGATTCTTGTTATGCCCGAACCAACCCATAGTCATCTGCAGGAACGAACGGGTCGGCACGTGGTCGCAGTCGAAGATCGCGATGAACTCGCCTTCGGTCCGTCTCAGCGCCGCGTTGAGGTTGCCCGCCTTGGCGTGCTGGTTGTCGGCGCGGGTGATGTAGCCGGCGCCGGAGCGAATGGCGAACTGCTCGAATTCCTCCCGTCGACCGTCATCCAGGATATAGACGTTCACCCGATCGTGCGGATAGTCGATGCACTGCGCGGCGAGCACGGCGTCGGCCACGATCGAGAGGGATTCGTTATAGGTCGGGATGAAGATATCGACCGTCGGCCAAGCGGCGATGTCCGCCGGCATGGCGATCGGCTCGCGGTTAAGCGGGCGCACCGTCTGGAAATAGCCCAATACCAGGACCAGCCAGGCGTAGATCTCGGCCAGAAACAGACCGACACCGAAAAACGCCTCGACATAGGTTTCGAAGACCATGGTTTCGGTCAAGCGCCACCAGATGTACCGGGTCGATACGACGATCGAGAGGGTGATCAACACCAGCGTGGTGCCCGGATTTTCAAAGCGCTTGAGCAGCAGCATCGCGATGATCGTCAAGACGGCGAACAATGCCTGCGATCGGAAGTCCAGCGGCGTTACCACCACCAGGGTCAAGCAGATAGCCCCCAGGATCAGGGTGATCAACAGGCCGATGCCGGTCGACAGCCTTGTCAGGAGGTTGAGTCGGTGGACCAGGTTCGTCATGAGCCACGCATCTCGAAATAGTGGGGCCTCGCCTGCTGCCTCATCTTGAGAAGGGCATCGACCCGCTTGGCGATCACGGTGTAATCCTCGGTGGCACCGCTTCCCGGCGCGAACTCCGCGACCAGCTGCTGGCAGGCGATTGCTTCGGCGACGGCCTCGTCCTGGTGGACGGTGCCCAGCATCTCATCGCCGATCTTCGTCTTCAGGATGTCCTGAACGCCGCGATTCAGGCGTCGCCGCAGATCGACTTGATTGATGATGTAGGAAATCGGCACCGCGCCGGGCCGGCCGATATCGGTGTAGAACTGGCCAGCCTGGATCTTCGGCAATTGCGCGATCGAGGCCGCGTCCGACAACAGCACCGCGATTTTGACGGCTGCCAACGGTTCGATCTCGGTAAGGTAGGGAGACGGTCCGGGCGGGGTATCCGCGATCACCAGCAATTCCGGGTCTCGCATCAGGCTCTCCAGCCGCTCCGGCAGCCATGTCGGGGTTTCCCGCAGGAATGCTTGGAAACGAAGATTATCGTTATTGGTGATGGTGCCGAACGGCAGGATGGCGATGCCGGATGGCGTCAATCGGCAAATCTCCGGCCAGGACCGATTGCGCAGGACTGGCGTCGCGAGCCCATCGGTATGGCTGAGCGGAATAGCGAAATGCAGCCGCAGCAAATTCTGCAGGTCGAAATCGACGACGACAACTCTCCAGCCGAGATGTGCCAGGCGATCGGCGATGTTGGCTGCGAGAGTGGTCTTGCCGACCCCGCCCTTTGGCGAAGCGAAGGTCACCAAGGGCATTAGCGTAACCGATCAAAAACGGCGCCGAGCGCCGTCGATCCGCCGGTGGGCGGAGCGACGTCGCCCTTCAGGCGACTAAAGATTTGTCCGAGCAATACGGGGGAGGGTTCCGACGGCGCCGTTACCGGGCGAGGCGCCGGCTGCGGCGCAGTCGCTGACCTGATCCGCTGCGCGAATGCCCGAGGCGATGGCGCCGTCTGGGACATGTCCCCCTGGAAGACGTCGGCCCGGAGGATATCGGCCTGGTGGACGCCGACCTGGAAGACGGGGCGCGGCTGGGGGGTAAAGCGCAAAGGCGCTGCGCGCCATTCCGGTTCCGCGGGCGCCGGTGGGAATACTCCCGACACCACCTCAGGCGGCGTGTGGGCAGGCGGTTCGGGAAACACGTCCGCGACGCTCCGGCGGGGGTGGGGCGCCACCCGTGCCATCGCCGCGGCGACGGCGGCGAGCGGATCATTGTCGAATTCACTGGGGGAAGTGTCGTCCGACGGCATGGAATTGTTGCCGACGACATAGCTCGGCGCCGTCGTGGGAGCTGAAACCCGTTCGCGATGCGGGGGCAGGCCGGTCGGCATGTCGAATGGCACGGGATGGCGGGCGCCGGCCCCGATTTGGCGATCCACGACTTGATGATCCACGCCCTGAGCGGCGCCGGCCACCGCCGATGACGTCCCGCCCGTCAAAGTATTGACGGTTTGAAGCAGATGCCAATGCGCCGCTGCCTCATCGCTACTGAAAGGTACGGGGAATTCCTGATAAACCATGTCGGACCGTCCAATTCGCGTGAGCAAATTAACGATGTCAGCTGATTCGGTCATCACGTGACCTCGTCATCATTTGCTGTGACCTGTTTGCATCGCGGATTCCACATGCTTATCGAATGGGCTGCCAGGGTCATACGTAAGTGGATCAACATGTCCGTCATCGATAGCTGATCTTGAGAATTTCAACAATCTGGTTTTCTGCGGCCGTTTGGCGCAAGTGACGATTTCTCTGTAATTATGACGTATATCGTCTAATTTTAATGATTATATTGGTTAATATTTCATGATAATTTGCTCATATAGTAAAAAAATTCGACATTTTTTGTGCCGTATATTAAAATTTAGGTCTTCTGCCCATTCATGATTTTTGATTAATTATTTAAAATTAACGAATTTTTAATATATTATGATTTTTGTGTATCTATATTGTTACGATTATCCCCATAAAAACCCCATTTGTTATTCAAAAATCAATCTGTTCGTCACCAGAAAACTTCCATGAAGCGATAATTCTGGTCAATAATCGACGTAATATTGATTGGAGTTGGCACAATTCGCGCCGTTGCGGATTTTTCATTTTGAATTCGGAGTATTCCTCAGATGGTTGGAGGCATCGTTCCGGTCGACATGGCGATGCGAACTGGTCGCGCCGGCGGCTAAGATGCCGTTTCGGATGATGTTTTCACCGACTTCGGCGAGACTCGAAAAATAGTCGCACCGGCTGGTCGGGACAGGGCAGGGGGTTGCGACGGGCCGGCCGCGTGCTTACGATCACCCGGGCGGGCTGAGAGAGCCGCCCCTGTAGCACAGTGGTAGTGCAGCGGTTTTGTAAACCGAAGGTCGCGGGTTCAAATCCTGCCGGGGGCACCACTCTTTAGCCTGCTCTTCAGCGCGGGAACAGCAACGCGCCGCGGGCGTGAAGCAGCACCGCGGATAGGTCCCAGGGGGCTATGCGATCCAGCGCCGCGGCCTCTTCCGGGGTAAACAGGGCTTTGTCCGCCCCTTCCGTCTGAACCATGCGATCGATTTCGTCCAGCCGGACGCGGACCGTGAAGAACCACATTTCGACGATACGGCCGGACGGCATCCGGTGGATCGACTCCATCAGCCTGGCATAATCGGTCGCGGTGAAGCCGAGTTCCTCGCGCAGCTCGCGCACCAGGGCCGTGGCGGGGCTTTCGCCCGGTTCGAGGCCGCCGCCGAACAGTGCCCAATGCCCCGGCACCGCGATGCCGGGCTTGTCGTCGCGCAGCTGCAGCAGGTATCGGCCATCTTCGGCGACAATCACCGCGACGGCGACGGCGCGGTCCGGCGCGCGCCGCAGCGAGGCGCGTTCGATATCGAAGGGCGAAGACATCGGGCGGGGTCCTGGAGCGGGGAGAGAGATCGAGGAGCGGATGGGCTTGGGTAAAACCCTAGCTCAGAATCCTGGAATTGTCCGCTTTGAGCGGCGTTGGACAATCGGTTGTCACCGACGCCCAAAGCGGCCTCGACAAAGCCGATCGCGTTTGCTACACACCGCGCCTCGCGAGAGCGGGCGTTTAGCTCAGTTGGTAGAGCAGCTGACTCTTAATCAGCGGGTCGTAGGTTCGAGCCCTACAACGCCCACCATCTTTTCAAGGGCTTAGTGGCCGGAGATGGTGAACAAGACGGGAACTGTTCGACTTTTGTGCGACTAGCAGAAGTCGAACGTTCGACTTTTATGTTCCGTCAGCGTTCCGTATGCACGATTTCCAGGGCGCCTATGGTGAAGCGTGCCAGGTCTCGATCGTAGCTGCCGGTGCCCTCAGAAATTGTCTGCCATTCGTAACCCAGCACGCTAAGGCAGGCGTTTGCCGCCTGCTGTGCAAGCTCATTGAACGGCCAGCCGAACGGTATCCTGGCATTGCGATTTTCAGCATCGCGAATCGTGCCGTCGCTCAGCCGGTAGCGGACCACGTCCTTATCCACGACGTACTGGACTTCACGGATCGTCGGTTCATCTACTCCGGCCAAAGGGTTCATTCTTCCCCCTCGGCCGCGTCGCGGGCCATGCGTTTGTCGGTGCCGGCGTCGGCCAGCTCCTCGGTGCGGATCAGGTAGTGTTCCAGGATCGCCTCGACGGTCTTCAGGCTATGGCCGGTGATGCCGCTGATCTGCGGCACGGTGCTGCCGGCGATGGCATGTTCGGTGACGGCCGTATGGCGCAGATGCATGAACTGCAGGTCCAGGGTCGAAAGCATCGAGCCATCTTCCTGTTCGAACCCTGGCCATTTCTCGTCCGCCGCCGCGCGCACCTTCTGGAACACCTTGCGAAAGTGATCCTCGGTCCAGGCCTGGCCGGTCGTCTCGCACAGCAGCAGCGGCATCGAGGGCGTGCCCAAGATGCCGCGCAGGCGCTGGGCCTCCAGCTCGGCCGCCACGCGCGCGGCGACCTGGGGATTGTCGCGCACGCCGACGCGCTTGCCCGTCTTGCGCTGCTTCACATAAAATCGGCCGTTGCGGTACTGCGCGCGCGGCCAGGCGAGGACGTCGCCCTCGCGCTGGCCCAGCCACCAATTCATCTCGATCGCCGTTCCCACGGAATGCCAGCCCAGCTTGTCGGCCGCCTCGATCAGTAGATCCTTGGCGTCGCGCGGCCATAGCCTGCCGTTAAAGGGCTGGCTGATCATCCCGGGGCTCGCGGCGACGTTGACCGCGACCGAGCCGACTTTGACCCCATAGCCCAGCAGGATGCGCAGCATGCCGATAACCGCATTCGCCTTGCTGGGCGTCTTGGCATACAGCAGCTCGTAGAAGGCGGCGATCCGCGGCCCGGTCAGGACGCGCACGGGTGTGCCGCCTGCCCAGGCCTCGATTACTTGAAGGTTCTGGTTATAGCCGCGCTTGGTCTTCGGCGCCTTGCCCAGAAAGAACGGGCTGGCGCGGTATTTACGGATTAAGTCGGCGACGATCACTGGCGTCGTCGGGATCGGCCGTGCCGCCGGCGGCAGCACCGTCGGCACGGCGATTGGCGCGGCCGCCGTTTCCGTCGCGTCCTGGTTCAGCGGCGCGCCCTTGCGCCAGGCCTTGACGGCCTTGTTGATGTCGTTCGCGCGCAGCACGGCCGCCTGAAAGTCATCGGGCAGCCGCTCCGGACGCCAGCCGGCGAGGCGGAGGTGCGGACCGGGCACCCAGAAATGGCGCTTCCCGCCCTGCGCCCCGGGCCGTGTCGCGAGATAGGGAACCTTGATCGTTGCCATGGCGGCTATCCTGGCGGGCGGCTAGGTGGCGTGGGTGCGTGGTGTCGACAGTACCCTAATCAGGGCCATCTTGACGGCCTCGACCGCCATTTCTTTGTGGATCGATCCGCCCGTGCCGCCAAACGCTGATCCCCATATTTCTATTTCGCGGACGGCCTGCTCGACAACACGCCGAGCCACGTCACCTTGCCGTTCCGCGATACGTTGTTCCATGCTCGCGACGTGGCTGGGTGCCACGGCCGCTAGAGTTGCAACCACCTCGGTCGATCCCGGCAGGACGTTGGGAAAATACGAAAACTTGATGAATTGATCGTCCAGCAAACGACGGGACAAAGCCGCCGCGGCCGTCCGCATCGCGTATATTTCCAGCCCCTCACGAACCAGATAGGTCGCCCCAAAGACGGCGGTATGCTGGAGTATTGTGACGTGCTCTTCCGACACCGCCTTGC
This sequence comes from Allostellaceae bacterium, assembly GCA_035555315.1. GTDB lineage: Bacteria > Pseudomonadota > Alphaproteobacteria > ATCC43930 > CGMCC-115725 > DATMGU01. The sequence goes on from DATMGU010000047.1 coordinate 20,207, forward strand.
GGGTGCATTCCGGACAGGGGTAGGTGCGGGACGAGTCTTCAAGGCGAGCCTGGCGGGCGAGGGGCTTCGTGGTGACGGGATGATAGACGAACAGGCGCACAGTGCGGGAGCCCTGGCAGATCGGGCAGGCTTCGGTCGTTTTCTCGGTCACAGCGTCACTCCTCGTCCCAATACGACATGTCGACATCGGCGCAGTCTTCCGGTTCTTCCTTGCGCATACTGGGATCGCCCCAATAGTCGGCGACAGCCGCATCAGCATATTCCGCGACCTCGCGTGCGGCGGCGGGTGTCGCGTGGGAACGAGCCAGCATCCGAGCTTTAAATCGGGCGGCGAACTCATCTCGGGTGATGGTGGTCATTAATGCGCCCCCTTAGCGTGCCGGATGATCATCAACTCACGGGGCCGGCCGACGTAATGATCATGGGTTCCGAACGTGCCGTCGCGGCGGAGCTTGTTGCCATAGCAGCTGATCGACAGCATGGTTTCGCGCAGGCCCACGTCGATCCGCGTTAGGCGGTATTGGTACGGCGACGCATAAGGGGCGAGCGTTTCGACGGTCGCCCCAGCGATCAAGCCCCGGTGGGACAGGCCGCGTAAGGCCTCGGTGATCAGCTCATGCACCAGCTGCTTAAGCTGGTCTTCGATCTCGTTCGCGGAGAGGCCCCTCACAGCACGCCCTCCACGATCCGCTGGGCATTGCGGTTCAGAATGGCGTCGTAATCCACCTCGTCCTCACCGCCGCCGGCCGGCGCCGGCGACGAGGCCGCCGGCCGGGCGATCTTGGCGTCCAGCCAGGCGTCGATCGCGCGGGGGTCCCATCGGGCGCCCGCGCGATTGCCCCAGGCCGGACGGGGGAAGCCGTCTGCGTATAGCCGGTGAAGGTGCCGATAGAGGTAGTCGAGATCGACCTGCAGCCGATCGGCCATCTCGGCACGGGTGAGCAGGCGGCGGTCGCTGTTGGCGGCGCTCATGATGCCGCCTTCGCTTCCTGGCGGATGCCGGCCTCGATCATCAACGCGCCGTGGAATTCCAGTTCGGGCGGGATGTGGCGAACGTCGTTCGTCTCGGCGAACCGCAGGATGGCGGCGCGCCGTTCGGTGGCCTTCATCGTGCCGAAATCCGCCGGGGTGACCGCATCGAGCTTGCCGGCGTGATAGAGGCCGATGGTGAAGGCCAGCGTTTCCAGCTGATCCTTGCGCAGGGTGGCCAGGTACGCGTCGTCGATGCGCCACCACTCCGGCATGTTGATGTTCAGCCGTTCGGCGAGCTCGATGGTTGCGGGCTGGCTGCCCATATGCGGGTTGTAGGCCTCGACCAGATCGTGGCAGCGGGCCGCCAGCAGGGCCGTGGTGAGCGTCTGAACCGCCGCGTCGGTCATGGTGCCTAGGGCCTTGCGGACGGTGTCCTGCGCCCCCGTGGTATTGTAGTGGTCCAGCGCGGACAGGCAGGGCTTGCCCTCGGCGAACAGCTTGCGGCCGGCGGCGTCGGCGAAGCGATCCAGGATGACCGCGATCTGGGCGCCGACGACGCGGTTTTCCTCGCCCCTGTCGTCGCTGCGCAGGCCGGCCATGGCGCCGGCGGCGGTGATCAGGGCGAGGCAGGTCAGCTCGTTCAACACGCGTGGGTTGCCCATCTCGGCAGCAAAGAACAGGGTGTCCTGCAGTGCCCGGGTCTTGGCCTGCTTGGCGTAGATCTTGCGGCCGGTGGTGACCGCCTCGACCGGGTCGGCCTGGTCGGGCGCCAGGTCTTTGGCGGGCGTGCTGGCCTTGGTCGCGGGCGGCTTCTTGTCGAGCTTCCACAGATTGTCGTGGATGATCACCGACAGGTCGCGCTTGAGCTGGATCACCACGGCCGTCTGCGCGCCCTTGGGCTTCTGCCCTTGGGCGCGGTAGATCATGGCCTGTTGCACGGCGTAATCGGCCGTGCTCCACCAATCGGTCTCGACCAACATGACGACGCCGGTGCCGGCGATCGCCAGTTGCTTGGTCTTTTCCTTGATCGCCTCGCGCTGCAGATAGTCGAACAGCACGCTGTCCTGAAAGATCAGCTCGCCGGACTCGTCGTCGGTCGTCGTCGGGCCGGTAAATCGGGCAAGATCGAAGATCGCCCGGCTGGCTGGGAAATTCTCTTGGCTGACCAACCGCGCCACGTGGTCGGCCGTGTGGTTCTCACCGACACGCTCCAGCAACTCCAACTGCCGGTCCGGTGAGGCGGCGGTGAAGGCGCGCGCTTGCGCCAGGGTCAGCTCGCCGTCGCGCAGCGCCTGCTTGACCGGCTCGGCCAGCTTGTCGACCAGGGCCAGGCGCAGCTGGACGTGGCGGACGGTCTTGCCGATCTTAGCGGCGATATCGGCGGTCGACCAGCCGGCCTCCTCTATGAGCGCCTTGAACCCCTCCGCCTCGTCGAGCGGCGGCACGTCGTGGCGTTGCAGGTTTTCGATGATGGCTATGGCCCGGTGTTCGGCATCGGTCAGGCCGCGGCGAATGACGACGGGGATCGGCCAATCGCGGGGTAGGCGGCCATCCTCGATGGCGATGCCGATCGCCCGCCAGCGCCGTTCCCCGGCGACGATGCGGTGCAGCGGATCGGCGCCCCCGGGCGGCCGCACCAGAATGGGCTGCAGCAGGTTGACGCTGACGATGCTGTTGGCCAGTTCGGCGAGGATGCCTTGGTCGAACCCGCGACGTGGGTTCATGGGCGACGGGCCGATGGCGTCGTAAGTCAAGCTCGGCACGGCGCCGTTGGGCATCACCAGGTCGACCGCCGGCTCAGTGGTTGGTGGCCGCGCATCCAGCTCGGGCGGCGTGGCGTCGCCCAGCAGGTCGCGCACAGGGCAACCCAGCACGCGGCTGATCGCCAGGACGCTATCGAGGCCGGGCACGCCGCCGCGCTTGCGGGCGGCGCTGAGCGCGCCGTTGCCGAGGCCGGCGCCGCGTTCGATCGCCTGCATCGTCGCCGGCGGTTCGGCGGAATTTCGCACGGCGTCGAGGGCGACGAAGAAGGCTTCGGATGGGGTCGGCTGGGTCGGCGGAACGAGTTTGGCGGCGGCGCTCATGATAGAAAGCTCCACATAATGAGGGCGGCGAAGCCCGCGAAGGACCAGATGGCGAGGCCGGCGGCGGTGGCGATGAGAAAGACCCTCATGACCACCGCCAGGCGAACAGGCCGCAGACCACGGCGAAAATGCCGAGTTGGGCGAGCAATCCGACGACGCGCTTGGCGCGCAGCCGGCGGATCGGCGGGGGAACGCGCGTCTTGAGGGGCGTCATGACGCGGCCCTTTCGGCGTAAGCCCGGCGCTGTGCCGCGCGATCGGCGCGGTGGCGGCGGATGTTGGCGAGGATCGCGTCGCGCTCCTCCGGGCTACGCCGTCGCCACTGCCAGGCGCGTGGATTGGCGGTGTGGCGCAGGCGGGTAGGGCCGTCGCCGAGGCCGAGATACACGGTGTCGACCCATAGCCGTTCCTCGAGCGCCCGCACCGTCGCATTCGAGATGCCGAGATCGGTCGGCATCGGCTCGAAGGCGATCGGCGCCCGGCCGAGCAAGGCCCGCTGCGCAGGCGAGAGCGGCGCGTAGGGCGCGGCCAATGGATCGAAGGGCGCCGGCTGAGCGGGGCTCATGATTTGGCCGCCTGGTCGGCCGCGTTCCTGGCAGCCTGGCGGTCGGCCTTATCCCCGGCGGCCTTACGGTCGAACGCGTTGATCGCGGCGAGGATTAGCGCGCCGGCGCGTACCAGGTCGCGGCGCGGGTCCTTGGGGTTGAATTCCGCCATTTGCCATGGCCACTGATGCTTGGCTTCGTCGGCGCCGCTGGCGGACAAGGCATAGGCGCCGGCAGCGGCGGCGAGCTGCCGATAGCCGTGCAGGTCGTCGTGGTCGGTGGAGTAACCTTCGACATCGACCTGACGATTGCGTTCATTGAGCAGCGCGGCCGATGCGCGAACGATAGAGGTTTTGTGCGCAAGAACGGCGTCGCGTGGGGAAGGTGAATGCTTCCCGAACGGAAAGCCCCCGCTCATGACGCCACCCAGCCGGCGCCGTGGCACACAAGGCAGGTGCAGGGATTGACCAACCCCAGCATGTATTCGGTGAACGCGAACCGGCCGGCGTGAAGCCAGCGACGCCACGGAACCGGCCGTGGACCGTCGGAAACCTGACCGCACCCCTCACAAAAGGGACAGGCGCGAACGGCGTTCGTGTGCGGCAAAGTAGAAACGAGATGCAGGGACATGTGCGCCTCCGTTGATGAACGGATTATCGAATGTCAGAAATACTGACATGACGCAAGCCTAAAAAGTCACATATTCTGACATTGGTCGTGACACAACGCGCAATCGGACATACCCAAACATAAAGGACGCTGTTAGGCTTTCTCTACAATTTTGGGTGGTGGTTATGAGCGTGAAGAATCTTGGTATCGTGCTGGTGGCGGCACCGCTCGCGGCCTGCGCCGTTGGATGGGGGTTGCCGTATAACGTGGAGTTCGAAAACTCCAGTTCCGTCACGGTACGATACGACCCTCTGCTTGCAAGCATAGGAGAGGTTCAAAGCGTCGCGCAGGCGATCTGCGACAAATACGGTAAAGACGCCGTCCCCCTATTGGAGAGATCGGACTTCGCGGGCGTAACGAATAGCTCGTACAGGTGCGTCCCCCGCCAATAATCTACGGCGGCCAGCACTCATTAAAACGAAGATCTGATCATTAGGGCGAGGGTATTCGGCGGTCTCGTTGAGGACGCGCCTCCGTAACTCTCAAAAAAATCGCCAAGGCGACCTGGATCAAGTATCGCCCCCCCCCTGGGGGTTGGCTTCGTGCGCCTACGCTTCTTTTCCAACCTTGGAAAAGTCGGATAGTAGCGCCGGAATTTTTGTTGCCAGAGAATGCCTTAATCCTGACGGGTCACCCACGATGATCCAGTCCAGGGTGACGCCATAGCGCTCGCGCAATCTGGCTAGGGCCAGCATATTGGGCAGGTTTCTGGCGGCTTCCCAATTCGCCCAAGCCGTGCGTTCCACACCGACGCTTGTGGCCATCTCCTGCTGTGTAAAACCGAGAGCCTCACGGGTCGCGGTCAACCGCGCCGCGATTTCCCGTTCCTGCTGGGTTGGTACTGTCTTTGGTGCCATGTTCACATTATCTGACACCATATCTGGTGGTGCACGTCACTTTTACCCATTGCATAAAGACACAAAATCTGACAAATCGATCGGATGGCAATTCGTTCGTTCGACGATCTGAGTGCGCTTTTTGGTGGCGACGCGGCCTTGGGCGAGGCGGTCGGCGTCAGTCGCACCGCCGTGTTCAATTGGCGGGCGGCTGGACAGGTGCCCCCGATCAAGTGGCGTCCCATCGCCCTCGCCGCGAAAGAGCGCGGCGCCGATGACGTAACGATCGAGACTGTCGCTCACTTGATCGTCACCCGACGGCGCAGGGCGGCATGACGAAATTACTTGCTCCTCCCTTGGCCGGCGGGAGGGTTGCAGCCCTCCGCCCGTCACATTCGCTCAGTGGTTTTCCAGACCATCCCAACGCCCCGAAACTTAGCGGCGGTGGGAAACAATGTCGGTATCGGATCACGATAGGAAACTTCGCGTGAGCGCCACGATCGCCCGCATGGCGGGCCATCAGGTGGCGGCGAGCCTGCGCCGGATACACCCGGCCAATGCCGAACAACTGGTGGCGCGCGACCTGGAACGGGCGGGCACCGCGGTGGCCAATGTGACGGTGCGCCGCTGGCTGAGCGGCGAGCCGCCGGGCACCAAGCATCTGCTCGCCCTGTTCGCGGTCTATGGCCCGGCCTTCGCCGGCCGCGTGCTGGATGTCTGCGGCCAATGGGCGATGGCCCTGCAAACCCAGGCGGAACTCAACGAGATCGAACAGCAGGCGGAGGCGATCCTGGCGGCGTGCCGGGACCGCAGAGCGCTCGATCGAGGCAAGGGGCCTGAAGGCCACCATGACAGGGGAGCACCTTGAAGAAACTTCACGCCATCCTGGCCACGCTCTATGCGCTGGCCGCCTTTCCCTGGGGCCGCGCCGGCAAGGGGACCACGCAAGTGGCCAGCTGGTGCCTGCGGCGCGCCGCATGGCATTTCGGGCTGAGCCGATGACCGTGCCCCTGACCCTCGACGTGATCAACGTGCTGCGCCTCAGCTTCGGGGTTGGCGTCGTGTTCGGCGTGGCGCTGGGCATCATGGCGATGGTGTTGGTCGAGTATTGGAGCGGAAACCCGTGACCGCGCCGGGTGCGCGCCTTGCCTGGGTGGTGGCGCGCGGCGCCATCCATTTGGGCCGATGCAGCACCCGCCAAGCGGCGATGAACCTGGTCGACCGGCCCTGGCGGTTCGGGCCCATCACGATCGAGCATGACGGCACCGGCGAGCGCTGGGAACGGCGCGGCGGCGTGTGGGCCAAGACGCGCGAGCCGGTGGCGCGCCGTCGCCAGGCCGATGACCAGAAGGAAGCCACGTCGTGAAATCCATTCAGATCGCCGGGGGAAATCCTGGGCGGTGCGCGGCGCACCGCAGCAAACCAAGCCCCGCTGCGGTGCCGTCCCCCGGCGGCGCACTTTGGCGGCCAAGCGGGGCAACGCCGTGGCAAGGCCGGGGTGGTGACACCCCGGCCGAACCCCCAAAGAGAGCTTCAGGGCCATGAGACAGCGTTTACCCGATCGGCGGCTGCAGATCACCGAGGCGGTCGAGTGGAACGGCCGCGACTGGATCGTCGCGGTGGGGTTCGACCGCGCGGGCCGGGCGCTCGAAGTGTTCATCGATGGCCACAAGACGGGGAGCGCCATCGAGGCTTGGGCGGATGACAGCTGCATCCTGCTGTCGCGTCTGCTGCAGCATGGCGAAACGGCGGCGGCGTTGCTGGAAACCTTGGCGCCGAACCACACCACGACGGGCGCCGGCGAAAGGTCGCTGATGGCATGCGCCCTGGTGACGGCGGTGCGGGTCGAGCGGGAAAGCCGGCAGGCGATCCTCGACGCTTATGCGGCGCTGGATACGCGTTCGCCTCCGTCGGCGAACGCCGTTCGCCAAACAGACGGGGTGAGGCGGCCCGGGGCGCCTATGGCAGAGATCCAGGCGCAGTCATTGGATGGTGATGCGTGCCTGCTACACTTGCTGAACACCACCTTTGGGGACTGGATACGCCGGGTGGTTGCCGGGGCGCCTGCGGAAGCGGTCGCCGATGCGCCGCCGGCGGCTTTTTCGCCATGATGCGGATGGTCTTCCATCGCCGGGGCGCCCATGACGGCAAATGCTGCCGCGATGGCTGCCACGCTCCGGCCGATTGGCAGGTTGGTTTCAAGGCGTGGGCACGCGGCTATCCCAAGCGTGACAAGCATTTGCTCATCGGCGAGCTCGGCGTGTACTTGTGCGACACGCATAAGGGCGAGGTGCGCAAGGAAGACTTCTTCACCGAGGCAAGCTGGTCGCAAATCTCGACCCGCTTCGACAGCATGCGACTGCGCCCGCCGGATCTGGAACGGTTGGAAATGCGCTTCGTCGTCTTCGCGGCCGGCAGCGCATGAACGAACACCGCGATATCGTTGAGGAAGCGCTGGCATCCGCCGCCGGCGGCCTGTCGGGGCGGGCGGCCACCTGGTCGGATCCCGGCCCGCAGGTCGATCGCGATATCGCGGCGATGCGCAATCAGGTGCGGCGCCTGGTGCGCGAGCTGCCCGACGACATGACGATTTACGAGCTGCGCGAGGCGCTGGGATGACGCCGTCCCACAGTTCGCCGCGCCGCGACCTGGTGCCGATCGACCGTATCGTCTCGATGCTGGCGGCGCGGGCGCCCGATCTGGCGGCGGAGCTGTTGCCGGGTGGTGCGCGGCGGCAAGCGGAGTGGGTATGCGGCGACCTGCGGGGCGGCCCGGGCCGCAGCCTGTCGGTGCATTTGGCAGGGCCGAAATCGGGCGTGTGGAAGGATTTCGCGGCGGATACGGGCGGCGACGCGCTGGACCTGGTCGCCCATGTGCTGTTCGGCCGCGACAAGGGGCGGGCACTGCGCTGGGCACGCGGCTGGCTTGGCCTCGACGGCACCGACCCGACCGCGCTGCGCCGGACCCGCGCGGCGGTCGAGCGACACGATACCAGCGACGCGGCGGCCGAGGCGGAGGCGGCGAAGCTGCGCGGCGCGGCGCAGCGGATCTATCTGTCGGGCGCGCCGATCGCCGGCACGCCGGTCGACCGGTACCTGGATGGGCGCGGCCTGGCGGCGCGCCGTTTCCCGTTTCCGCTCCGATCGCTGCGCTATCACCCGGAGCTGTGGCACGCGGAAAGCAAACGGCGCTGGCCGGCGATGGTGGCGGGAATGGTTGGCCCGGATGGCAGCTTTCGGGCGGTCCATCGCACCTATCTGGAAATCCAGACGGATGGGCGGGTGACCAAGGCGCCGCTCGATCCGCCCAAGCTGGTGCTTGGGCAGTTCCGGGGGGCGGCGATCCGGCTGTGGCGCGGCATCGTGGTCGACCCGGAAACCGGCGAGATCGGCCAGGCGCCGCGGTTGAGCGCCGTCAAGGCGCCGGTCGAGATCGATGTCACCGAGGGCATCGAGGACGGGTTGTCGGTTGCCCTGGCGGTGCCGGCGGCGCGCGTCGTGGCGGCCGGTACGCTGGGCAATATCGGCAATCTGCGCCTGGCCAATGTCGGCGCCTGGAATGTGTGGGCGCAGAACGACGCGCCGGATAGCCCGGCGGCGCGCGCGCTGGTTCGCTCGCTCGCCCGGCTGCGTGAAACCGGGGCCGTGGTCTATGAGGTTCGGCCGCCGGAAGGCGTCAAGGACGCGAACGACGTGCTGAGGGGCGGGACCGCATCGTGAGTGACGCCGTGGATGACAGTGCCGGCAAGGTGGTCGAGATGCGGCAGCGGCGGCGGCGGAGCGGCGCCGCCGAGGCGTTGCCCGAAAAGATCGACGACCCCGAAAAGCTCGACGAGCCGGACGATCGGGGTGACGGGCCGCCGGAAGAGACGAGCGACAGCGTCTTGCCGGCGGGCTGCCCGGTGACGCCCCTCGGGCACGATACCGGCACCTGCTATTACCTGTGCGAGGCCGGGCAGCTGCGGAACCTGAGCGCCAAAGATCACTCGCGCAACAACCTCATCGACTTGTTCGGCCGGCGCGCGGAATACGTGTTTCGGACCTGGCCGCGTAAGCAGCAGATGAAGGAAACCGGCGCCTGGATCATCACCGGGTTCAAGGCGGAGGAGTGCGGGGACACGCTGCGGCTCGCCTGCAAACTGGCGGGCGTGTGGTCGCCAGTAGGGCGCGTGCGCGGTGCTGGCGCCTGGCGGGGGGTGGATGACGAGCTGGTGCTGCATGCCGGCGACGCGCTGCTGACGGTGCGGGCGGGCGATGCGGGAGTGTTTCAGGAGCCGGGCGCGCTGCCCTGGATCGAGGGCAAGCCGGGGATCGTCGGTCGCCAGGTCTATCCGACCGCGCCGTCGCTGCCGCGCCCCTCGCCCGCGCGGGAGCCGCAGGATAGCGCTGAGGGTGCCGGCGCCAAGATGTTGCGCATGCTCGGCACCTGGTCGCTGCGCCGGCCGGGGATCGATGACCATCTGGTGCTGGGCTGGATCGGCGCCGCGATGCTGGGGGGCGCCCTGGGCTGGCGGCCGGTCATGTGGATCACCGGCGCGTACAACACCGGCAAGTCCAGCATGGACAAGCTGGTCGACCGGACGCTGGGCGCCGGCACCATGCTGCACACGTCGGACGCCTCGGCCGCTGGCGTACGCCAGGTGCTGGGCCATGACAGCCGGCCGGTCGCGATCGACGAGGCCGAGGCCGATACGGATGGCCGAAAAATGAAGGCGATGGTCGAGCTGGCCCGCTCGGCCGCGACCGGCGCGCTGGCGATCCGGGGCGGGTCCGATCACAAAGCGACGCAATTCACCTTGCGATCGTGTTTCCTGTTTTCATCGATCCTGATCCCGCCGCTGTTGCCGCAGGATAGATCGCGCATCGCCGTCATCGAGCTTGACGCGCTGGGTAGCTCGCCCCCACCCGATATGAGCGAGCGGACCTGCGCGGAGCTGGGGGCGCGGCTGCTGCGCCAGCTGACAGAGCAATGGCATCGCTATGATGCGACCTGCGAGGCCTATCGCGACGCCATGGCCCGCGCGGGCCACTCGTCGCGCGGGCAAGACGTGTATGGCACGCTGCTGGCCTGCGCCGACCTGCTGCTGTACGACCACCCGCCCGATGGCGAGACGCTGGACGCCTGGTGCGACAAGATGGCGGCCGAAGGCATGGCGGAAATCCAGGCGCAGTCGTCGGATAATGACGCGTGCCTACGCCACCTGCTGACCACCCCCCTGGAAGCGCCGCGCGACCGGCTGCGCTTCACGGTCGCGGATTGGATACGCCGGGCGATCGGTACCTATCCGGGCATGGATGACGACGCGGCTGCTGCTGCCCTCGCCGACCGCGTGCTGCAGGAGGCTGGCGTCAAGGTCTGTGCCGAGGATGGTGGCAAGCCCATCAAGCTCGACCGGTATCTCGCGGTCGCCAGCTCGCATCGTGGGCTGAGCAAGATCTATGCGGGCACGCAGTGGGCCGATGCGCCGGGCGCGCAAGGCGTGTGGGTGCAGTCGCTGCGCCGCCTGCCGCATCTGGTGCCGCTGGGCGCCAATGGCAAGCCCAAGGCCATTTGGATCGGCAGCACGGTCAAGGCGACCCTGCTGCCCCTCGCCTTGTGCCTGCCCGCCCCGCCCGATAGGGCGGACGAAGACCCGTCATCCGCAGCTTCGCCCGATAGGGCGGAGCGGAGCGCGGATGACACCTATTCCATTCCATTCTAAGGCGGTATCAATGGCTTGCGCCCTATCCCCATGCCCATGCCCGCCCGCGCCCCAACCCGTTGGCGTGAGCGATCATAGACGCGGCCCGCGCGCCGGGTCTGGGGCGGTTAGGTGCTGGTTAGGTCCGTGGTTAGGTCGAAAGATCAACAGGACCAAGGCCTTAGATCAATTCCTAACGACCTAACGACCTAACGCGTTCGCCCTAGACGTATGCACATGCGCACGCGCGTGTGTGTGAAAATAGGTGGTTAGGTGGTTAGGTCGTTAGGAATATGGATAAGTCTCTGAACTTACAGGGAAAAGCACCTAACCACAGACCTAACCAGCACCTAACCGGCGGTTCGGAATTAAATATCGGGGGTTTATTCGGGTATGGGTGAGCAAGCGAAGGCTGGGCAAGCAGCGATCGGGGCGGCGATGGCGATCGCGGCTGACGCTGACGGCGAGGGCGAGGAACAGCTTGACCTCTTGGGCCTGCCGCCGCTTCGGGCGGGGGCGATCCTTGCGGAGCGGCGCGGGCGGGGCCGGCCGCCGGGCGCGCGGAACAAGCGGACCGAGGATCTGGTGGCCTGGCTGCTGGGCAAGTACCCGTCGCCGCTGGAAGGCCTGTTGCAGATGGCGAATGCGCGGGTGGATGAGCTGGCGGCGCAGCTGGGGTGCACGCCGCTTGAGGCGCTGCAGGAAAAGCGGCACGCGGCCATCGCGGCGCTGCCGTACATCCATCAGCGCCAGGCGATCGCGGTGGACGTGACCCAGCGCAACGTCGTGCACCTGACCCTGGAAATGGGCGGCGCCGAGGCACTTGACGAAACCGTTATGGATCAATGGGTTACCGTCGAGCCGGTCGAAAAGTCTGACAGTGGAAAGTCTGACAGTGACCGCTAAGCCCTTGCGCGCGAACGGCATTCGCCTGTCCGTCCCGCTGATTGTGTATCAGCCGGCCCGACCCTCCGCCCAGCCGGGAGGCGCCCCGGTCGGCGGCTTCGCTCGGCCCGCCGCCTGCTCTCCCGCCCAGGAATTGCCGACGAGGGGGTACCCGGGTTTTCGCGGCGACGACCGCCCCGCGCCCCCTGTCAGCGTGCTTTACCCGCCGCTGGGGAGTTTCGGAAGAAACGCGATTACGGGGCTGACGACCACAGGGGTGGGGGGATCATGACCGGCCAGCGTTTGGATCTGAGGTGGAAGCCGCCGGGGCCGGTTGCCGCGCGCTTCATGGCGGCGACGGCGCGGCTGCAGGTGCTGAACGGCCCGATCGGCTCGGGTAAGACGACGACCGTGCTGATGAAAGTCATCCAGATCGCCAGCCGTCAAGCGGTATCGCGCCACACCGGCCGGCGGCGGGTCAAGGTCTGCGTCGTGCGCGATACCTATCGGCAGCTCTGGAAGACGACGCTACCGTCCTGGTTCAAGCGGGTGCCGCGCAACGTCGGCACTTTCACCGGCGCCGAGAACGCACCGGCCTCGCATCTGGTCACCTTCCAGCTCGGCGACGGCACCATGGTCGAACTGCAGATGGATTTCATCGCGATCGGCGAAAACGCGGTCGAGGACGTGCTGCGCGGCTATGAGCCGACGTTCTTCTACCTCAACGAGGGCGATCTGCTGGCGCGCGAGGTCTACACCTATGCCCGCGGCCGCACCGGCCGGTTCCCGGATATGGCGGAATGCGGCCCGACCTGGCACGGCATCCTGATGGATTGCAACGCGCCGGAATTCGGCAACTGGCTGTACGAGGACGTGTTCAAGGCGACGCCGGAGGGTGTGGCGCTGTTCCGCCAGCCAAGCGGTCTGGCGATCGACGCGGAGAACCTGGATAACCTGCCGCCCGGCTACTATGCCGACCAGGTCGCCAATCAGCCGGAATGGTATGTCCGGCGCATGATCATGAACGAGCCGGGCTATAGCCGGGCCGGCAAGCCGATCTATCCCGAATATTCCGACCTGCGGCATGTCTCGGGCTATGAGCTGCGGCCGGTGCTTGGCATGCCGCTGGGGATCGGGCTCGATGCGGGGCTGTCCCCGGCGGCGGCGCTGGGCCAACGCATGGCGAACGGCCAATGGCGCATCACCGATGAGCTGGTCGCCGAACAGGGCACCGGACCGACGCGGTTCGGTGAGATGTTGGGGCGCTTGCTGCATGAGCGCTATGAGGGCATCCGCACGATCCGGGGATGGGCCGATCCCTCCGCCGCCTATGGCGCCGACAAGCAGGCCGGCGAAAAGAGCTGGATCGAGATCGTGTCTTCCGTGGCCGGCATCCCGATCAGCCCGGCGCCGACCAATGCGCTGATCCCGCGCCTGGATGCCGTGCGCCGGCCGCTGACGCGCCTGATCGACGGCGAGCCGGGGTTCCTGCTGTCGCCGCGCTGCACCGTGCTGCGTGAGGGCTTCAACGCCGGCTATCGCTATCGCAAGCTGCATGGCCCCGGAAACGATCGCTACACGGATGAGCCGGATAAAAACGAGTATTCGCACCCGCATGACGGGCTGCAGTACCTGGTTTCGGCCGGCGGCGAGGACATCGAGATCCGGGGCCGCAACGAGCGGCGGTTCCAGCTCAGCCGTGACGCGCAGCGGACGCACGAACACGACTGGGACCCGTTCGCGGCATGAGGGGCGCGCCATGAGCAACCGACCGGGGCCGATGCCGCTCGACCAGCAGATTGAATTGGGCGTGCAAATCGTCGCGGCGCGCGGGCAGGGCGTCAGCTGGAAGGTATTGGAGCGGGTCTACAACCGGGGCCGCTTGCAGCTCTGGCGCTACGCAGGGGCCGCCACGGCGGCGCTGGGGACGCAATCCCTGGTGTCCAGCCCGGCTAATGAAACAAAATAGCGGGCTAATGAAACATCTTCGGTGTTGAACGCCCGACTCCGCCACGCGACTCTGCTGGTCGAATTCGCGACCATTTGGAGTTCCGCCGATGTCCCGTCTTGGTTTCCCCGTCCTCTACCGCGTTCACCATGAGCATTACGGCGTCCATCACGCCGACATGGAGACATTTGCCGGCCTGGTGACGCGCGAGCATCCGGACGGCACCTGCGATCTGGTGATCTTCCCGCCGAACAAGGAACCCCGTTCGGTCGACAAGATCGCCGAAGGCATCGGCCCGCATATGTTCACGTCGCTGGGCGGCGGCCCGATCGAAGTGGCCGAAGCCCCGTCGACGGATGCACCGCAGTCGGCACCGGCCACCGGCGATCAGACTCCGCCGGCCGCCTAACGGCCATGGCCGTCATGAAGTCCCTCGCCGCCGAACCGAAAGCCCCGTCGATCCTGCCCGCCTCCTGTGGCACCTGCGGGATGTTTCTGGCGCCGAAGCAAGTGCCTGACGTGGCGCGGGGCTATGCCGAGATGCGCGGCGATTGCCGGCGCTATCCGACGCCGGTCAAGCGGCACGTCGACGATTGGTGCGGCGAGCACCGTGAGCAGGATCTGCCCCATGTCGATTGAACTCGGCACCCGCGCCAAGCAGAATTTCTCGCAGACCCATCCGCCGTCCAGCCAGGTCAACGGGCACCTGGCGCGCGACCCCGGCATGTCCAAGCGGTCGCTGCCCGCCAGCGCCACCTTCGTGAATTCCGCCACGAACCAGATCCAGGGCGCCGCCAACGACTTCGTGGGCTGGATCGTCGGCGAACGCTGCGTCATTCGGGGAACGCAGCTCAACAATGGCGAGCATCAGGTGCTGGCGATCGACGCCACGAACCACGCCTATCTGCAGCTCGACCAGGGCGTCAAGAACGAAGGGCCGATCGCCGGTGTCGAGGTGCGCACGCCATGAGCGGCTATGTGGCCGCGACCAACCAGCTCGCCGGCAAGGCGGCGACGGTCTATCAGACCGCCGTCGCCCTCACGCCGACCGACAACACCCAGATCGGCCCGTTCTCGGCCTTCTATGTCGGGGTGACCGGCGACGTTACCGTGGTGCCGCGTGACAGCGTAACGCCGGTGCTGTTCAAGGCCGTGCCAGCCGGGACGCTGATCCCGATGGCGGTCCAGGGCGTGAACGCCACCGGCACCTCGGCGACCAACATCCTGGGCCTCGGCTGATGGCCCCACTGACCCCGGCGCAGAGTTTCGACGCGCTCGCCATTCTGCCGCCTGGCATCGTGGCGACCCGCGCGATCGTCGACGGGTTGTCCGCCGCCTGGGCGGCCGGCGGTTTCATACCGTTGACCCCGGCCCAGGTCTTGGTCGTGACCGGGCCGTCGCCCGTGGCGCCGACGCACTTGCCGCGTTTCGCCGATAGCAATCCCGCCCCCTTCGACGATTGGGTGCAATACGGCGCATCGCCGATCGGCGGGGTGGCTTCATGAGCGGGTTGTTCAAAACCAACACCCCCGCGCCGACGACACCGGCACCAGCGGCCGCCGCACCGACCGTGACCGACGCCAGCGTGCAGGCGGCGGCGCAGGCGCAGGCGACCGCGCAGGCGCAGGCGGCGGGTCGCGCCTCGACGATCCTGACATCCGGGCAGGGCGATCCCACGGCCGCCACGGTCGATAAGAAAACCCTGCTGGGCGGCTGATCCATGGACGACATCGCCAAAGACATCATCCAGACCTGGGAACGCCTCGACGGCGATCGCGGGACGTGGAAAAGCCATTGGCAGGAAATCGGCAACTACATGCTGCCGAACCGCAACGACTACATCACCCGGCGCACCCCCGGGCAAAAGCGCACCCAGTATATTTTCGACAGCACGCCGCTGGTGGCCCTGGAGCAATTCGCCGCCGGCATGCATGGCCTGTTGACTAGCCCCAGCCTCCAATGGTTCGCCATGAAGGCGGAGGATGACGGGCTCAACACGCGCGACGACGTGCGGGCCTGGCTCGATGACGCGACCAAGACGATGTACGGGATCTTCAACGGTCCCGGCCATAATTTCGCGTCGCAAAGCCATGAGCTGTATCTAGACATCGGCTCGGTCGGCACGGCCGTCATGGCGGTGCTGGAAAGCAAGCGCAAGGGCATGCTGTTCTCGACCCGGCACCTGAAAGAATGCGTGATCGCCGAGAACGAAGAGGACCGGGTCGATACCCTGGTGCGCAAATGGCATTACACCGCCAAGCAGGCGGTCGAGGCCTGGGGGTCGGCGGCCGGCGAAAAGGTGCTGAAGGCCTACGACGAAAAGCCGGACACCTCGTTCGAGTTCATGCATTCGGTCCGGCCGCGCCGCGACCGCAATCCGGAGCGGCGCGACGCGAAGCATAAGGCATTCGAGAGCTGCTACATCTCGGTCGCCGATGGCGCGGTCATCCAGGAAAGCGGCTTCGACGAATTCCCCTATCTGGTGCCGCGCTTTTCCAAGGCGACGGGCGAGATCTATGGGCGCGGCCCCGGTTCGCTGGTGCTGGCCGACGTCAAGATGCTGAACGAGATGCGCAAGACCATCCTGAAGGGCGCGCAAAAGGTCATCGACCCGCCGCTGATGGTGCCGGATGACGGCTTCATGACGCCGATCAAGACGGTGCCGGGCAGCCTGAATTATTACCGCGCCGGGTCGAACGACCGCATCGAGCCGGTCGAGACCAAGGGCCAGGTGCAGCTGGGCATCGACATGCTGGGCGGACTGCAGCAGCAGATCAAGCAAGGCTTCTATGTCGAATGGCTGATGATGCCATCCGACCCGAACGATCCCTCCGCCGCCGGCAAGGGCATCACCGCCACCTATGTGCTGCAGCAGCGCGACGAAAAGATGCGGCTGCTGTCGCCGATGCTGGCCCGGCTGCAGGCCGAGTTCCTGGGGCCGCTGATCGATCGCGTGTTCGCCATCCTGTGGCGGCAGAGCGTGCGGCTGGGGTTCGGCCCCGGTTCGCCGTTCCTGCCGCCGCCGGCGGCGCTGTCGGGCGTGAACCTGAGGGTCGAGTATGTCAGCCCGGTGGCGCTGGCCCAGAAATCCAGCCAGATGGACGCGGTCGGCCGGCTGCTGCAGCTCGTCCAGGCGGTCATGCAGGTCGACCCGAACGCGGCGATGGTGCTCGACACCGAGGCGATGCTGCGCCTGGCCGCGAACGACCTCAACACCCCGGCCGCCATCCTGAAATCCCCCGAACGCCTGGCGCAGGACAAGGCCGCCAAGCAGCAGGCCGACGAGGCGATGCAGCAGCATATGCAGCTGGAAAGCCTGGCGAAGACGGCGAAGGACGGCAGCGCCGCCATGCAGAACATGGCGAGCGCCGGGGCGCTGGCCGGCGCCGCCGGGGGCGGGCAGGGCGGCGGCGTAGGCCAGGGTGGTGCAGGCCAGGGTGGCGCTGGCCAGGGCGCCGTGCCGCAAGGGGTCGCGGCATGAAATGCGATCACACCGGCTGCAAGGCCGAGCCGATCCGCGCGCCGCGCGTCATCGTGCCTTATGTGGGCTGGCCGGCCCCGATACCGGGCTTCACGCCGCTGCGCATGATGACCACGCTGCATTACTGCCAACCGCATGTCGGCGAGCTGAAGGCCGAGGACATCCTCACGGCGAAGGTCAAGGCGGATTTCGAGGATATGGCGCGGGCCAAACGGCCGCTCGGCTTCAAATGCGATTTCGAGGCGGCGTTCGTCGAGTATCTGCTGGTCACCACGCCCGAATACCGCGATTTCCTCGACCGCCTCGACGTCGGCCGGCTGCTGCGCCGCCTAACGGCGGAGGCGTCATGAGTGCGGCCGATGTCATGGCCCGGGTCACCGCCTGGCGCCGCCGCGTCTCGATCCGCACCACCTATCACCGCGTCTTCGAGACGCCGGATGGCGCGCGGGTGCTCGAAGACATGCTCAAGGGCGGCGGCATGCTGGAACGCAGCTTCGTACCCGGCGACCCCTATGCCACCGCGTTCAACGAGGGGCGCCGCTCCGTGATGATCGATGTCCTGCGTCTCCTCAGCTGGACCGAGGGGGCGCTGTCCAAGCTATCCGATGACCAAGTCGCGGCGCGCCTGATGGCGACCGAAGACGACGAGTGAAGGGCCCCAGCATGTTCGCATTCTTCCGCCAGCCCTGTTTCGCGCCCGATGCCGGCGGCTCGCCCGGCGCCGCATCAAGTGCCGCCTCGGCCGATGCCGGCGCCACGGCCCCGACCACAACGGCGCCCGCGCCCGGCGCCACGGTCCCCGCGGCCACGGTCCCGGCCACCGCCGCGCCGGCGGTTACCTCGTTCAGCGAGACGCTACCGGAGGATATTCGCGGCGACGCGGTGTTCAAGGACATCAAGGATCTGGCCGGCCTGGCGAAGTCCTACCGGAATGCCGCGAAGATGGTCGGCCTGGATAAGGCCACCGTGGTGGCGCTGCCCAGTCCCGAGGATGCCGAGGGCTGGAACGGCCTCTATGGCAAGCTCGGCCGGCCGGAAAGCGCCGATAAATACGTCATGCCGGCGAAGGGCGAAGGCCTCGCCTATGACGAGACCGACGCGGCGTTTCAAAAGACCATCCTGCCGATCCTGCACGAGGCCGGCATCACCCAGCGCCAGCTCGACGCGATCATTCCAAAATGGAACACCCTCGCTAGCTCCGGCACCGCCGCGAAGGATGCCGAGACGGCGGCGCAGCTGGCGAGCGCTTCCGCCACACTCAAGACCGATTGGGGTCAGGCCTATGAGCCGAAGCTGGCGCTGGCGAATGATGCGATCCGGCACTACGCCGACGAGCTGAAGCTGGGCGGCGACGTGACGGCGGCGCTGGAAAGCACCGGCCTCGGCAACCACCCGGCGCTGGCCAAGCTGTTCGCCCATCTGGGTGCGCAGCTGCAGGAAGACGGCGCGCTCAAAGGGCGCGGCTCGGGCGGCGGCGCGGCCGTGCTGTCGCCGGCCGAGGGCCGCCAGCAGATCGCGGCCAAGCAGAACGACGCGGAATTCATGAAGGCCTATACGAGCAAGAGCGCCCCCGGACATGCCGACGCGGTCCAGGCGATGCAGCGGTTGTACGAGATGGCCTTCCCGTCCGCCACCTAGGCGCGGCGGAGACAACGCATTCCGGAGGCCCGGGGAGCTTTGACGCGGCGCTGTCCTAAAGGGGGCGGCATTCGCATCGGGGTCCGGACGAAGGTTTCGGCGCAGACAGTCGTTAGGCGGCACGGGAGTGTCGCCAGGTCAGGCACGGGTCCAGTGGGGCGCGCCATCAAGCGGCGCGCGGGATTGGGGAGCTCAGCCGTCATCGAGCCCCAGCGCCGCAGGCGAACGCCGTTCGCTGTGTGAGTGTAGCGAACGTCGTTCGCCCTCTGCGGGGGATCTTGAAACCACGGCTCGGCTGGAAACCGGGCCTGACGGGAGCATGTACCCATGTCGTTCACGGTCACGGACGCGTTCGTCCAGCAGTTTTCGGGGAACGTCAAGTTCCTCGCCCAGCAAACCAAGTCGCGCATGCGCCCTTGCGTGATGGAGGACACCATCACCGGCGACAGCGCCTATCTGGAACAGATGGCGCCGACGGCGGCCCGCAAGGTTATCGCCCGGCACGGCGACAGCCCGATCATGAACACCCAGCATCTGCGCCGCCGCGTCGCCCCCTATGACTACGATTGGGGCGATCTGGTCGATGTCGAGGATAAGGTGCGCCTGCTGATCGATCCGGAAAGCAACTATGCCAAGAACGCGGCCTATGCGCTGGAACGGGCGATCGACGACGAACTCATCGGCTCGCTCTGGGCCACCGCCTATACCGGTCACACCGGCTCGACCGCCGTCGCCTGGCCGAACGGCAATGCCGAAAGCGCGCCGACCACGCCGGCCGGCACCCAGGTCCTGGTCAATGACTGGACCTATGGCAACGGCAGCGGCAACGCGGGCCTGACCATCTCCAAGCTGATCTCGGCCTCGGTGGCTCTCGACGCGGCCGAAGGTGACGACGACGAGGAGCGCTATATCGTGATCGGCGCCAAGCAGAAGGGCAATCTGCTGGCGACCACCGAAGCGACCTCGGCGGATTACGCGTCGGTCAAGGCCCTCAACGAGGGCAAGATCGACAGCTTCATGGGCTTCAAATTCATCCATTCGGAGCGGCTATCGCAGGACGCCAGCGGCTATACCCGCGTGCCGGTCTGGCGCAAATCCGGCCTCGGCCTCGGCGTCGCCAAGGATGTCTGGTCGATGATCGACCGGCGGCCGGACAAGCGCTTCTCCTGGTACGTCTACGCCGCCATGTCGCTCGGCGCCACGCGTCTCGAAGAGGCGAAGCTCGTCGAGCTGAAGTGCCTCTAAGCCGGTAATCCCGCTCCCCGCAACCGCATAGCCGGGCGAGGCCGAGGCCCGCCCGGCGGAGGACCGCATCATGACCGTGGCCACCGCTTTTTCCACCCAGATGACCCAGCTGACCGGCAATGCCGGCGGGGCCATCCAGCAGCTGCCCAATTCCAATGTCGTCGCCGGGCGCGAACGCTGCTTCATCGCCAATATCGCCCTCGCCACTCAGGCGATCGGCACCGTGTTCGGCGTCGCGCGCATTGGGCTGCTGGGCGTCATCACCGGTATCACCCTGATCACCGATACCTCGCTCGGTTCGGCGACGATCGCGCTGGGCGATGCCAACTCCTCGGCGATCTACATGGCGGCCTCGGTGCTGACCGCCACCAACACGCCGACCCGCGTCGGCCTGGCCTCGACCCATGGCGCGCCGATCGCCACTGGCTATGACTGCGTCAGCGGCCTCGTCAGCAAGAGCTACGAGGACATCATCCTGACGACCGCCGTCGCGGCGCTGCCGGCCTCCGGCAACCTCGCGATCATCTTCGAATACGTGATCGACTAGGAAGAAGGGGGGAGGGCCGTGAGGCTCTCCCCCCGCTGATCATGTCCCTGGGCGACAGCATCATCTCGATCTGCAACACAGCGCTGTTCGCGCTGGGCGAGGATCCGATTTCCTCGCTCGGCGACCCCACCAAGCGCGCGATCCTGTGCAAGGCTCGGTTCGACCCGGTGCGGCGCGCGGTGTTGCGCGCCTATCCCTGGAACTGCGCGAAGAAGCAGGCGCAGCTCGCGGCCGCCGCGACACCGCCGCTGTTCACCTATGCCAACGCCTATCCGCTGCCGCCCGATTTCCTGCGCATGTACGACCTGCCGGAGAGCGATAAGGCGCAATGGGAGATCATCGGCCGGCAGCTGCTGACCGATGAGGGCGCCCCGCTTGACGTCGTGTACATCCAGGACCTGACCGACCCCACGGTCATGGACCCGCTGCTGGTCGAGTGCATCGGGGATCAGCTCGCCGCGGAGCTGGCCCAGCCACTGACCCAAAGCCAGGCGAAGCAGCAAGGCATGCTGACTGTGCTGAAAGGCAAGCTCGACGCGGCGCGGCTCGCCGATAGCCAGCAGAACAGCCCGGTCGAATGGGATGAAGACATCTGGCTGAGGTCGCGTCGCTGATGCGCGTCGATATCGATCTCACCAACTTCACGGCCGGCGAGCTGAGCCCACGCCTCAAGGGCCGCACCGATGTCGTGAAATATTATAACGGCCTCGACACCATGCTGAACATGGTGACCCTGCCGCAGGGCGGCGCGCAGCGGCGGCCGGGCACGGTCTATGTGACGCAGGCCATTCTGCAGAGTTCGGCATCGCGCCTGCGTCGGTTCATCTTCTCGACGGTCCAGGCCTATATGCTGGAATTCGGCGCCTATACCATCCGCGTGCTGATGAATGACGCGATGATCATCAACGCCGACGGGTCGCAAGTCGTCGTCAACACGCCGTATCAGCCGACCGACCTCGCCGCGCTGAAGTTCACGCAAAGCGCCGATACGCTGTACATCTGCCATCCGCGCTACCCCACCATGACGCTGACCCGATCCAGCCATTACGTCTGGACGCTGTCGCCCCTGGTGACCCGCGACGGGCCCTATCTGAACGTCAATACGACCACCACCACCTTGACCACGGGACGGGTGGCGACCGGCAATGTGGTGGTGACGGCCAACAGCGTGGTCGGCCTAAATAGCTCGCCCAGCTCGGCCGGCGTGGGTTTTTTGCCGACCGATATCGGCCGGCATATCCGCATCAAGCTGTCGAGCCTGTGGGGCTGGCTGATCATCACCGGCTATAATTCGCCGACCCAGGTCATCGCCACGGTGCAGGGTGCGGTGAATAGCGGCGCCGCCGGCGCGCTGGACGGTGCCGCGTGGCAGGGCAATACGGTCTATGTCACGGGAACGATCGTTACCCCCGATGGCGTCAACTACTACCAGGCGATCGTCGGCGGCATCTCGAGCGCGGCGGCGCCCCCCAGCGGAACCGGTACCGCCATCGCGGACAACACGGTGACCTGGAAAAACGTCGCGGCGCCGTTGTTCAACACGACGACCTGGTCGCTGGGCAAATGGAGCAATACGACCGGCTGGCCCTCGGTGCCGACCTTCTGGCAGCAGCGGTTGATGCTGGCGGCGTCGACCAACCAGCCGAACGCCCTCGACGGCTCGGTTTCGGGCGATTTCACGAATTTCGCGCCGACCATGGCCGATGGCACGGAGGTCGCGACCAATGCGCTCGACTGGCTGATCAGCGACGATCAGGTCAATGCCATCCATTGGATCAGCGCCGCCGGCAGCGCGCAGGCGGCGCAGTTGGGCATCGGCACCAGCGGCGGCGAGGACATCATGCAGGCGGCCTCGACGTCGGCGGAGCTGACGCCGACTAGCGTCCAGGTCTATCGCGAAACGGCGCTGGGCTCCGCCGCGAATGTCGATCCGCTGCGCATCGGCAAGGCGCTGCTATTCGCCAATCGGCCCGGCCGCAAGGTCCATGAATGGACCTTTCAATGGACCGTCAACGGCTATCTGGGACCGGACGTCACCGTCGACAGCGAACACATCACGAAGTCGGGCATCGCCCAGATGGTCTATCAGCAATCGCCCTATTCGATCATCTGGGCGATCCTGAACGACGGCACGCTGATCGGCTTCACCTATCTCAGCGACCAGAAAATCCAGGCCTGGCACCGGCACCGGCTGGGCGGCCAGTATTTCGGCGGGCCACCGCGCGTCGAAAGCATCGACGTCATCCCCAGCCAGGACGGCTCATATGACGAGCTATGGCTGCAGGTGGTCCGCGAGATCAATGGCATAGCGAGCCGATCGATCGAGGTGATGAGTGCGTTTTTCGATGGGGCCACCACGTCCATCGAACAGGCGGTGATGGTCGACGCGGCGGTCTCCTCGGCGCTGACCTATCCCAACGCCTTCATGCAACCCGCCGCCTCATCGGGCACCGGCGTGAACTTTCTGGCCGCCGCCCCGGTATTCACCAGCGGCCAGGTCAACGCCCTGATCCGCATCAATGGCGGCATCGCCATCGTGCGCGCCTATGTCAACGCGCTGAACGTGACTTGCGACTGGTACGTGCCCGCCGCGACCAACCCGATCGGCGCACCCGGCGCGTGGAGCTGCACGACCCCGCATAGCAGTTTTTCCGGCGTCAGCTATCTCAACGGCGAACCGCTGCAGATCATGGGCGACGGCGCCGATTTCGGCACGCAGGTTTCGACCAACGGCGCGGTGGTCTTGCCCGCCGGTTATTCGGCGACCTTCGCGACCATCGGGCTGCCCTACACCTATCGGCTGCTGACCATGCCGTTC
Source organism: Allostellaceae bacterium (assembly GCA_035555315.1). Classification (GTDB taxonomy): domain Bacteria; phylum Pseudomonadota; class Alphaproteobacteria; order ATCC43930; family CGMCC-115725; genus DATMGU01. Next base: position 43,554 of record DATMGU010000047.1, read on the forward strand.
GAGCCGCAGCGCGCGGCGGCGGCATCGAGCCAGGGTAAGGCGAAGCGGCTCGACACGCTGTATCTGCGGCTGTTCGAAAGCCTGGGCTGCAATTTTGGCCGGCAGGTTACCGATCCGCTGACGGGATCGATAACCGATGTCACCGAGCCGCTGGAAACCCGCTCGGCCGCCGACCCGATGGGCCAGGCGCCGCCGCTCTATAGCGGGCTGCAGCGGCTGAAGCTGCCGGGCGGCTACGATCAGGAATGCCAGATCCTGGTGACGGGATCCGGCCCCTATCCGATCACCGTTTTGGCGATCACCGCCAAGGCGGATGTCGGGGAAATGCCCCAACCATGATGAATTTCATTCATCATGGCGCCGTGGCGACAGCGGTTCCCCCGGAACCGCGAGAGCCGGCAGCCATCCCCGCCCCAGCGAACGCCGTTCGCCCAAACACCGTTCGCCCCGTGAGCATCGCGAACAGCGTTCGCCCGAACACCGTTCGCATGGTTCCGCTGACGGCGGAGCTGCTGGCGCTGTTGCCGCTGCCCGACGCGGCGCTGTCGGGCTTTGTCAGTCAATCGAGCTTCGTGCGTGACGCGGTGGAGGGTAGCCAGGGCTTCGTCATGCTCGATGGCGGTTACGTCGTCGGCGCCGGCGGCGTGGGGCCGATCTGGCCGGGCAGGGCGGTCGCCTGGATGCTGGTCGGCGGTTGGGCACGGCCCCGTCATTTGGCGGCGGCTTTTCCGTTCGTGCGCGACCTGCTGGCCCGCCTGCAGGTCGATCCCGCCTATCGCCGGATCGAATGCACCGTGCCGACCGGCTTCGCGGGTGGGGCGCTCTGGGCGTGCCGGCTCGGCTTCGTGCCCGAAGGCGTCATGCGCGGCTATGGCCTGCACGGCGAGGATCACGAGCTTTATGCGAGGTATGTCTGATGGCTTACGCGACAGCCATCGCGGCCGTGGTCGCGGCCGTGGCCACGGTGGCAACCACGGCCGTTTCCGCCTCGGCACAGTCGGATGCGGCCAAGGCGCAGCAGCAGACCAACGACTACAACGCCCAGGTCGAGGCACAGAAGGCGCAGGAGGCCACCAATCAGGCGGCGGCGCAGGCGCAGGCCGATCAGCAGGCGACGGAGCGCAAGCTGGGCGATGCGTCGGCGGCTTATGCGGCCTCGGGCGTCGATCCCAATTCCGGCACGCCGCTGTCGGAGATGTCCGATCTGGCGACGCAAGGCGAGCTGACCCGGCAACTCGATCTCTATCGCGGCCAGATCAGCGCCACGAACGCCACCCAGCAGGGGACGCTCGACACGCTGGCCGGCCAGAACGCCGCCGCAGCCGGCTCGACAGCGGCGGGAACCACCCTGCTGACCGGCGCCGGCAGGCTGGCCGGGTCCTACGCGGCGTCGAGCTCGCCCGTCACTCAGCCGACAACCCAGAGCAGTTCGAGCAACAGCGCCGGCGTGGCGAGCTACTGAGCCATGCCCGCCATCCCCACCTTTGAAAACCAACTGGCGGTACCGACCAATCCGGGCGCGCCGCGCGCCGACCCGGCGGTGTTTTCCCAGGCAAGCACCGCGCTGGCGCGCGGCGCCGGGCAGATCTCGGATGTCGCGGAGCAATTCAACGAAAAGTACCAGAACGCCAAACGCCAGGCGGATGCCTCCGATGTCTCGGCGCAGGCGACGCAGCAGCTGGGCGACGCGCAATTCCGCTGGTCGAAGGTGCCGGATCGCGACGCCGCGGCGGCGGGTTTCCAGAGCGAGGCGGCGCAGATCAAGGCGACCACCCTGGCGCGGGTTAATGATCCGCTGACCTTGAGCATGGTCACGCAGGGGATCGACCATGAGGTCGCCCTGCGCGGCATCGATACGGGCAACGCGGCGTTCGGTCTTGAGGCATCGACGCGACGCGGCAATCTGGACACCAATCTGAACAACCTGGCGCAATCGGCGGCGACCGCGACGAACGATCCCCTGCGCGCCCATATCACCGACACCGCCATGCAGACCATCCATGACTCGGTCGCGGCTGGCTGGCTGAACCCGCAGGACGGCGCCGACCGGGTGCTGAGCTTCAAAAGCCAGGCCGCGGAAGTGAACGCGCGGCAGGATATGAACGGTGACCCGGCAATGGCGGCGGCGAAGCTGTCCGACCCAACCGCCTATCCGGGGTTGATGCCGGAGCGCCGCGAAGTGCTGCAGTACCGGGCCGAGATGCGCGCGGATCGCATCGACCGCGCCACCGTCGCGGCGCAGGCGCATGCCGACGCCATGGCGGAGCGCGACCTGCGCCGCGCGCAAAGCGCCAACGAGGTGACGCTGCTGAGCCAGGTCTATGGCGGCGGCCAGGTCGACCCCAAGCAATTGGCCGATCTCGCCACGTCGCAGCAGATCTCGCCCGGCGGCCTCGAAGCGGTGCATTCGGCGATGGCGCGGCAGCAGGCCGGCACCGACAGCCCGCTCGCCGTGATCGATGCCTATAAGCGGCTGGGCGATGGCAGCCTGACCGCCGGGGACGTGCACGGGCTGATCATCAACGGCGCGGTCAAGGGCACCACCGGTGCCGAGCTGATGCGGGCCTTGAACGCGCAGGACAAGCAAAGCCAATCGGCCATCGAACGCGGCACCTATGGCCAGCTGAAAACCGCGCTGAGCGGCCAGGCGGTGGAGCAGGGCCTGTTCAAGGATAATGAGCCGCAGGTCGTCAAATGGGCGCAGGCCCAGGGCGAATGGACCAATCGCGTCACCGTCAATGGCGAGGATCCACAAGCGGTGCTGGGGGACATGCTGCCGCGCTATCAGGCGGCCTCGACCTCGGCGCCGACCTGGCTGCCGGCGCCCCGGTTCGGCGCCATCGCCAATCCGACGGATCTCGCGACGATCGCCGTCAAGACCAATCAAGCGCGCGACGCCGGCCAGATCGATCAGCCGACCTATGACGCGCAGGTCGATCTGCTGACCCGGTACAAGACCTTTTACGACCAGCAGGCGGCCGCCGCGACGGTTCGGGCGCCCGGCGCCGCGAAACCGAAGAAACCGGCGGAGGGCGGGCAATGACGGATCCGGCGACGATACCCGATCAAGCGGCGGCGGCCGCCCCAGGACCGGCATCGGGCGACGATCAGGTCAAGGCGGATTTCCTGGGTGCCCGCGCGATCGCCGGCCGGCCGAACGACCAGTGGATCCGCGATCTGGTCGCCACCGGCGCCGCCGCGCCGCCGGCGGGGCAGACGGGGCAGGCCGCGCCGGCGGCGAACCAGAATGCCGAAGCGGCGCCGGCGCCCGTCGTATCGCCAAGCCTGTTGATGGGGTCGCCCGGATCGATCAGCCATTTCATGGCGGGCGCCGCGCAGCGGGCGACACAGCCGACGATCGCGCCGGATGGCTATGCCGCCCGCCTGCTGCAGGCGGCATCCGGCGGCGCCGCGCAATCCTTGAAGGATCTGGCCGCCGCCGGCGACGCGGTGTCGGGCGGTCCGTCGAGCTACCAGGCGCCCTCTGAAAAAGACGGGGCCGGCAAGGATACCCAGCCGCTCGGCTGGGGCGATCTCGGCGACCCGGCGACGGCGGTCGCGAAATCGGTCTACCAGCTCGCCCATGGCGCGCCGGTGCTGGCGGCCGGCATCGTCGGCGGCATCGGCGGCGGGGCGGTCGGCTCGGCCGTGCCGGCGATCGGCACCACGGCGGGCGCGCTCGGCGGCGGGGCGCTCGGTGCCGGCGCCATGTCGGCGGCGCAAAGCATCGGGCCGTATTACGCGGCGGCGCTGCGGGCGAACCCCGACGATCCGCAAGCCGCCTTCGACCGGGCGGTGAAGCAGGCCGGCACCGATGGCGTATTCACCGCCGCCGGCTGGGCGGCCTTCGGCTTCGCGCCCTTCAAGGGTGCCGTGCAAAACCTGATGCTGCAGGCCTTCGGCGTGCAGCCCGGCGTCGCCATGGCGCAGAAGGCGACGCAGAACGTCGAGGATGGCCGGCCGATCGGCGAAGGCGTGGTGGACGCGATCCCCGGCGCCGTGGTCGGCACGGCACTGCCGGCGGCGGCCCATGCGGCGGTCAAGGGCATGGTCGGCGGCGGGGCCGCGCCGGCGGCCGGCGGCGACGCGGCGGTGGATGCTCCGGTCGCCGGCGCACCGGCGGCGCCCCAGGCTGAAGCCGATCAGCCGCCGCCGCCGGTGCGAACGGCGTTCGCACCGGATTTTCCGGATGTCGTGATCCAGAAGCCCGGACCGCAATCGCTCACGAAGCTGTATCCGGAAGACTACCCGGCAGCCAAGGCCGGCGATATCGAGGCGGCGTCGCGTGTGGTCGACAAGCTGATCGATCCCGCGCAGGTCGACGCGCTGCGCGGCCTGATCGGCGATCGCAAGCCGATCATCGTCGCCGTGCATGCGGATGAGGCGGCGGGGCGCAACAAGCTGCCGCAGGCTTATGCCAAAACCCTGGGCGACCAGCTGGGCCTGCAGGTCGATAACGACATCATTCAGGCGAACAGCCCACAGCGCACCGGGCAGGATGGTGTCTATCGGCTGACCAATCGCAGCGCCTTCGATGGCGAGGTGACGCCGGGCGCCGATTACCTGATCGCGGACGATCACATCACCCAGGGCGGCACGCTGGCCGATCTCAAGGGCTATATCGAAAGCCAAGGCGGCATTGTGATCGGCGCCACCACCTTGACGGGCAAGGCCTATAGCGCCAAATTGGCGCCGTCAGCCGAAGCGCTTGCCGGCCTTCGATCGGACCATCCGGACCTGGAGCCGGCATTTCAGCAACAGCAGGGCGTTGGTTATGACGGGCTCACCCACTCCGAAGCACGGTATCTTCGAAACCCCGAGGCGGCTGACGCCGTCCGAGATAACTTCGCTGCGGGCGGACAAGCAGGCGGCGTCGGCGCGGATGGACGAAATCCTGGCGGCCCGGAAAACCCAGGCACCCAAGACGGCGCCGGCCCAGGTGCCGCCGGCGAAGGCGGAGCTGGCCCAGGCCAAGTAAGCGGCGGCGGGGCGAAGCCTCCGCTGGACACGCCGTTTCAGCGGCTGCTGAACGATCCGAACGCTTCATTCCATGACGTCTTCGCGGCGCTGGACGATCGCGCCGGCACTCCCGTGCGGGACATCCTGCAGCTGGGCGATCCCAAGGCCGACCCGGTCACCATCTCGCCGGATATCGAAAAGAACGCGGCGGATTACCTGGCGGGGAAGGGTGGCGAGAACCCGGTCAAGGTGAACCTGGCGCATATCGGCTCCGGCGAGGATATCGCGCGGACGCTGGAACAGGTTTCGACGATGCTGCCCAAGCAGGCGGCGCAGTCGAATGACAGCACCGCGCTGCTGGCGGCGTCCCTGAACATGAAGCCGGCGGATCTGCTGGCCGGCTATAAGGGCCAGCAGCTCGATGCCGCGCAGACCACGGCGATGCGCTTCATGCTCGACAGCTCCGCCGGGCAGCTGATCGAGTATGCCCGGGCCGCGAGCGACCCGGCCACGGCGACGCCGGAGGCCAAGGCGCTGTTCCTGCGCGCCTTCGCGACGCATCAGGGTTTGCAGCAATATTTCGAGAACGCGCGGGCGGAGGCCGGCCGCACGCTGCAGAGCTGGCAGATCGCCACGCGACAGCGCGCGGACATGACCAAGGCGATCGGCGACCTGATCAGCCAAGGCGGCGGCGAGGATGCGATCAGCCAGATGGCCGGCAGGATCGCCGATCTGGGCGACCCGGAAAAGGCGAGCCAATTCGTCGCGGCATCGCGCCAGATGTCCGGCCGCGACCTGTTCCTCTACGGCTTCTACAACGTCATCCTGTCCAACGTGCCGCATGTCCTAGCCAAGAAAGCCCTGTCGGATGCGACCATGGGCGTGTGGAACCTGGCGACCCGCTACGCGGCCGAAACCCTGGGCAGTCGCGGCGGCGGTGGCGGCGTGGCACAGGGCGAGACGGCGGCCCTCGTCTATGGCTACGCCTCATCCATGATGGACGGCATCCGCCTCGCTGGGCGGGGTATCCTGACCGGCGAGCGACAATTCGACGGCGGCCAGTCGATGGACGCGCTCGGCGCGGGTCAGGTGCGGACCATGGCGGCCGGGGCGCCGGACGGCGCCACCCCGGCGGCCACATACAGCCCGGCCGACTATCTGGGCGAGGCGCCGACCGCGCCACCGCCGGATCAACCGCCGGCACCGCCGCCGGCCGATCGCCTGGCGACCGCGGCCGAGGGTGCGCCGCCCGCCCTGGCGCCCGACCAGCCGACGCGCGGCGCGCTGGAATACCTGAAGATGGCGCTGCCCACCCGCTGGCTGGGGGCGGCCGACGATTTCGCCAAATACGTCAATTACCGCGCCGAGCTGCGGGCGCTTGCCTATCGCGAGGGCGCCGGCCTGGGCAAGACGGCCGATGATCTCGACGCGCATATCGACGCCGCCATGAATGCGCCGTCGCGCGCGATGCATGAACAGGCGGTCACGGCCGCGCTGCGCACGACGTTCCAGGAGCCGCTGCAGGGGGTTTCGCAAAAGGTCGCCGACCTGGCGGACAGCATCAACATCCCGCTGCCCGGCACCGATTTCAAGCTGCCGTTCGGCCGGATGATCCTGCCCTTCGTCAAGATCCCGGCGAACATGGCGGGCTGGGTCTATCGCAACTCGCCGCTGGCCGCCGCCTTCCCGTCCGACCAGATCAAGGCGGAGCTGGCGGCCGGCGGCGCCACGCGCGACCTGGCGGTGGCGCGCATGGGGCTCGGCGGCGCCGTCGCCCTGGCGGCGGCCGGCCTCGCCGCCGGCGGCGTGCTGACCGGGCGGGGCCCTTCCGACCCGTCGCTCAACCGCGCCTGGCGGGCGGCCGGCAACACGCCCTATGCCATCACCATTGATGGCACCCCCTACGTTTACAATCAGGTCGACCCGCTGGGCATGACCCTGGGCGCCATCGGCGACAGCTTCGACACACTGAAATACGCGCATGACCAGGCGCGCGGCGATATCGCGTCATCGCTGATGTTCGGCCTGGGCAATGCCATGCTGTCCAAGACGTACATGTCGGGCATCGCGAGTTTCTTCGACGCGCTGCAGCAGCCGGAGCGGGAAGGCAGCAATTACGTCGACCGCTTCGTCGCCAGCCTGGGCGTGCCCGGGGCGGTCGCGGCGGTCGACCGGGCCACCGATCCCTGGCTGCGCGCCCATTACGATCTGCTGTCGAGCATCGAGGCGCGAACGCCGTTCGCCAGCCAGGGGCTGCCGCCACAGCGCAGCCTGTGGGGCGACGCGATCCCCGCCAAGGACGGTTATATGCCGCTCCTCACCGGCACCGGCCTGGCGCGGGCGGTCAGCCCGATCGCGGTGGGCCAGCCGGCGGCGAATGCGGAGCCGATCGATCAATGGATCTGGGCCAATCGGGCGGCCTTTCCGCATGCGGATGCGGGGCGGATGGATCTCTACAAGCCCGGCCAGGTGCAGACCTATGACGCGCCGGGGCAGCGTGGCGTCTCGGCGCAGGTGCAGCTGACGCCACAGGAACATGACCGGCTGCAGGTGCTGGCCGGCAACGAGACGGTCGACCCCGGCACCGGGCTCGGCGCCAAGGACATGCTCAACGCGCTGGTCACCGGCGACAAGCCGGACGGGCTGACCGGCGGGCAAGCGGCCCGGCTGGGCGTCATGCAGGCGCAATGGGACAAGGCCTCGCCCTCGGCGCAGGCGCAGATCGTGTTGAGCGCCGTCACCAAGTTCCGCACGGCGGCCAAGCAGCAGCTGGTGCAGGAAAGCCCGCGCATCGGCGACGTGCTGCAATCGCAATGGGATGCGCGCCGCCAGCAGCTGAGCGCGCAACCGGGCGGCCAGCAGCCGGGCAGTCAACCGGGTGGCGCGGTCCTCAATCCAGGATCAGCGCGCATGCCGCAAATCGGAGGGTCGCCATGACGGTCAGCAGTACCCTGTCGCAGGAGCAATGGACGGGGAACGGAACCACGGCTCTTTTCGGCTTCTTCTATCCCTATGTCGAAGCGGCCGATCTGGTGGTCAGCCTCTTCGATACCTCGGCTTTGACCTATCTCGCGGCGCCGGTGCTGAACGGCGGCGGCACCTATGATTACACGCTGAACTCGACCGTCGACCCGGCGACCGGGTATGCGAGCTTGGGCGGCGAGGTGATCTTCAACAACCCGCCCCAGGGCAATCACCGCATCACGGTCCAGCGGCTGGTGACGCCGACCCAAGGCGTGCATCTGCTGGACAATTCGAAACTGCCGGCGGCGGTGATCGAGGCGGCGTTGGATCGCGCGGCCATGGTCGCGCAGCAATTGACCACAGGCCTGGCCCAGGCGCTGCAATTTCCGCCGGTCGACAATGGCAGCTATACCCCGGTGCTGCCGGCGGCGGCCGCGCGCGCCGGCCGGTTGCTCGGCTTCGATAGCAACGGCGCGCTGACCGTCACCACACTCAGCAGCTCGATCGATACGACCCTCGCCTATGTGCAATCGACCCTGGCGCTGGCGCAGGCGGCGCAGGCGGCGGCGACCGCGGCGGTCACCAGCTCGGCGACCTCGGCGACGGCGGCGGCCAGTTCGGCGACCTTGGCGGCGGCATCGCAAACCCAGGCGAACGCGGCGGGGGTGCAGGCCTCCGGCATCGCCCTGTCGGCGACCACCCTGTTGGGCACGATCACCAGCCAGGCGGAAGCGGTGGTGCAGACCCTGCTCAGCACGATCACCGCGGCGGCGATCCAAGCGGCGCAGACCGCCAGCGCGGCGGCCAGTCTGCTGATCGGCCTGTTGACCCCGCCGCCCAATACGCTGGCCTTCAACTATTTCGTCGCGATCGCCACCACGCCCAAAGATATGGGCGATTGCGCGATGCTGACCGGCTTTTCCAACGAGAACTACGCAGCGACGCGCGTCGACCTGGCCCAGGGGACGGGCCTGATCCTTGACCTAGGGAGTATACCATAATGGCAGGCGACCAAATACAGCGTCGCGGTGGCATCGCGACTCAGGTGGCGGCCTTCACGCCGGCCTCGCGCGAGATCATCATCGATACGACGAACAACCGGGCGGTGATCGGCGATGGCGTCAAGGCGGGCGGCTGGCCGGCGGCCCGGCTGGACGAGGCGTCGGACGGCACGCCCAGCTACGCGGTCGATACGGGGGCGGCCAATGCCTATGTGATCACGCTGGTGCCGGTGCCGATCGGCGCGCCGGCCTCGCTGCGCACCGGCTTCGGCTGCCGGGTCAGGTTCAGCGTCGCCAATTCCGGCGCCGCGACGATCGCGGTTAACGGCTTCAGCGTGCCGCTGGTGCGCCGCGACGGCTCGGCGGTGCGTTCCGGCGATATCAACACGACCGATATCTTCGAGCTGCGCTATGACGGCGCGAATATGCATGTGGGTGGCCTGGTCTATTCCGACATAGCCTCGGGCACCGGCGGCCTCAATTGGCGCAACCGCCTCATCAATGGCGACATGCGGGTCGATCAGGCGAACGGCGGCGCCTCGATCTCGCTGGCGACCGGGCGCAGCTATATCCTCGATCAATGGGCGCTGTCGAAACCGGCGGCACCCACGGTGCTCGGCCAGCGTGTCGCGACCGTGCCGGCCGGCCAGGGCTTCATCAACGCGCTGATGTACAGCGTGACCAATGGCGGCGTGTCGGGGTCCTCGGAAAGCGCGCAGATCGATCAGCCGATCGAAGGGCTGGATATCGCCGATTTGAATTGGGGATCGGCCGCCGCCCAATCGATCAGCATCAGCTTTTGGATGCGCAGCCCGTTGACCGGGCTGCATGCGGTCTCCGTGCGCAATGGCGGCACGACGCGGTCCTATGTCGGGACCGTCAACATCGTGGCGGCCAATACCTTTCAATATTGCACGCTGAGCGTGCCGGGCGACCAGGCGGGCACCTGGGCGACCGACACGACCACGGGGCTGTATCTCGGCTTCGACATGGGCAGCGGCTCGAATTTCAACACGACGGCGGGCGCCTGGACCGCCGGCAACTACCTCCGTACCGCCGGGTCGGCGAATATCGTCAACACGACGGGATCGATCGTCTATCTGACCGGCGTGCAGTTGGAGGCCGGATCGACGACGACCGTTTTCGAGCGGAACGCCTATGGCGAGGAGCTGCGGCGCTGTCAGCGCTATTTCGAATGGTTGCCGTTCAACATCTATTTCACCTCCCCCTCGTCGAATGCCGGGTTCGGCATCACGCTGATCTATAAGGCGACGAAGCGGGCCATCCCGACCATCGGATCGCAGGCCGCCGATCCGGCGCTTGCGCAGGGTAACTCCAACATCAATACCCCGTCCTTCGCCTATGTGGGGACGGAAGGGTGCTTCCAATACGTCCAATCGAACACTGCCGGCGTCGCCCAGTATGAGGGCTGGCGCGCGCCAGCCTCGGCGCGGTTGTGATCATGGCGTCCTATCAGCAGATCCTAGATCCGATCACGCTGCAGGTATCCGTCAGCTCGATCCTGCGGCTCGATGACGGGGCCACCATCCCGTTCGATCCGAACAACGCCGACTACGTCGCCTATGAGGCGTGGCTGGCGGCCGGCCATACGCCCGAAGCCCCAGCGGCGGCTGTGGTGCCCCAGCCGACCTATATCAGCCGGCTGGTCATCGTCGACCGGCTGCATGCCGCTGGGCTGCTGCCGGCGGCGCTGACCGCCCTGGCGGCGGATAGCGTGTCGCAAGCCCGCTGGCAGGCGGCGACCGAGATCCTGACCACCGATGCCACGGCGCTGGCGCTGCTGATGGCGATCGGCGCCGACCCCGCCGTGATCCTCGCGCCATGACGCCGCTCGAACAGGGCATGGTCGAGCGGTTGGTCCGGCTTGAGGAGCAGAAGAAGAACCTTGAGGTCGACATCGCGGAAATCAAGCTCGATCTCAAAAGCACCAAGGCGGACGTCGAGCAGCTGTTACGCCTGGCACAGGCCAAGGACGGCGGCAAGAAGACCTGGGGCGCCATCGGCGGCATAGCGGCCGCCGTGGTCGCCAGCCTGTATTTCATCATCGCCGGCATTGTCGAGGCCGTGCAGTTCTTTAGGGGGCTTAAATGAGTGAGGGCATGGACATGACTGACGGCGCTTTGCCGCGAGGAATTCGCAACCACAATCCGGGAAACCTGCGGCCGGGCGCGGCCTGGGCCGGTATCGAGGGCACCGATAGCGAGGGCAGCGCGCCGGGCTATGTGATCTTTACCGATCCTATCATGGGCTTGCGGGCGATCGGCAAATGCATGGTTGCCTATCAGGATCTCCACGGCATTCATACGCTGGGTGGCGCGTTCCTGCGTTGGGCCCCCTCCGCGGATGGTAACGATCCATGCGGCTATGCGCATTTTGTTGCCAATCGGCTGGGTGTCGGTCCGAGCGATACCGTCGACCTGCACGATCGGCGCACTCTCGAAGCCATCGTACGAGCGATCGTGCGGATGGAAAACGGACCGCCGCCCGCCGGGGTGCCGGCCGACTGGTACGATGATGACACCTACGGTCATGCGATGGCCTTGGCGGTGCCGACGATCGCGGCCGCCGCCACAAACGGGGTGAGCTGAGATGGCTGATTTTTGGGATCAGGCACTTGCCGTGCTCGAAACGGGGGCACCCGCCGTGGCCACGCTTGCCGGTGGCCCGCTGGCCGGCCAGGCGGTATCGATGATCGAGGGCGCGCTGGGCCTCACGCCGACCGGCGACAAGCAACTGGCCGGACAGGCTGTGGTCGGTGCCACCGCCGAACAACTGATCGCCATGCAGACCGCCGGACTGGCGTTCAAGCAGAAGCTGGTCGATGCCGGCATCGCGATGGAACAAGCCGACGACGCGGACCGGGCGAGTGCCAGGGCGCGCGAGATATCGGTCCAGGACTGGACGGCCCCGGCGCTGGCGATCGGCATCACGCTCGGGTTCTTCGGGTTGCTGGGGTTCCTGTGTTTCCGCGAGGTGCCCACAGCAACACGGGATCTGCTTAATGTTATGATCGGTAGCCTGGGTGCCGCCTGGACCGGCGTGGTGGCCTATTACTTCGGATCGTCGAGCGGCCAGGCGCACGCGACCGAGCTACTGGCGAAGGCGGGGCCGGTGCCGTGATTTTCTGGGGCTTGCGAATCAGCGAAGGGGCCGCTAAAACCTGCCCGCGATACTGTCAGACTTCAGCACATAAACAGGCTAAAGTCTGACAATGTGGCGATAGCTAACTCATTGATATAGCACGCTTTCTGTCTGACTCTTAATCAGCGGGTCGTAGGTTCGAGCCCTACAACGCCCACCAATCTTTTCCCGCTTGGAAAAGAACGCGATTTCGATCGGCTTTAAGTCTTGCCCCCCGCTCAGGCAAGGAAGGATCGACGAGCTATGCTCTCGGTTCACCCTCCGGCGGCATAGCGTCGCCATCGGAGGTTGTGAGATGTATACCACCCTGACATTCGTCGACCTCGCGGGCTCCATCGCGCTCCTCCTGTGGGGCGTCCATATGGTGCAGACCGGGATCCAGCGGGCGTTCGGCCCGGATCTGCGTCGGATCCTCGCGGCGGCCCTCGGCAATCGGTGCAAGGCTTTCCTGGCCGGGCTCGGCGTCACCGCGATCCTTCAAAGCAGCACGGCCACGGGCCTCATGGTCTCGTCATTCGCCGCCGGCGGCTTCATCGACTTGATCTCCGGCTTGGCGGTGATGCTGGGTGCCAATGTCGGTACGACCCTGATCGTCCAGGTCCTCTCGTTCGACGTCTCGCGCGTCGCATCGTTGTTCGTGCTGATCGGCGTCGTGATGTTTCGCCGCGCCACGGTCACGCGGACCCGGGATCTCGGTCGGGTCGGCATCGGCCTCGGGCTGATGTTGATCGCACTCAGCCAGTTGCTGGGGGTGCTGACGCCTTACGAGGATGTGCCGAACCTGCGGCTGCTGCTGGGCAGCGTGGCGACGGTGCCGATCATCGCGGTCATGCTGGCGGCGGCCCTCACCTGGGCGGCGCATTCCAGCGTCGCCGTGCTTTTGCTGATCATGTCGCTCGCCGCCAAGGGCGTCGTGCCGCCGCACGCCGCTTTCGCCCTGGTGCTGGGCGCCAATCTCGGCACCGCGATCAATCCGGTGCTGGAGGGGGTGAGCGGCGATGATCCGGTTGCGAAACGACTGCCGCTCGGCAACCTGCTGAACCGGTTGATCGGCTGTGCCCTCGGCCTCCTATTGCTCGACCAGATCGGCCCCGCGCTCGTCTCGATCGAGCCCGACGCCTCGCGCGCGGTCGCCGACTTCCATACCGCCTTCAATCTGGTTCTGGCGTTGCTCTTTCTGCCGTTGTTGGGGCCGTTCTCCCGCCTGCTGCGCAGATTGGTGCCGAGCCGCCTCGAAGCGGTGGATCCGTCCAGGCCGATCTATCTCGATCCGGCGGCGCATGAGATGCCATCCATCGCCCTGGCGGGGGCGGCCCGCGAGGCGCTCAGGATGGCGGATGTCCTGGAAGCGGTGCTGCGCGCCGCGGCGGAGGCACTGCAGAATGGCGACCGCGATCGGATCGCCGAAATCCGCCGGATGGACGACACGCTCGACGCGCTGAACGCCGCCATCAAGGATTATCTGGCCGCGTTCGATCCGGATGCGATGACGGAGGCCGATAATCGGCGGCTGCTCGAGATCGTTACCTTTACGACGAATATCGAGCATGCCGGCGACGTGGTCGACCGGGACATTCTCGGCATCGCCTCCAAGCGGTTGAAGCGCGGTCTGAAGTTCTCGACGGAGGGTCAATCGGAGATCACCGGCATGATCGAGCGACTCATCGGCAATCTGCGCTCGGCGGGGGGCGTCTTCATCACCGAGGACGCGCGCGGCGCGCGCTTGCTCGCCGACGAGAAGGAGACGTTCCGCGACATCGAGGCGGCGGTGACGGAGCGGCATTTCATGCGGTTGCGCGCTGGCGGACCGGTCACGGCGGAAACCAGTTCGCTGTATCTCGATCTGGTGCGGGATCTGAAGCGGGTTAATGCCCATTTCGTCTCCGCGGCGGCGTATCCTCGGCTAAAAGAGCAAGGCGAGTTGTTGAACAGCAGAGTGAAGCGCGAGGATTAATTTTCGACATGGTGCGCGATCCACGGATACGGCTGCAATCCGGCGCATTGCCCTATCGCATCGAGAAGAACGGTAAGATCCGGATTCTGCTGGTGACGACCGGGCCCGGCAAGCGATGGGGCATTCCGAAGGGCACGGCCGAGCCTTATTTGACGCTGAGCCAGAACGCCGAGAAGGAGGCGTTCGAGGAGGCCGGCGTGACCGGTGAGATCTCTCCCCATTCCGCGGGCATGTACCGGGCGAATAAGCGAAATGGCGTGATCGACGGGTTCGTCGAAGTCTGGGTTTACCTGCTCAAGGTCGACAAAGTTCTTGATGATTGGCCGGAGAAAGCCCGCCGCCGAACGAAATGGGTCGGTCCCAAGGAAGCCGCGGCGACACTGCGCGAGCCGCTTTTGGCCAAGCTGTGCTTGGATTTGAAGCGCGCCGAACCCTGAGGCGGTTCGCAAACGTCGCCGTTTTCGCGACTTTTCCGATATTACAGCTCCCACTTGCCCACCGCGCCATGGCATGAAACTGTCGCGTTCTGGTTTTCGTCGGGGGGCGACTGACCTCCTCATTGCCGGGCTATCGTATCGTTAGGGGGAAAAGAGCATGAAAAAAACTTGGCTACGCGCGGCGTCGATCTCGGCTTTGAGCGTGTGGGCGTCCAGTGGGGTCGCGTTCGGTCAATCGATGGACGCCCTGGTCGCCGCCGCGAAGAAGGAAGGTCAATTGACGGTGATCGGCCTGCCGCATGATTGGTGCGGCTATGGTCCGATGATCGATGGCTTCAAGGCGAAATACGGCGTGACGATCAACGAGCTCAACCCCGATGCGGGTTCCGGCGACGAGATCGAGGCGATCAAGGCCAATAAGGGCAATACCGGTCCGCAGGCACCCGACGTGATCGATGTGGGGCTGTCCTTCGGACCGTCCGCCAAGGCCGACGGGTTGATCCAGCCCTATAAGGTGTCGACCTGGAGCACCATTCCGGCCAGCGCCAAGGATGCCGATGGCGCCTGGTATGGCGATTATTACGGTGTGCTCGCGTTCGAGGTGAACGCCGATATCGTCAAGAAAGTGCCGGCGGATTGGTCGGATCTCACCAAGTCCGACTATGCCAACGCCGTGGCGCTCGCAGGGGATCCGCGCGTCGCGAACCAAGCCATCCAGGCGGTTTACGCGGCCGGGCTATCCGCCGCCAAGGGCGACAAGGCAAAGGCGGCCGAAGCCGGTCTGGCTTACTTCGCCGAACTCAGCAAGAAGGGCAACTTCGTGCCGGCCATCGGCAAGGCGGCTTCCGTCGCGCAGGGGGCCACGCCGATCGTCGTCCGGTGGGATTACAACGCGCTCGCCGATCGCGACACGCTGAAGGGCAACCCGGAGATCAAGGTCGTCGTGCCGAAGACCGGTGTCGTCGCCGGCGTCTATGTCCAGGCGATCAGCGCCTTCGCGCCGCATCCGAATGCCGCCAAGCTGTGGATGGAATACCTCTATTCGGACGACGGGCAAATCGGCTGGCTGAAGGGTTATTGCCATCCGATCCGGTTCCAGGATCTGGTCAGCACCAAGAAGGTCCCGGCCGATCTGCTGGCGAAATTGCCGCCTGCCGAAGCCTATGAGGCCGCGGTCTTCCCGACGCTGGACGAGCAGGGTGTCGCGAAGGGCGTCATCACCAAGCAGTGGGACACCGTCGTCGGCGCCAACGTAAAGTAAGCCGTCTTTCGGTTCGGTTCGCGTCAGCCCGTTTGTGGTGCTAAAGCCATGAACGGGTTGACGCAACCGCCCGGCTTCGATCGCTTTCCCGCCCGACCGTTTCCGCGGTCGGGCCTCCCGCTCCGGTAGACGCCCATGCCCGCTACCCTGCAATCCGCCCCGCTGTCGCTCGCTGCCCGGCCTAAGCTCGACCAGAATTCATGGGCCTGGATCGGCGTGGCGCCGTTTTTCGCCTTCGCGGCGATGTTCCTGGTCCTGCCGACCGGCTTGCTGATGATCGGCGCCTTCCAGCACGCGGACGGCTCATTCACCTTCGACAACATCATTCATCTGTTCCAGCCGTCGATCCTGAGTTCCTACCGGATCAGCCTGGAGATCAGTGCCGCCTCCGCGCTTGGCGGTGCTGCGATCGGTTTCTTGCTGGCCTCGGCGGTGGTGCTCGGCGGGTTGCCGCGATGGTTGCGGCCGACATTGATGACGTTCTGCGGCGTCGCCTCGAATTTCGCCGGTCTGCCGCTTGCCTTCGCCTTCATCGCCACACTCGGTCGGACCGGTCTGGTGACGCTGCTCCTCGTCAACCTGTTCGACTTCAACATCTATTCGACCGGCTTCAACGTCCTCAGCTTCTGGGGCCTGACGCTGACCTATCTGTATTTCCAGATCCCGCTCATGGTGCTGATCCTGACCCCGGCGCTGGACGGGTTGAAGCGGGAATGGCGCGAGGCCTCGGACAATCTTGGCGGGGGGGCTTGGCATTATTGGCGGTATATCGCGTTTCCCGTGCTGTGGCCGGCGCTGCTCGGCACGAGCTTGCTGCTGTTCGCCAACTCGTTCGGCGCGATCGCGACGGCCTATGGCTTGACCGGCAGTTCGCTCAACATCGTTACCATTCTGCTGTTCGCCCAGATCCGCGGCGACGTGCTGCATGATCAGAATCT
This sequence comes from Allostellaceae bacterium, assembly GCA_035555315.1. GTDB lineage: Bacteria > Pseudomonadota > Alphaproteobacteria > ATCC43930 > CGMCC-115725 > DATMGU01. The sequence goes on from DATMGU010000047.1 coordinate 60,230, forward strand.
GGGCTTCGCGCTGGCGCTCGGGATGATCCTGATCACCGGCCTGTCGAATGGCGCCTATATCTGGCTGCGCGGCCGCAGCGAAAGGTGGCTGCGATGAAGCGCAACCGTTTTGGCGCCTGGCTCGCCCTCGCGATCGGCGTCATCTACTTCTTCGTGCCGCTGATCGCGACCTTCGAGTTCTCGCTGCGGCTGCGGCGCGGCACCTATAGTTTCGACGCCTACAGCATCGTCCTGGGCGATCCGCAGTTCCAGGCGACCTTCGGCTATTCGACGATCATGGCGCTGGCGACGATCGTGGTCGGCACCCTGTTGGTGGTGCCGACGGCTTATTGGATCCAGCTGCGCTTGCCCCGGCTTCGTCCGCTGGTCGAATTCATCACCCTATTGCCCCTGGTGATCCCGGCCATCGTGCTCGTCTTCGGGTATCTCAGGATCTACAACTCGTCCTCGTGGCTGCCGATGACCGGTAGCGTCTGGTCGACCAATCTGTTGCTGGTCTTCGGTTATGTGACGCTGGCATTGCCTTATATGTATCGCGCGGTCGATACCGGGCTACGGTCGATCGATGTCCGGTCGCTGACCGAAGCGGCCGAGAGCCTGGGCGCCGGGTGGCCGAAGATCCTGTTCACGGTGATCCTGCCCAATATCCGGCCGGCGATTCTCAGCGGCGCCTTCCTGACCTTCGCCATCGTGATCGGCGAATTCACCATGGCGAGCCTGCTCAATCGCCCGGCCTTTGGCCCCTATCTGCAGCTCGTTGGCGCGAACCGTGCTTACGAGCCCTCGGCGCTTGCGATCATCGCCTTCTTCATCACCTGGGCCTGCATGGGGCTGATCCAGGTCTTCGGGCGGGGCGCTCGCGGCTCCTCCGCCGATACGCGTTAACACGATGCAACCGGAATAGGGGTGGGGATGGCCTTTCTCGATATCGAGAACCTGCGCAAGTCCTATGGGGCGAATACCGTCGTGCAGCATTTCGAACTGGCGGCGACGCGCGGCGAGTTCGTGTCCTTCCTGGGGCCGAGCGGTTGCGGCAAGACGACCACCTTGCGCATGGTGGCGGGCTTTGAGACGCCGAGCGCCGGCACCATCCGTATCGACGGCAAGGACGTAACCGGCCTGCGCCCGAATCAGCGCAAGATCGGCATGGTGTTCCAATCCTACGCGCTGTTTCCCAATATGACGGTCGCGCAGAACGTGGCCTATGGCCTGAAGATCGCTAAATGGCCGGCTGCGGAGATCACCCAGCGGGTCGAGGAGATGCTGCGCCTGATCAAGCTGCCCAAGCTGGGCGACCGTTATCCGTACCAGCTTTCGGGTGGCCAGCAGCAGCGTGTCGCCCTGGCGCGGGCGATCGCGGTCAAGCCGCAGATCCTGCTGCTGGACGAACCGCTATCGGCGCTCGACGCCAAGATCCGCGTCTCGCTGCGCGAAGAGATCCGGGGCATTCAGCGCGATCTGGGCATCACGACGATCTACGTCACCCATGACCAGGAAGAAGCCCTGTCGATGTCCGACCGGATCGCCGTCATGAACGAGGGGCGCGTCGAGCAGATCGGCACGCCGTTCGAGATCTACAATTTTCCGCGGACCCGCTTCGTCGCCTCCTTCGTCGGCACGCTCAGCATCCTGTCCGGCCGGGTGACCGACCCCGTCGGCGGCAAGATCGAGATCGATGGCCAGCAGGTCATCGCCGCGCGCGGGCTGGCGGATGCCGGGGTCGGCGAGATCCGGTCGGTGGCCCTGCGTCCGGAAGCGGTGTCGCTGGGTGCCGCCGTCGAGGGACGCAACCACATGCAGGGCGTCATCGAGGAGGTCAGCTTTTTGGGCGCCATCGTGCGGATCCGCGTGCGGTTCAAGGACAATGCGATCTCGTTCGACACGTTCAACAACCCCAGCGTGGCGGCGCCGGAACGCGGATCGTCCGTCACCATAGGCTTCGCCCAGGAAGACCTGCTGGTTCTGGCCGATGCGTGAGGCGTCCATGACACCGTCTTGTCCCGCCGACCTCGTCAGCTTCGCCAACCGACTGGCGGATGTGGCCGGCGATATCCTGCGCCTCCATACCCATCGTGCCATCGACATCGAGATCAAACCCGATGGGACGCAGGTGACCAATGTCGACAAGGCTGTCGAGCGGGCGGTACGCCAGGAGATCGAAAGCCACTATCCCGAGCACGGCATCCGCGGCGAGGAATTTCCGGCGGTCCGCGCCGATGCCGAGTACGTCTGGATCATCGATCCGTTGGACGGCACCCGGGAGTTCATTTACGGCCTGCCGTTGTTCGGCTTCCTGCTTGCCTTGACCCATCGTGGCACCATCGTCCTGGGTCTCGCGGACCAACCGTCGACCCGCGATCGCTGGCTGGGTGCCGATGGCCATGGCACCGTGTTCAATGGCACGCCGGTGACGGTCCGGTCCTGCCCGACGCTCGCCGAGGCGACCATAAGCACGATGGGCTACGACACGTTCTGCGCCCAGCACCATGACCGGCTTCTCGCCTTGCGCAACCTCGCCCGCGCCCGCGTCACCGCGGACTCGTTCTACGTGTTTGGCCTGGTGGCGTTGGGCCGGGTCGACCTCATCGCGTCGAGCGGCTTCGCCTTGCATGATTATGCGTCGCTCGACGCGATCATCCGCAACGCCGGGGGCACGGTGACCGACTGGCAGGGGCGGCGCCTGACCCTTACCTCCGATGGAACCATCCTCGTGGCGGGGGATGCGGCGCTGATTCCAGAGGCGTTACGGCTACTTGGGACCAACTGAGACCCTGTAGCTTATGGCCGCGCCAGCGGTCCGAGGGCCGAGACCTTGGGCAAGCTGTCGATCCGCAAAACGGCATCGGCCAGCGCCGCCGTCCTGGAGGCACCCAGGACCGCGCCGGTCAAGCCGGCGAATTTGGCCCGCAGCTCCGCCTCGCTGAGGAAGTTGCCGGGCTCGCCCTTCGGCACAACCACCTTTTTCATGAAGGTCCGGCCGCCGGCCCGGATCGTGACCTTGCCGGACATGTTGGTCGGAAACTCGGCCTCGATCTCCGGATCGTGCTCGCAGACCACCTTGGCCAATAGGCTTCGAATCGTCGGATCGTGGAGGGCGCCGTAGCTGTCCCAATCCATCCGCCCGGTCGCCAGCGCCGCGGACAGCACGAAGGGGCCGCTGAACTGGCCATCGACGACGTTCCGCGGGTCGGCCTTCTTCGCCGCCGGCTCGCCAACCAGCAGCATGCCGGCGCGGGACACGCCATAGGTCACCTGCTCGACCTGATCCGGCGATAGGTCGTGCTCGGCGCGCAGCGCCAGCACCGCGTCGATCCCGGCATGGCCATAGCGGCAGGACGGATAGGGCTTCACGGCCGTCGCCATCAGCTCGAAGACCCGCCCGAGATCCTGCACCGCGCGTTCGGGAACCGGCTCCGGTGCGTAGGTCGACAGAAAGCCATGACGCCCGGATAGGGAGTCGGTGGCTCCCTTGAAGCCCTCGCGCGCGAGCGTCCCCGCCGTCAGCCCCGCCATGGCCGCCCAGCCGACCTGAAACCGCTTGGTCCAGGCGCCATTTACCAGGAATTGCAGGCTCCCGGCACTCTGGCTAAGCGCGATGCCCAGGGCGGACTCGACCGCGTCCGCATGGAGGCCGAATACGCGGGCCGTGGCGGCCGCGGCGCCGAACACACCGCAGGTGGCGGTCGGGTGATAGCCGCGCGCGTAATGCGCGCCGGCGGGCAGGGCGAGCGACAGCCGGCAGGTGACCTCATACCCGGCGATGATCGCCGCCAATACCTCGGCGCCCGAGGCCCCGGCGATCTCGCCGGCCGCGATCGCCGCTGGAATCACCGGTGCGCCGGGATGCAGCGTGCCGGCCGCGTGGGTGTCGTCGAAATCCAGGGAATGGGCCAGGCACCCGTTCAGCAACGCGGCCCCCGCCGGCGAATAGCTGGCCGCGTCGCCAAAAACGAAGCAGTCACCGGTCGCGAGCCCCAGGGCCTTTGCCGCCGACAGCAGCGCCGGGGTGCTTTCCGCGTCGTGCCGGGCGCGCACCATGTTGCCGACCAGGTCGAGCACCAGGAACCGCGCCCGCTGCACCACATCCGGTGGGAGGTCGCGGAGGTCGATCGACGCGGTGAAGGACGAGAGCTCTTGAGTGATGGTCATGCCGGTTCCCCGTTTAGTGTTCGCCCGCATCGGCGGAGCCGATCTCGATAACCGCGTCGGCGGCGAAGGCGCCCTCGCCATCGGGCATGGCGAAGACGGGATTGAGGTCGATCCCCCGCAGGCTCGGCCCAGCCTGATGGGCGAAGACCGAGAGCCGCGCCAGCATCCGGGCCAGCGCCCGGATATCCGCCGGTGGCCGTCCCCGCGCGCCGAGCAGCAACGGTGCCGCGCGGATCGAGCGGATCATCCGCTCCGCCACATCCTCGCCGAACGGGCAGCGGTGGAACACGACGTCTTTCAGGATCTCGACGAAGATGCCGCCGAGGCCGAACATCGCGATCGGACCGAAGACCGGATCACGATGGATGCCCAGGATGCATTCGACACCGCCCTTCAGCTGCTTCGCCACGAGCACGCCTTCGAGGCGCGCGGATGGTGCCGCCACCTCGGCACGCTCGATCAGGGTGGCGAAGCCGGCGCGGACCGCGCTGTCATCCGCCACATCCAGCAGCACGCCGCCGATTTCGGATTTATGCAGGATGTCCGGCGACAGGATCTTCAGCACCACCGGATACCCGAAGCCGCGGGCGGCGACGACCGCCTCGTCGGCGGTGGCGCAGGCGCGTTCCGGGGCGGCCTCGATGCCGGCCTCGGCCAGGATGCGCTTGGCCGCCGCCTCGGTCGGCGTCGCCTCGGGCAGGTCTATCGGCGGGACGGTGGGTGGCGGCAGCGCTTGGGTGGCGGCGAAGGCATCGCCGAACTGGCCCATCGCCCGGATCGCCACGGTGGCGCGGGTCGGGTCCGCCATGACCACGAAACCGTCGCTCTCGTATTCCACGACGCGCTCGGGCGGGGCGAGGACGCTCAAGACATAGAGCCGGTCCGGGTGCTTATCCCGCGTTGCCTTCAGCTGCTCGCGCAGCCGGGGAGCGACCGTCCTGCTGGCGCCGACCTGGGTGAAGAAGGCGAGGACCGAGGAATAGCCGCCATCCTCGACCATCGAATCGGTGAACCGGCCGATCATCGACATGTCGTTGAAGACCTGTGCCGTGCAATCGACCGGGTTCAGCGGCGAGGAGAAGGGTATCAACTCGCGCAACCGGGCCTGGGCTTCGAGCGGCATCTCCGGCATCGCCACACCCAGCTCCTCGGCGGCATCGGAAATCAGCACGCCGGCGCCGCCGCTGATGGTGATGACGCCCATCGTGTTGTTCGCCGGGTAGATGCGCCGTGTCGCGGTATGCGCGATATCGAGCAACTCCTCGGTCGTGCGTGCGCGGACCACGCCGAATTCGGCCAGCACCGCATCGGTTACCGCGTCGTCGCCGGCGATCGAGGCGGTGTGCGACTGGGCCGCCTGGCCGCCGCGCACGCTGCGTCCGACCTTCATCATCACGACCGGCTTGCGCGCCGCCCGGGCGGCGGCCAGGGCGGTGAGCAGGCTGTCCGCCTCGCGGATGCCTTCGACATAGGCGGCGATGACGTCGGTATCCGGATCCTCGACCAGCCAGCCGATGGCATCGCCGACCGTGACATCGCCTTCATTGCCCGTGGTCACCAGCAACGGCGTGCCCATCCGCATATCGCGCGCGGCGGCGAATAGATGCGTGCCATAGGCGCCGGATTGGCTGGCGATGCCGACCCGCCCGGGCAGCGGCCAGCCATTCTCGAAGCTGGAAGAGAAGATCGGGTAGAAGCCGATCCGCGCATTGAACAAGCCGAGGCAATTCGGCCCGAGAATACGCATGCCGTGCCGCTTGGCGGTGTCGGTCAGGCGCTTTTGAGCGGCGGCACCCGCCGCGTCCATCTCGGCGAAGCCGGCGGTGAAGACGATCGCCGCCTTGACGCCGAGTGCCCCCAACTCGTCGATCGACTGGATGACGAGATCCGACGGCACCGCCACGATCGCGACATCCGGAACGCCCGGTAAATCGGCGATCGACGGATAGGCCTCCAGACCCTGGATCTCGTCGCGCTTGGGATTGACCGGATAGATCGGTCCGGCGAAGCCCTGGTCCAGCATATAGGCGATCGGCCGGCCGCCGATCCGCGTCGGATCGCTGGAGGCACCCAGCATCGCCACCGATCGCGGCGCCAGCATCGGGGTGAGGCTGGAAAAGCGCGAACCGGCGAGGGGCTCCGCCATTAGAGCCCTGCCTCGCCGCCGGTCATCGGGAGATGCCTCTACGGATGGAAAGGGTCCGGAATTTCAGGGCCATCGAGTTCCTCCCAGGGTCGTTAGGATTTTGCCGTTAGGACTTTTTCGTCCTCCTAATCATCCCTTCCATATAACCATCGCCGCCGCCAGAGGGCGATGGGATCATCTTGCGTGTCACCTGCCTCCAGGCAGCATGCGTTGCAGCTCAGGTTCCTTGTCGAGGAACTGGTGCTTCAGCGCGCCGGCGACATGCAGGACGAACAGAGCGTAAAGCCCATAGCCGAACCAGCGATGCACCGCGCCGAGTTGCCCGTGCAGGGTATCCTTGATGGCCGGATCGAGGTTGGCGATGAAGCCGAGCCGTGGCCAGGGGATCAGCCAGAACAGGCTCATCGGATAGTTGGCCGCGTCGTTCCACGCGGAATCATGCATCCAGCCGGAAATCGGCACGCCGAGGATCACGAGATAGAGCGCGGCATGCGCCGCATGGGCCGAGAACCGCTCCCATCTCGGATAGGATGCCGGCAGCGCGGGCGGCCGATGCGCCGCACGCCACAGCAGACGCAGGATGACCAGGCCCAGGACGGTGATGCCGATCGATTTATGCGTATCGATCACCGGCCGGACCAGCTCGTCGGGAAATAAATCGACCGTCAGGGCGAGGGCCACATTGACGACGATGAGCCCGGCGATCAGCCAATGCAGCAGCATGGCGGTGCGGGTGTAGCGCGCCGCCGCATTCATGCTCGGGCAGGTTTCCTGGCGCCGCCCGAGAGGCGGATGCCGCCATCGACGGACAGCAATTCGCCCGTCACGTAATCGGCACCTTCTATCAACCAGACGACCGCGCTCGCCACATCCTCCGGCTTGGCGACGCGGGCCAGCGGGGCGGTCTTGGCAAACCGCTCCTCGATGGCGGCGTATCCCTCGGCGCCGACCGCGTCCCGCATCCAGCGCGTATCGATCACGCCCGGGCATACGGCGTTTACGCGGATATCCGGCCCCTGCGTCCGTGCGAGGGCAAGGGTGAGGGCGTTCAGCGCGCCTTTGGAAGCCGTGTAGGCGAGGGAACTGCCGCCACCGGTGAACGCGACATTCGAGGAGACGTTGACGATCGCACCGCCGCCCGATGCCCGCATGGCCGGGATCGCCGCCCGCGACATCTGGTAGGAACCGATGACATTGACCGCGAAGACATCGTGAAAATCCTGCGCCGCCAGCGTCTCCAGATCGAATGGATCCGATTTCTTGGTGATCGCGGCGTTGTTCACCAGGGCATCGAGACGGCCCCAGCGGCCCATGACCGTCGCCACCATCTGGCGGCAGGCGTCGTCGTCCGCGATATCGGCTTTGATAAGCTCGACTTCGGTGCCCAGGGCGATACAAGCCGCGGCGGTTTCCTCCGCTTCCTGGCGGCTGCGCGAATAGTTCACGACGACCTTGGCGCCCTTGGCCGCGAATTGGCGGGCGCAGGCGGCACCGACGCCGGTGCCCGAGCCTGTCACGATGACGACCGCGTTTTGAAGATTCATGCCTGGAACTCCCGCATTGCCGCGCCGCTGAAGAGGGACCGATCCATGAGGGCGAGGTCGTCCGCGACGGACACACCCTCGGGCAGGCGGTCGAGCACATGGGTCCTGATATCGATGCCGGGCGCGGTCTCGATCAGGGTCAGACGCCCTTCCCGGACTTCGAACACGGCGCGCTCGGTGACGACGAGCTGCTGTTGGCCCGGCGTCGCCGCGGCGGGCGTAGAGCTGACCTGCCCGACTTTCGGGACGATCTTGCAGAGCTTTCCGTCCGCTTTGATGACGAGTTCGCCGTCACTCACCGAAATGTCGGCGCCACCGGTCGAGAAGCTGCCGAGATAGACGACCCGCTTTGCCGACTGGGCGATGTTGATGAAGCCGCCCACCCCGACGATCGAGCGGCCGAACTTGCTGACGTTGACGGCACCGGTGATATCTACTTCGGCCATGCCGAGGAACGCGATGTCCAGACCGCCGCCATCATAGAAATCGAATTGCGAGGCCTGCGAAACGATGGCGGTCGGGTTGACCGCGGCGCCGAACGATAATTCCTCGGCCGGGATGCCGCCGATGACGCCGGACTCGATCGTGACGGCGTAATCCGAAAAGCCCTCTTCATCCGCGATACGGCCGATCCCCGCCGGAATGCCGATGCCGAGATTGATGACGGGATGCTGGAGGGTCGCCAATTCCAGGAAGGCACGGCGTTGGATCACTTTGTCCGGCGAGAGCGCCGCCGGGGGCAGCGATCCGGCCGGAGCCCGGACGCGGCCGGTATAGGTCGGGTTGTCGATTTCACCGAAGCTGACGCCATGCTGGCTCGGCTCTTCGCAAACGACGACATAATCGACCAGAAGGCCGGGGATGCGCACCAGATTGGGATCGAGCGATCCGCCGGGAACAACCCGTTTCACCTGCACCACGACGATGCCGCCGGAATTCCGGGCGGCTTGGGCCATGGCCAAGGCGTCGAGCGGAAAGGCCTCGTCCTCCATGGTGACATTGCCGTCCTGGTCCGCGCTCGTCCCGCGCAGGATCGCGCAATCGATCGGCAGGGCGGGGTAGAGCAGCCACTCCTCGCCGCGCAAGGTCACCCGTTCGATCAGCGGCTCCGGGGTCGATCGGTTCATGCGGCCGCCCTCCTGGCGCGGATCCATGAACGAGCCCAGCCCAATGCGGGTCACCACACCGGGCTGTCCCGCGGCGATGGCGCGGTATAGTTGGGCGATGACGCCTTGGGGCCAGCAATGGGCTTCGATCTTCTCGTCGAGGGCCAGTTGCCCCAACCTGGGTGTGCCGCGCCAGCCCCCGGCGATCACGCGCTTGACCAAACCTTCGAAGCCGAAATGGCCCATGCCCCGGGTCTTTCGATCGCCGGTGCTCGCCGCGAAGAGCAGGGTCAGATCGCGCGGCCGGCCCTCGGCCAGAAACCGTTCCTCGACCGCGGCGGAAACGGCCTCGGCATGACAGCACCCGCCGAAGCCGGACGCGGCGACCGTCATGCCGTCCCGGATCACCCGCGCCGCGTCCGAAGCCGAGAGAATCCGCATATCGCCTGCTCCAGGTCATCCTGTATATACAAGAGGGGTATTCGAGGGGAGGAGCCGAATTTTTGCAAGTGAAAAACCGCGCCTCTCTTCTCAGCGTATACCCTTCACGAAATTGTCAGTGAAATCAGGCGTCCTAACCTGGGTATAGATGAGCGATGGTGTTTCTCGACCAAGCCTTGCGCGCGGCGTCGCCCCGTTATTCGCCGCCCCCGACGCCGCTTGCCAGTGTACTGATCCATGGCGCCGTCGTCGGCCTCTGGGTGGGGCTGTTCGTTTCCGCGTTCTGGCTGCACGGCCTTTTCGCCTGGTCGGTCGGCGTGGTCTATGTGGTCTACGATACGGCCCTGTTGCTGTTCGTGACGTGGCAGACGCGGGAGCTGTGGAGGCTGCGACCAGCCACACCGTTAACGGGTGCGCACGGCTCCGTGGGTGTGATCGTCGCCGCCTATAACGAGGCGGCGGTGCTGCCGATCACCCTCGCGACCCTTTTGGAACAAACCGCTCCACCCGATCAGATTTTGATCGCCGATGACGGATCGACGGACGAGACGCCGGCGATGCTACGGCGCCTCTACGGCTTGCTGCCCCCGGCGATCGGCACGGCCAGCGCGCCCAGTCCCGATCATCCCAGCCTGCGCTGGGTGCGGCTGCCCCATGCCGGCAAGGCGCGTGCGTTGAATGGCGCGCTCCTGCTGATGGAGACGGATACGGTGATCACCGTCGACGCCGACACGCTGCTGGATCGCAAAGCGATCGGCGTCATGCGTCATGCGTTCTCGTCGGAGCCCCAGCTGGTCGCGGCGACCGGCGTACTGACGCCGGTTTGCGGCCCGTCGACCGCCGGGCGTGTCCTCCATTGGTTTCAGACCTACGAGTACATCCGCAATTTCCTCTCTCGCTATGCCTGGGCGCGGGTCGACAGTCTGCTGCTGATTTCGGGAGCATTCGCGGGGTTTCGCCGGCAGGCGCTGCTCGATGTCGGCGGCTTCGACCCGGATTGCCTGGTCGAGGATTATGAGTTGATCCATCGCCTGCGCCGCTATGGGGCGACGCACCGGCTCGGCTGGCGGACGGCGGTACTCGGCCGGGCACAGGCGCGCACCGCGGCGCCGAGCACGCTCGCAACCTTCCTGCGCCAGCGCGGCCGCTGGTTCGGCGGCTTTCTCCAGACGCAGTATTGGTATCGCGACATGGTCGGCGATCGGCGCTATGGCTGGCTGGGCATCGCGATGCTGCCGGTGAAGGCGATCGATACGCTGCAGCCGATCTATGGGCTGAGCGCCCTGGTGGTGCTGTTCGCCCATCTCCTGACCGGCCGATTAAGCATCGTCGGCCTGATCGCCGGTGTGATCGGGATCAAGCTGGCGATCGATCTCACCTTTCATCTCTGGTCGATCCACCTCTATCGCCGCTGGGTCGGCGGCCAAACCGGCACTCATCTGGGATATGCCGTCCTGGCCGCCTTGGCCGAGCCGTTCAGCTTCCAGATCCTGCGGCATGGCGGCGCCGCCTTGGGATGGCTCCTGTTCCTGACCGGCCGCCGCGGCTGGGGCCGGCAAAGTCGCCTCGGCCTGGTTGCCGAAGCCGATCCCGTGTCAAACGCGCCCAGGGGGTGACCGCCGAGGCGTCTCGGCAGCCACCCCCGAACCGCGTGCCTCCGAACCGCGTGCCGTAGGGAGGTCAGGCGGCCTTGGCGGCTTGCATGTTGATTTCTTTATTCGCCATCTCGCTGAGCAGCGTGTCGGTCTGCTTCTCCTCGTTCAGGGTTTCCTGGAGCAGGGATACGATGTTGCTCTTGCCTTCGGCCTTCGCCCAGGCGATCAGCGCGCCATAGCGGGCCATCTCGTAATGCTCGACCGCTTGGGCACAGGCGATCAACCCCGCATCACGGATGGCACTGGGCCGCGGCGATTCTTCCAGCAGCTCCTCGCATTCCTCGACCAAGCCGTTGATCGCCTCGCACGTGATGCCCTGGGCCCGCTTGCCGAGCTTGTCGAAAACCTGCTGCAGACGCTCGATCTGAGTTTGGGTCTGCTCGCGATGATGGACGAACGCCTGCTTCAGCGTTGGGCTTTGCGCCGCGCTCGCCATTTTCGGCAAGGCTTTCATGATGTGGCGTTCGGCGTAGTAGGTGTCCTTGAGGAAGTGTAGAAACAATTCGTCGAGCGATTTCATCTGTGTTCTCCCGATATGTCTGGTGGATAAAGGAAGGTCGCGCAACCTTGCCTGCAGAACACGACGGTCGGATGAGGGTTCCACAATTAGATCGGAATGGTGATTTCTGCCGTATGAGTAGAAATTCTTCGCCGAATATATCGCTTGTTTTGAGAGATGTTTTCGGCGGCTCGGCTATCCAGCGAGCATGTGGAACCAAATCGCCGGCAAGCAGGTTTCACAGCCTGACTCGCGCGAAAAGGAGATCGTCATGGATCTACGGCCAATCTGGCGTGGGCAATTGCGGCTTGCCCTGGTCTCGTGCCCGATCGCCTTCTATTCGGCCCGCCAGGACGGCGGATCGGTGCACTTCCACCTGATCAATCCCGAGACCGGCAACCGTGTGCGTATGGTCACGCGGGATGCCGAGACCGATAGGGAAGTATCCCGAGGCGACTTGGTTAAAGGCTACGAGTTCAAGAAGGACCATTATCTGCTTCTGGACGACGAGGATTTCGAGGCCGCCAAGGTCGAGAGTTCCGCGGTGCTGGCGGTGGAGAAATTCGTCGATGCCGGATCGATCGAGCCGATCTATTTCGACAGCAGCTATTTCGTGGCGCCGGATGGCAATGCGGGCCTGGACGTCTATCTGGTGTTGCACGAGGCGATCTCGCGCGCCCGAAAGATGGCGTTGTCGCGTGTCGTGATCGCGCAGCGGGAACGCGCGGTCGCCCTGGAGGTGCTGGGACGGGGGCTGGTCGCGCATACCTTGCACGAGGTCCGAGACCTCAGGAACCCCGACGAGATCTTCAAGGACGTCCCGACCACCAAGGCCGATCCGGCGATGGTCAAATTGGCCATGCAGCTGATCGATCGGCAATCGGGACGGTATGATCCGGCGGATATCGACGATCGCTACGAGGCGCGGCTTCGGGCGGTCATTGATGCCAAATTGAAAGGCGAAGGCGTCGAGCCCGAGGTGGATGAGCCGGATACCGGCAACGTGATCGATCTGATGTCCGCCCTCAAAAAGAGTCTGGGCGACGGCGGCAAAGCCGCGCAACCGGTAACCAAGGCGCCGAAGCGCGGCGGCCGAAAACACTAGCCGGAGTGGGAACACTCGTCGGCTCGTCTGCGTTTCGCTGACATGACCGGGTCAAAAACCAAACATCCCGCAGGGGCGCCTCCTAACGTCTATGAGGCGAAACGCGACTTCCGGATCACCGCCGAACCGCGGCCGGCCACGACGGATGCGGCCGCTGATGGCCGATCCTTCGTCATCCAAAAGCATGCGGCGCAGCGCGCCGGGCTGCATTGGGATTTCCGCCTGGAACAGGGCGGTACCTTGTGGAGCTGGGCGGTGCCGAAGGGGCCGTCGCTCGACCCCGCCGATCGCCGCCTTGCGATCCATGTCGAAGATCATCCGGTCGGCTATGCCAATTTCGAGGGCAGCATTCCCGACGGCCAATACGGCGCCGGCGCGGTCGAGATTTGGGATCGCGGCGTTTGGCAGCCGCTCGAAGATCCGGTCAAGGGCATGCGCAAAGGCCATCTCAGTTTCACCCTGAACGGCGTTCGTCTGCATGGCCGGTTCACGCTGGCCCGGCTGCATGCCAAGCCCGGGCGCAAGGCGGAGGCCTGGTTTCTGATCAAGGGTCATGACGACACCGCCCGTCCGGGGGTGGATGCCCTGACGGTGGAGAAGGAGATACCGTTTCCGAGTTCATCGCCGCCCGTGAAAACGGGGCCTACGAGATCCGCCCGCGCGGGCAAAACCGGAGGAACTTCGCCAAAGCTCGGGGCGGCCTGGCCGGCGGATGGTGCTGTAAGGCGACCGATCGCAGAGAGGTATCAGCCGCAGCTCTGTACCGTGGTGGACGATCCACCGGACGGCTCGGAGTGGCTTTCGGAGATCAAGTTCGACGGCTACCGCCTATTGATCCGCAAGACGCCCGAGGGCGTCGGGATCACCACGCGCAATGGCCATGATTGGACGGCGAAGCTGCGGCGCCTGGCGGAGGCGGTTGCCGAGATCGATGCGGCGGAGGTTGTGCTCGATGGCGAGCTCGTCGCCTTCGATGCGACGGGGGCTTCGAGCTTCGCCACGCTGCAAGACGTCCTGCATTCCGGCCGCCATCGGTCGCTGATCTTCTACTGCTTCGATCTGCTGTATCTCGAAGGTTGGGATATGCGGCCGTGCCGTTTGGTGGATCGTAAGGCGGTGCTGCGCGCCCTCGCGCCCTGGCGGGGCATGCTGCGCTATAGCGAGCACATCGAGCGTGCCGCGCGCGACGTCTTCGGCAACGCGTGCTCCGTGGCCCTTGAAGGCATCATCTGCAAGCGGGCGAACGCGCCCTACCAGCCGGGTCGGGGCCGTTCCTGGCTCAAGGTCAAATGCATCGGCCGGGACGAATTCGTCGTGCTGGGCTGGACCGAGCCGGAGCGCAGCCGGATCGGTCTCGGTGCGCTGCATGTCGGGTATTACGATCGTCAGGGCCGGCTGCAGTATGCCGGCGGCGTCGGCTCCGGCTTCTCTGGGGCTGAGCTGCGCCGATTGCGCGGCATCCTTGATGCGCTCCAAGCCCAAGCCCCTGGGGAGATGCTGCTCGCGGGTGATCCGCTGCCGGCGATCACCTGGGTAAGGCCGGAACTGGTTGTCGAGGTGCGGTACGCCGCCTGGTCGGGTGCCGGCCGCCTGCGCCATGCGACATATCTCGGGCAACGGGAAGATAAGCCGGTGGTGGATGTGGTGCGCGATGTGGCCGATCCGGACGCCGAGCGCCGGGTGTTTTCCCCATCGACGGTACCGGCATCCAAGACCATCCGCGCGGCGCGGCGTCGCGCCCGGATCCTCCCCGAACCAGCGCCAAAGGAGACGACGATGGAGTCGAAAACGACAACGACAAAGGCGGGCGCGAAAGTCGTCGTGGCGCGGACACCTCGGCATGCGGCACTGACCGTCGGTTCGGTGACGGTGACCCATCCGGACCGGGAATTATGGCCGGGTGTCACCAAGCAAGGCCTCATCGACTATTGGCGCGCCGTTGCCGACTGGGCGCTGCCCGAGATCGTTCATCGTCCGCTGTCGATCCTGCGCTGTCCGGATGGCACCGACGGCGAACGGTTTTTCCAAAAGCATCGGCACGGCGCCATGCCGCCGCCGGTGCGGGAAAGCTCCGCCGCCGGCGCGCCATACCTCGCCATAGACGATCTGGACGGCCTGGCGGCGCTGGTCCAGATGTCGACCGTGGAGATCCATCCTTGGGGGGCCACCGAACAGGATCCGACCCATCCGGATCGGCTGGTATTCGATCTGGACCCGGGCGAGGGTGTCGCCTTTGAGACGGTCGTTTCGACCGCGAAGCTGGTTCGGGATAGGCTGGAAAAACTGGGATTGGCAGCCTTCTGCCGGACATCCGGCGGCAAGGGGCTGCATGTCGTGGTGCCGCTTCGACCCCAGGCGAATTGGGACCAGGCGAAGCCGTTTTGCCGGGCCTTCGCCGAGCTGATGGCGCGGGATTTTCCGGACCGCTACGTCGCCCATGTCAAGAAAGCCGATCGACGCGGCCGCATCCTGATCGATTGGCTGCGCAATGGGTTGGGCGCCACCGCCGTCGCCTCGTTCTCGCCCCGGGCGCGGGACGGGGCGACGGTCGCCACCCCGCTGGCATGGCGCGAGGTGACGGCGCGGCTCGACCCGTCGGCGTTTACGGTGAAGACCGTTCCCGCCCGACTGGCGAAACAGCATCAGGATCCATGGCAGGGGTTCCATGCCCCCGCGCAGGGCCTTCCCGATTTGGAGGAGCCCGAGCGAGGCCGCGATACGCCGGCCGGGCGCGAGTCCTCGATCGTCATCCGGCCAAAGCCTCGGCCCACTGCCCGCCGCTCGGCATAGATCTAATTTTATGAGAAATTGGCCTACTTTCAGTACAAGTCCCCCTTTCATCCGGAAGCGAAAAATTTCTCTAAAAAACGTCATATTTTTTATTTGATGTAGTTTAATTTATATCAAATTAGTCCCATATTTAGTTATTAAAAAAAGGTGAATTCTTGACTTTTTGATACCAATGCTCTAATTGTGTTTTCGACGGGCCGATAATTCGGTCGAAGATGATTAGAACATTTGGGAGTTTGGGCGTCATGTTGGATGAACTCGAACAAGTTGGTTTCATTCGTCGCGAGGCGGCCACGCCGGGCGCGACCGCCTTACTGACGCGTCCCCAGGCCCGACCCTCGTTGGGGGAGGCATTGCGGCTCGTTCAACTGAAACCCCTTCAGCCGAAACCAGCGCAACCGAAGACGTCGCCGTTATCGGCGAGTGTGTTCCACGAACCTTGGTGGTTGGACTGCGTCGCTCCCGGCCGGTGGGCCGAGGCATCCGTCGCCGGTAAGGCGCGACTGCCCTATCTGCTGCCGCGCAAGGGCTTCTTCAAGCATTCCGGCATGCCGTCGTTCACGTCGGTTCTCGGGCCGGTCTTGGCGTCGGGTTCGGGTAGTCCCCGGACGCGGCAGGCGCTTGACATGGGCACGACGATGGAACTGATCGACCAACTGCCACGGTTCGACAGCTTCGATCAGACCATCGACGGCACGGCGGAGAATTTCCTGGGCTTTCAGGCACGCGGCTTCAAGATCGGCCTGATGCATTCGGTCGAACTCGATTGCAAGGTCGACGCCAAGCTGTTGTGGGCGGGTATGCGCGACAAGACGCGCAACGTCATTCGTCGCGCCGACGAACGCTTCTCCGTGGATCGCCTAGCCGACCCGGAGGAATTCGTCGACTTCTATATCGCTAATATCGAGCGCCGCGACGCGCAGAACGAGCGTGAATTCGAGCGCTTCCCTGATCTTTTTGCCGCGTGCACAAACCGGGACGCAGGCGCCATTTTCGCCGCCAGGAACGAAGCCGGCGATCTGGCTGCCGCGATCTTCGTCGCCTGGGGTCACGGCGCCATGCATTTCCTGCTATCGACCCGGCACGCGGAAAAGGCCGATGCCGGCGCGGTCAGCCTCTTGCTCTGGCATGCCATGCAAGAAGCTCAACGTCGGCAAGTGACCTTCGATTTCGACGGCGTGCTGACGGCGGGAACCGCCAAGTTCGTCCTCGGGTTCGGCGGCAAGCTGGTCAGCCGGCATGTCGTCAAGCGGGTCAGCGCCCGTTATTATCCGCGGATGGCGTTCCGGGAATTTCGGGCGTCGCAACGGGATGGTGTCGAGACGTTCCGCTTCTAGCCATCGGCCTAAAAGGCGGCGGGCACTCGCTTTTCAATGCCGAAATGGCACGCGTGCTGGAGCCGATTCGACCAGGCCCCGATGCCCCCGATGGCGTGATGTTCCCCTATCGCGCCATCGCTGACGGTCCGGCCCTCGGGCCGAGTCGCGCGGCGGAGGGGCCCTCGCGAGGCCAAGGCTCGGATGCCGAGCCGGCCGCTTCCACGCTAAAGGTAAGTGGCCTCAAGCCGCGTGCCGCCAAACACGTCGGCGCGGCACTCGCATCTTTCCCCCGATCTCCCTCAGTGGCTATACTCCTGTGTAACGCCGGATAACGCCTCGCCGTCAATCGGCGCAGACAAATGTCCGCCGCGAAGCCACAGGATTTTCCCTTGACCGACTCAGACTTCGCTACTGGAACGGTGCTCTCGCAAAACGGCTTTTGTGTCGAGATCGGTATTGGTCGTCGTCCCGGTACGCAGGGTGAGGGCAAACTCCGCGCGATGATCAGCGTGGCCCTGGATGGCAGCGAACTCGACGGGCTGGAGATGGCGGTAAAACGCCTGGTCCCGTTGATCGTCAGGAGTTTGGAAGATATCGAGCCCGGTCGGGTGTCGGCTAAGGTCGGCCATAGCCCGACGGCGGAAGACACCGGGCCCGCGGAGCTCGCCGCGACCCCGGCCACTGACCTTTCCGAGCCCACGGAACATGCCGGAGCGGTGGATGGGGTTACGATCGCGGAACCTTCCGCCTTTGTTGCCGACGCCGCACCTCCTGTCGTGCCGTCTCTCGGGCTCGGGTCCTTCGAGCTGAAATCATTGGAGACCGCGACGTTGGACGTCACGCCTTCCGAGGCTGTGTTTGTCGAGGCGGTATCGGCCGTTCGGGTGTCGGAATTGTCGAAATGGGCCGCCCGTCAGGCGGTCTCGGTCGAGAGTGAGACGCAACCCGCGCCGGTAAGCGGCCTCGGCGGGGTGTTCGCGCGGCTGCGTGGCGAGCCGGAGCAGCCGAGCCGGATGCCACCCCATCAACCCTTCACGATGCCTGAGTTGTCCCCCCTCACGCAGCCCGCCGTAGAGCAGCCCGTCGCGGAAGCTTCGGCGGCGATGCAGGCATTCTTCCGCCGGGTTGAGGCCGCTCCTCATGCGACGTCATCGGCGGACGAGGCGGGCTCCAGCGAGTTGGTGCCTCCAGCACCCAAAGCCATCCCCGTCGAGCCGTTCCACGCCGAAGCGCCTCAAGCTGAACCGATGACGGCTGAGCCGATCCGGGCTGAACCGATCTGGGCGTCGGTCACCCCCCCGCGAGCCGTGGCGGCGGTGATGTCCGCTGATGAAGCCCCCTCGCGGCGGGACGATCAGCGCAAGCCGGATTCGGTGATCGCGGAAGCCCTATCGGCGCTTGCCGAGGCATCGCGGGCTTACGAGGCGACCTTGTCGTCTCACACCAAGCCGGCTTCGATGCCGACCCAAGAGCCGGTGCCTTTCCCGCAGCCGTCATTGGGCGGAATTGACCAAAGCCCGGCGACCACCCAGGCGTCGCCGCGTGCGCTGCCGCCGCATCTGTTCGGGCCGCTTCCGGCGGCGCCGCCTGTACCGCCCGCCGCCGGTTCACCGGCGGGTGCGCCGACTCCCAGCGGCCAATTGGAGACGCTTGTGCTGACCGAGTTGGCGCCGGCTGAAGCCTTGGCTGCTGCCCCCGTCCCGCGGGTATCCGCTCAGCCCTCCCTCGCCGCGGAAGCCCTCGACCGGCTGGCGGCGCAGGACCATCCGCCGACCGCCGCCTTGGAAGCGGGGAACCGGTGGGAGACGTCGCAATACCCGCATGATTTCGAGCAACCCTTCGTGCTCGGACGCCTGAATATGGCGGAGGAGGCCATGGCGATCCATGACTTTGGCGATGCGGCGCAAAACGCCGCCTCGGCACCGGGCCGCAAGGCAAAGCCGCGTCGTGGCGTTTTCAATGTATTGTTCGGCCGTCTCGCAGCGATGATGTTTCTTTAGCCACGATCGGAGGCGCACGCTTTGGCATCCACCCCTGCGATGAGCAAAGCCGTGCTGGTGACCGGCGGAGCCGGTTATATCGGAAGCCACGCCTGCAAGGCGTTGGCCCGGGCGGGTTATCTCCCGGTAACATACGATAATCTGCTGCATGGCCATCGCGAGGTCGTCAAGTGGGGGCCCTTGGTCGTCGGCGATATCGGCGATCGGGATCGGCTGGTGGCGACGCTGCTCGATCACAAGATCGTCGGTGTCATGCATTTCGCGGCCCTCATCAATGTCGGCGAGTCGATGAGCGATCCGCTCGCCTATTTCCGCAATAACACCGCCAATTCCTTTATCCTGCTCGACGCCATGCGGGAGGCGGCGGTCGGGGCGATCGTGTTCTCGTCGACCTGCGCCACCTATGGCGATCCGCTGCGCGTGCCGATCGATGAGAAGCATCCCCAGGCGCCGGTCAATGCTTATGGCGAAAGCAAGTTGATGGTCGAGCGTGCCTTGGCCTGGAGCGCCAGGGCGCATGGGCTTCGCTACGCGGCTTTGCGCTACTTCAACGCCTGTGGTGCCGATCCTGATGGGGAAACCGGCGAGAACCACGACCCGGAAACGCATCTGATCCCGCTCGTCTTGCGAGCCGCCTTGGGGCTGCACAGACAGATCGACATCTACGGCACCGACTATCCGACGCCGGATGGCACGGCGGTGCGCGACTACATCCATGTGCAGGACCTCGCGGAAGCCCATGTGAAGGCGATCGCGCATCTGTTGGCGGGGGGCGACAGCCTGGCCTTGAATCTTGGGACCGGGACCGGGCGATCGGTGCGCGAGGTCATCGACGCCGTCGAGCGGGTCACGGGGCGCTCGGTGCCGCGCCGCGAGATGCCGCGCCGGGCGGGTGATCCGGCCAGTCTGGTCGCCGATGCCCGCCTGGCCGATCAGCTACTGGGCTGGCGACCCCACCTCTCCGATCTGGAGAGCATCGTCGGCACGGCCTGGGAGTGGACCCAGAAGCTTGAGGCGTCACGCGTCTGAGCGACCTCATCGGCGTATAGCCGGTAGTATCGATCTCCATCGCACCCTGGTGTCGGCTATTGGTCGTGTGGACAGGCGCCGATGATGCGGGCGTTATCCGGGGCTGCCTCCAGCGCCAGAATGAAATCCAGATCCTCTGGCGAGGCGCAGCGGCATCTATCCGAGCCTCCGACAACAAAACGGCGGGTTCCCTGGGGAACCCGCCGGTCGAGAGTGGTCTTGTAGGATCGCGGTTAGGCGGCCTTGCTCGAGACGATTTCGTCGGCCACCTGACGCGGCACCGGATCGTAGTGGCTGAACTCCATGGTGAAGGTCGCCCGACCCGAAGTCATGCTGCGCAGATCGCCGATATAGCCGAACATCTCGGACAGCGGCACATGGGCTTCGATCGCCAGATTGAGGCCGCGATCGAGCTGGCCGAGGATCAGGCCGCGGCGGCGGTTCAAATCGCCGATGCAGTCACCCAGGTAGTTTTCCGGGGTCACCACCTCAACCTTCATGATCGGCTCCAGCAACTGCGGCGCGGCGCGGCGCATGCCTTCGCGGAAGCATGCCTTGGCGGCGATTTCGAAGGCCAGGGCCGAGCTGTCGACGTCGTGATACTTGCCGTCGACCAGCGTCGCCTTGAAGTCGACCGTCGGGAAGCCGGCCAGCACACCGTCCTCCTTCTGCGTCTTGATGCCGTATTCGATCGCCGGGATGTACTCCCGGGGGACGGTGCCGCCGGAGATCTTGTCGACGAATTCGAAGCCGGCACCGCGTTCCTGCGGTTCGAAGATGACCTTCACCTCGGCGAACTGGCCGCTGCCGCCGGTTTGCTTTTTGTGGGTGTAGATATGCTCGACCCGCTGGGTGATGGTCTCGCGATAGGCGACCTGCGGCCGGCCGACATTGGCCTCGACGCCGTATTCGGTGCGGATGCGATCGATCGTGACTTCGAGATGCAGTTCGCCCATGCCGCGCAGAATGGTCTGCCCGGTTTCCTTATCCAGCTCGAGCTTGAGGCTGGGATCGGCGCGCACCATCTTGCCCAGCGCCGCGCCGAGCTTTTCCTGATCGCCCTTGGACTTGGCTTCGACGCTGACGCTGATCACCGGATCGGGGAACTTCATCCGCTCCAGAATCACCGGATGCGCCGGATCGCACAGCGTGTCGCCGGTCTCGGTCTCCGCCAAGCTGACGAAGGCGATGATGTCGCCGGCGCGGGTTTCCTCGATCGGGTTGGTGTCCTTGGCATAGACCTCGACCATCCGGCCGATGCGCTCTTTCTTGCCGCGGGTCGAATTCAGCAACGTCGCGCCCTTGGCGGCGATGCCGCTATAGACGCGGGCGAAGGTCAAGGCGCCGAACTGGTTGTTGATGACCTTGAACGCCAGTGCCGCGAACGGCTCGTCATCGGAACAGGTCCGAGTGCCGAGCGGGTTGCCTTCTTCGTCGACGGTGTTGATCGCCTGCACGTCGGCGGGGGAGGGCAGGTACCAGATCACCGCGTCCAGCATCTGCTGAACGCCCTTGTTCTTGAAGGACGAGCCGCACAGCACCGGCGTGAAGATGCCCTTGATGGTGCCGGCGCGGATGCAGCCGCGCAGCGTGTCGGCATCCGGCTCCTCGGCGGAGTCGAGATAGGCCATCATCGCCTCGTCGTCCTGTTCCAGCGCCGTATCGAGCAGTTCCTGCCGATAGCGCGGCACATCGTTCAAGAGATCGATGTCTTCCTTGACGACGATGTTCAATTTCTGGGCGAGGTCGGGGGTGAAGTCGACTTCTTCCCAGACCGCATCCTTCTCGTCCGAGTGCCAGATCAACGCCTTCATCGTGACCAGGTCGACCATGCCGCGGAAATTGTCTTCCGAGCCGATCGGTACCTGCAGAATCAACGGCTTGGCGCCCAGGCGCTGGATGATCATGTCGACGCAGCGCCGGAAATTGGCGCCGCTGCGATCCATCTTGTTGATGTAGCACATGCGCGGCACGTTGTAGTTGTCGGCCAGGCGCCAGTTCGTTTCCGATTGCGGCTCGACACCGGCGACGCCGTCGAACACCACCACGGCACCGTCCAGCACGCGCAACGAGCGATTCACCTCAATGGTGAAATCGACGTGACCTGGCGTATCGATGACGTTGATCTGATGGTCCTTCCAGAACACCGTCACGGCCGCCGATTGGATCGTGATGCCGCGCTTCTGTTCCTGTTCCATATAGTCGGTCGTCGCCGCGCCATCGTGCACTTCGCCGATCTTATGGCTGCGCCCCGTGTAATACAGAATGCGCTCGGTGGTGGTGGTCTTGCCTGCGTCGACATGGGCGATGATGCCGATGTTGCGCATCTCATTAAGGGGCGTCCTGCGTGCCACGATAGGCTCCTGGTCGATGATCCGGCCGACGCTTGGTCGATGGATAGGGTAATGCTGCGGTGAAGTGTCCGACGAAGGCGGGATAGCGGCGTTGTGACCCGATCGGGATGAATGGTAAAACCATTCCAGCGCGACTAGGGCGACGTCACAGGGTCCCGAAACCGTCGGCGCGCACTACGACATAGGCACTGGTATTCTGTCAAGAAACCCCCATTTTGGTGTCACGCAACGCTGCCATCCGCTGGCTTCCAGAAGGCACTTGACGGCGGCCCGAGTTCTCGGGGATTGGTGTCGAGGCCGCGTCGCCTGACACAGTTACAATATCTGGCCGATCGACGGGTTGCGTGGCTAGTTAAACTGTCATAAAAGCACGTTAAGTACTGCACAAGATTGCATGCCGAAGGTTCGTCACCTTGGCGATGGAGAGCAGCAGAGATCTGCGTTGAGACGATGCGGATTTTCTTTTGGCGACGCCCCTCGATCGGGACATTGGAATGACCGTCGAGGTCGCGTTTTGGTTTGTGGCCGGCCATGTTTGTCGTGGCGGTTGGCCGCTCAACGTTTCTGGCAAGGGTAGCTATGGCTGAACTCGCCGCTCGTCGCGCATCAGGCCTCGGGGCCGACCCGTTCCCGCCGTCCTTCGATCTGCCTCCGGTGTTTCCGACGCTGGAGCAGGGGGTAAGGCAAGGGGCCTTGGAAATCCGGCTGGCTGCGACGGCCGCCGAAATCGATGCCGCCCAGCGGCTGCGCTTCCGCGTGTTCTATGAAGAGATGAACGCGAAGCCGTCCGCCGAGGTGGCGCGCACCCGGGTCGATCGGGACCGTTTCGACGATTTCTGCGACCACCTGCTGGTGATCGATCATAGTCAGGGTGTTCCCGGCGGCACGGTGGTCGGCACCTACCGGTTGATGCGCCGCGACGGGGCACGGCGTGCCGGCGGTTTCTACACCGCCGGTGAGTTCGATATCCGGCCACTCGAGGCGGTCGAGGGCGATATTCTCGAATTGGGGCGTGCCTGCGTCGATGGCACGTTCCGCAACCGTCCGACCATGCAGCTTCTGTGGCGCGGCATCGCCATGTATGTGATGCAGCACCGGGTCAAGCTGATGTTCGGCTGTGCCAGCCTGCCCGGCACCGACCCACGGGCGCTGGCCCGCCCGCTTTCCTACCTGCACCATTATCACCTGGCGCCGGAGCCCATTCGGGCGCGGGCCCTGCCCGAGCGCTACATCAGCGCCGATATGCTGGCGCCACGCGACATCGACGCGGAGGCGGCGGTCGCGGAATTGGATGCCCGTGCCACGCTGGCGGCGCTGCCACCCCTGATCAAGGGCTATCTGCGTCTGGGCGGCATGATCGGCGATGGGGCGGTGATCGATCCGGAATTCCAGACGATCGATGTCTGCATCATCGTCGTGACCGACCTGATGGCCGAGAAATACTTCAATCACTATCTGCGGGAGCAAGCTTGAGAGACCGCGTTCTCAAACGGTCTCTGAGATCAGGCTTGCCGACAATCGGCGTCAGCGTGAGGGCGGATCGCCCTTCAGGGTGAGCTGCCGGATGACACGATAGGCGTAGCCGAGCACGATCAGCAGCACCAGGAGCTTGCTGGCCGGCTCCAGCCAGCCGGCGACATCGGTGTAATTGGCGCCGAGTTCGTATCCGGCCAAGGCCAGGCCACCGACCCAGATGGTGGCGCCAAGCGCGGAAAATCCAATGAAGGACGGGATCGGCAAGCGCACGATGCCGGCGACCAGCGATGCCACGGTGCGCACGCCCGGGATGACGCGGCCGGCCATCACCGCTATGCCGCCCCACCGGTCCAGCCAGCCGACGAAGCGGTCGATGCTGTCGGGGTGGAGGGTCAGCCAGCGGCTATAGCGCTGCGCCAGGGCTCTTGCGCGCGGCAGGCCGACACGAATGCCGGCATAATACCAGGGTATGCTGCCCAGGGTGGATCCGGCCACGCCAGCCAGGATGATGCCCACCAGGGTAAGCTGGCCGCGCCCGGCGGCGAAGCCGGCCAGCGGCATGATCAGTTCGGCCGGCACCACCAGGATCGCCGTTTCGGCGAACATGAGGAAAAACACGCCGCCATAGCCGAAGCCGGCGACGAGGCTCGCGATCCAGACGATCATTCGATGTTATCAGCCATGACGGAGACTTTGCGGCGAATTGCGGGAGGGGACGATGCGTTTGGTCAAGGCAAGGAGTGGTTTGGGCCTCCCCGTGTTGGGACAGGGGAGTTGGGGCATGGGAGAGCGCCGCGATCGAAGGGCCGAAGAGGTCGCGGCGCTCCAGCTGGGCATCGATCTCGGCATGACGCTGATCGACACCGCCGAAATGTATGCGGAAGGCGAGGCCGAGCGGGTTGTGGGGGAGGCGATTGCCAAGGGGCGTCGAGACTCTGTCCTGCTGGTGAGCAAGGTTTACCCGCATAACGCCACGAAGGCGAGAATGATCGCGGCCTGCGAGAATAGTCTGCGCCGGCTGGGGACCGACCGACTCGACCTCTATCTGCTGCACTGGCGCGGCAACGTCCCGCTCGAGGAAACCTTGGGGGGCGCACGGTCGTTGATCGAGGCCGGCAAGATCCGCTTTTTTGGGGTCAGCAATTTCGACCGGGGCGATGTGGCGGACTGGATGGCGCTGGACCGATCGATCCGGCCGGCGGCCAATCAGATTCTCTATAATCTCGGCCGCCGTGGGGCTGACTGGGATCTGCTGCCGGCCTGCCGCCGGGACGGAATCCCGGTGATGGCCTATTCGCCGATCGAGCAGGGGCGGTTGCTCCGCCATGCCGGGTTGGTGCGGGTGGCAAAGCGCTTGGCGGTACCGCCCGCGGTGGTCGCCCTTGCTTGGGTCGTCCACCAGGACAATGTCGTGGCAATCCCCAAGGCCACATCGCTGGCGCATGTCCGTGAAAATCGAGCGGCACTCGATCTCACTCTCGGCACCGACGATCTGGCCGAACTCGACGCCGCTTTTCCGCCGCCGACCGGCCCGACGCCGCTCGCGATGCTGTAAGGCGCCCCAGACGGTTCTTGGCAGGGCCGGCTGGTTGAGGATCATCCCGGCCGAATGACATGTGTGGCAGTTGGCCGCGAGCTTGTCGCTCCCTTTGGAGAAGGGAGCGGGTTGCGAACGGTTGGGCCCCTAGGCGATGCCCAACATGCGGATCAGCGCGAAACTGATCCCCATCAACACCAGCAGCGAGACCACGACGGTCGCCGTCACCCGGCCGCCGGCACGCGCGACGACGCGGACATCGACGCCGAGGCCGAGGGCGGCCATGGCCAGCACCGTCAGCAGGTTCGCGAGCGTGGCGGCCGGCGCCAGGATCGCGTGCGGCAGCAGATCGGCGGACCGCAAGCCGCCCATCGCGAGGAAACCGATGATGAACCAGGGGACCAACCGGCTGAGGGCGAAACGGCCGGTCTTCTTGATGTCTTCCCCCGCCACCAGCGCGCCGGCGAGGACCGCCTCGTGCTCAAGCCGCCCGGCACCGAGCGACAGCAGCAGGACCACCGGCCCCAGCATCAGCACGCGCACCAGCTTGACCAGCGTGCCGATCTGGGTGCTGAGCAGCCCGGCCGGCACCGTGGCCGCCAGCACCTGGGGTACGGCATAGACGGTGAGGCCGGCCAGCACGCCGTATTGCGTGGCCGACAGGTCGATCAGCGGGATCAGCAAGGGCAAGGACAACACGACGATCACGCCCAGCACCGCCGTGAAGGCGATGGACGAGGCGATGTCGTCGCTATCGGCGCCGATCACCGGCGCCACCGCGGCGATCGCCGAGTTGCCGCAGATCGAGTTGCCGCAGGCGATCAGGATCGCCATCCGCTGCGGCAGGCCCATCGTCCGGCCGATCGCATAGCTCACCAGGATCGCCACCGCGACGACGCCCGCGATCCCCAGCAACAGGCCCGGGCCGACAGAGAGGAGCGTTTGCAGGCTGATCGAGGCACCCAGCAGCATCACCGCGACTTCCAGCAACATCTTGGCGCTGAAGGCGATCCCCGGCCGCCACATCGCCGCGGGCGTCCAGAGCGAGCGGATGGCGGTGCCGAGCAGGATCGCCAGCACCAGGGCTTCGAGATAGGGGCGACCCAGCACCCGTTCCTCGCCCATCTGCAGCAGGCTCGCCGCCAGGGTCACCACGGCGCAGAGCAGGATACCGGGCACGAGACGGGTGGCGTGGCGCAGGATCGACATCGAGAGGCTCCAGCATCGGCTGAACCGGCACCAGAGAGCCGGTCAACAAGGATGTCGCCCTTGTTAATTATAACTCCAATACATTGTTCTCATATTGTCATAGAGTATAGTTATGGCTCTCAACCTTCACCTGCTCCGCCTGTTCATGGCGGTCGCCCGATACGGCAGCTTCTCCCGCGCGGCGGAGGCGTTGCATCTCAGTCAGCCAGCGGTTTCCAAGGGCGTGCGCGACTTCGAGGCGCAGGTCGGCAGCCGTCTGCTGGAGCGCGGCGGTCCCGGCGGTGTCACCCTGACCGAGGCCGGTGTGCTGGTGGCCCGCCATGCGACGGTACTGTTCGCCGCCGAACGGGCAGCCGAGGAGGAATTGGCCGCCTTGCGCGGGCTGCGTCGCGGCACGCTCAGCGTTGGCGCCAGCACGACCGTGGCGACATATCTACTGCCGCCGATCCTCGGCGCGTTTCATAACCGGTATCCGGATATCGAGCTGCGGCTGACCAGCGCCAATACACGGGCGATCGCCGATCTGCTGATCGCCCGCGACCTGGACATCGCTCTGGTCGAGGGGCCCGTCGACGACCCCGCCATCCATGTGACGCCGTGGCGGGAGGAGGACATGGTGCTGATCGCCGGACCCCGGCATCCGCTGGCCGCGGTCGCGGCGCCGATCGATCCAGCACTGCTCGCCAACGAGATCGTCATCGTGCGCGAGCCCGGTTCCGGGACCCGCGACGTGGCGCTGGCCGCGTTGGAAGCCCATCACATCGTGCCGCGCGCGACATTGGAGGTCGGCAGTACCGAGGCGATCAAGCAGGTCGTGGCGGCGGGGCTGGGGGTGGCGATCGTGTCGGCGGCGGCGGCGGCGGACCAGATCGCGTTGGGGAAATTGGTGCCGCTCAGCGCGCGCGATTTCGTGGTGCGCCGCCCACTCACCCGGCTGTCGCTGCAGCCGCGCCAGTCGAGCGCCCCCGCGGCGGCTTTCGATGCCTTGCTGGATCTGGCGCGTGAGCAGACCTGACCCGAAATGTAAAAGGCCGCCATCTTGGCGAGAGGGCGGCCTCCTAGCCAAACTTGGTTGCGCGTCTAGAGTGCCTTCAGATTGACCGCCGAGGTTCGCCCATTGGCGCCGCGCTCCAGCTCGTATTCGATCTGCTGGTTCTCATTCAGGCCGCTTAGTCCGGCGCGCTCCACGGCCGAAATGTGGACGAATACGTCTGCCTTGCCGTCCGATGGGGCGATGAAGCCATAGCCCTTGGTCGAGTTGAACCACTTCACAGTTCCATTAGCCACTTGATCGTCCTTTCAGGTCGCCGTCCCCTAAAGCCCGAGGTGCCGGCAGGTCTTGCAAGAATGGTTCGTCTTCGGAGGGCTCGGTCGGCGTGGAAGTCTCCTGAAAGATCCGCGTCTGGCTTCCGCAGCTAGCATTCGGCGGGGAATTTACACTCCATTCGAAACCTGCACAACGACGCTGGACTCGCCGCCAACTCTCGCTTGACTCGCTGGCTAGGTGGCCTAGTTGACAGGCCCGGGGACAGGATTGCCGGCGAGGCTGTTGATGTGCCATCGTCGTCTCAAGAAAAGCTGCGACCTGGATTACCGTCTTTGGCAGGGGCGGGTCCATGAGTGAGATCCGCCGCTCCGACCGGCGCGATAAACCGAAGGCGCAAGCATTTTTGTCAGGAGGATACGAGGCTATGCCCGCTGCCGATCCGTCCGCCGGCCGCAAACTCCATCCCGGTGCCGGCCGGCGCAAGGCCCTCGATTATCCGAAGGGACGGCAGGTCGATCCGGCGGCGCTGGATCAGATCCGCGCCGTGCTGGGCAGCCGACCGCGCGATCGCGATCTGCTGATCGAACATCTGCATCTGATCCAGGACGCCTATGGCTGCCTCGGCGCGGCACATCTGGCAGCACTCGCGCGGGAGATGCGGCTGGCGCTGGTCGAGGTCTACGAGGTCGCCTCGTTCTACGCGCATTTCGACATCGTCTTGGATGGCGAGGTGGCACCCCCGCCGCTGACCGTGCGCGTCTGCGATAGCCTCAGCTGCGAGCTGGCCGGGGCGAAACAGCTCCTCGGCGATCTGCCGGCGGCGCTCGGCGCCGGCGTCCGAGTGGTCCGCGCGCCCTGCATGGGCGGTTGCCATAACGCGCCGGTGACCGCGATCGGCCACGCGCTGCACGAGCATGCGAGCGTGGCGAGCGTGGTTCAGGCGGTGCGGACCGGCGACGCTCATCCGGCGCTACCGCCCTATATCGGCTTCGATGCCTATCGCGCGGCGGGCGGCTACCACCTGCTGGAGGACTGCCTGTCCGGCGCGCGGGATGTCGAGACGCTCATCGGCAGCCTAGAGGACTCGAAGCTGCGCGGGCTCGGGGGCGCGGGATTTCCGACCGGCCGCAAATGGCGCGTCGTGCGCGCCGAACCGGCCCCCCGGTTGATGGCGATCAACGGCGACGAGGGCGAGCCCGGCACCTTCAAGGATCGGCACTATCTGGAAACCGATCCGCACCGCTTCCTCGAAGGCATGCTGATCGCCGCCTGGGTGGTCGAGGCGGCCGAGGTCTGGATCTATCTGCGCGACGAATATCCTCAGTGCCGCGATATCCTGCTCGCCGAGCTTGCCAAGCTTGAAGCCGCGGGCCTTACCCGCCGAACCAAGATCCATCTGCGACGCGGCGCCGGCGCCTATATCTGCGGCGAGGAATCGGCGATGCTGGAAAGCATCGAGGGCAAGCGCGGCTTGCCCCGGCACAAGCCGCCTTACCCGGCGCAGGTCGGGTTGTTCGGCCGGCCGACCCTGATCCACAACATCGAGACGGTGTACTGGATCAGGGACATCGTCGAAAAGGGCGCCGCCTGGTTCGCCGGCCATGGCCGCAATGGCCGGACCGGGTTGCGCAGCTTCTCGGTCTCCGGGCGGGTGCGGCGGCCCGGTATGAAGCTGGCGCCGGCCGGCATCACCGCGCGGGAGCTGATCGACGAGTATTGTGGCGGCATGCTGGAGGGCCACGTGTTCAAGGGCTATCTGCCGGGTGGCGCCTCGGGCGGCATTCTGCCGGCGAGCCTGGACAATATTCCGCTGGATTTCGGCACGCTGGAGGCGGAAGGCTGCTTCATCGGTTCCGCCGCCGTGGTCGTCCTGTCGGATCGGGACAGCTTGCGCGACGTCACGCTCAACCTGCTGAAATTCTTCGAGGACGAGAGCTGTGGCCAGTGTACGCCGTGCCGCGCCGGCACCGAAAAGGCGGTCAAGCTGATGGAGCAGCCGCGCTGGGACCAGCCGTTGTTGCAGGAACTCGCCAAGGTGATGGGCGATGCCTCGATCTGCGGCCTGGGGCAAGCGGCGATGAACCCGCTGAAATCGACGCTGAAGCACTTCCAACGAGATTTGGTTGGAGAGACGTTGCCATCATGACCGAGACCATCGCGTTCACGCTAGACGGCCAGCCGGTCGAGGCGGAGGCCGGCGAGACGATCTGGCAGGTCGCCCAGCGCACCGGCACATCGATCCCGCATCTCTGCTACTCGCCGGCGCCCGGGTATCGGCCGGATGGCAATTGCCGGACCTGCATGGTCGAGATCGAGGGTGAGCGGGTCCTGGCCGCCTCCTGCATCCGCAAGCCCAGCCCGGGCCTTAAGGTGCGGACCTCGTCGGAGCGGGCAGTGACGGCGCGCAAGCTGGTGTTCGAGCTGCTGGTCGGCGATCAGCCGGATCGGGCGACGGCGCCCGATCCGGATAGCCGGCTCTGGCATTGGGCCGACGCGGTCGGCGTCACCGAGGGAAGGTTCCCCAAACGCGCGGCGCCGGTGGCGGATTGGAGCCATCCGGCGATGGCGGTCCAGCTCGATGCCTGTATCCAATGCAACCTCTGCGTCCGCGCCTGCCGAGAGGTGCAGGTCAATGACGTCATCGGCATGGCGGCGCGCGGTCATTGGGAAAAGATCGTCTTCGACTTCGACGACCCGATGGGTGCGAGCACCTGCGTCGCTTGCGGTGAATGCGTGCAGGCCTGCCCGACCGGCGCCTTGATGCCGGCGAGCGTCGTCGATCGATCGACGGGGGCCCGCGCCGCCGTGGCCGATCGCCAGGTCGACAGCGTCTGCCCGTATTGCGGCGTCGGCTGCCAGCTGACCTACAACCTCAAGGACGACAAGCTGCTGTTCGTCGATGGCCGAGATGGCCCGTCGAACGAGAACCGGCTCTGCGTCAAAGGCCGCTTCGGCTTCGATTATGTGCATCACAAGCATCGGCTGACCGATCCGCTGATCCGTCTGCCGGGTGTCGCGAAGCACGCCGAGGATCAGGTCGATCCGGCGAATCCCTGGACGCATTTCCGCAAGGCGACCTGGGACGAGGCCCTCGCGGTGGCGGCGGGTGGATTGAAGGCGATCCGCGACCGGCACGGCGGCGACGCGCTGGCCGGCTTCGGCTCGGCCAAGGGCTCCAACGAGGAAGCCTATCTGTTCCAGAAGCTGGTGCGCACCGGCTTCGGCACCAACAATGTCGATCATTGCACGCGGCTCTGCCACGCCTCGTCGGTCGCCGCGTTGATCGAAGGCATCGGCTCGGGGGCGGTCAGCGCGCCGTTCAACGCGGTCGAGGATGCCGATGTCATCATCGTCATCGGCGCCAACCCGACGCAGAACCACCCGGTCGCCGCGACGTTTTTCAAGAACGCGGCGAAGCGCGGCGCCACCCTGATCGTCATGGACCCGCGCGGCCAGGCGCTGAGCCGGCATGCGACCCATATGCTGCAGTTCAAGCCCGGCCGCGACGTCGCGATGCTGAACGCCCTGTTGAACGTGATCGTCAGCGAAGGGCTGGTCGACCGGCAATACGTCCAGGCGCATACCGAGGATTATCAGCGTCTGGCCGACCACGTGAAGGATTTCACGCCCGAGGAGATGGCGCCGATCTGTGGGATCGACGCGGAGACATTGCGCACCGTCGCCCGCACCTACGCCCGCGCCGAGGCGGCGATCATTTTCTGGGGCATGGGTGTGTCGCAGCATATCCACGGCACGGACAATGCCCGCTGCCTGATCGCCCTGTCGCTGATCACCGGCCAGATCGGCCGGCCGGGCACCGGGCTGCACCCGTTGCGAGGCCAGAACAATGTACAAGGCGCCTCGGATGCGGGGTTGATCCCGATGTTCTTCCCGGATTATCAATCGGTCGAGGATCCGACCATTCGGGGTCGATACGAGACCTTGTGGGATGCCAAGCTGCCGCCCAAGCGCGGCCTGACCGTGGTCGAGATCATGCATGCGACCGCGGCCGGCGAGATCCGCGGCATGTATGTCATGGGCGAGAACCCGGCGATGTCGGACCCGGACGTCCAGCATGCGCGGGCGGCCCTCGCCAAGTTGGAGCATTTGGTGGTGCAGGACATCTTTCTGACCGAGACCGCCGCCTATGCGGATGTCGTTCTGCCGGCTTCGGCCTGGCCGGAGAAGGATGGCTCGGTGACCAACACCAACCGGCAGGTCCAGCTCGGCCGTAAGGCGCTGCCGCTGCCGGGGCAGGCGCGGCAGGATCTGGAGATCATCCAGTCCATGGCGCGCGGCCTCGGCCTCGACTGGCGCTATCCTCATGTACGCGACGTGTTCCACGAGATGACCCTGGCGATGCCGTCGCTCGCGAACATCACCTGGGCGCGGTTGGAGCGCGAGGGTTCGGTGACCTATCCCTGCGACGCGCCGGACCGGCCGGGGAATGATATCGTGTTCGGCGACGGCTTCCCGACGGCCAGCACCCGCGCGCGGCTGGTGCCCGCCGCGATCGTGCCGCCGGCGGAGGAGCCGGATGCCGAGTATCCGATGGTGTTGACCACCGGCCGACAGCTGGAACATTGGCATACCGGGGCGATGACCAGGCGGGCGAGCGTGCTCGACGAATTGGAGCCGGAGCCGACGGCCAGCCTGTCGCCGGCCGATCTGCGGCGGTTGGGTGTCCCCGCCGGCGGCTGGGTGCGTGTCCTTACCCGGCGCGGTGCGATCGAACTCCGCGCGCGGGCGGACGGCGATGTGCCGGACGGGCTGGTCTTCATCCCCTTCGCCTTCGCCGAGGCGGCGGCCAATGTCCTGACCAACCCGCAGCTCGATCCGTTCGGCAAGATCCCCGAGTTCAAATATTGCGCGGCCCGGGTCGAGGCCATGGCGAATTCGGTCGCGGCTGAATGAGCGCCTCAGTCGCGGCGTTCCGTCTGCAGGATCTCTCGGCGCGTCAGGGGCTGACCTACGCGGCGCATCTCTTCAAGGCGGTCAGCCGGCAGCATCATCGGGAGCTGTTGCCGATCCTCCGACCACTGATCCCCGCCGATGCCATCGTGCTGGATATCGGCGGTCACGCGGGCCAATTCGCCAAGCTGTTCGCCGGGCTGGCGCCGCGGGGCCGCGTCTATTCGTTCGAGCCGGGCGGCTATGCTCGATCGATCCTCTCGACCGTCATCCGGTTCAGCCGCCTCGGCAATGTGACTGTTGTGCCGACCGGGCTGGGCGATCGGGCCGGCGAGGCGGTGCTGTCGGTGCCGATCAAGCGGTCGGGCAGCCTGGGGTTCGGCCTCAGCCATCTGGGCGGCGGCGAGACCGGGCGGGCATTGCGGACCGAAACCGTGGCGATCGATACGGTCGACGCGTTTATCAACCGGGCCGGTATCCGGCGCGTCGATTTCATCAAGGCGGATATCGAGGGCTGGGAACTGCGCATGCTGACCGGGGCCGCGGCCACCCTGGCGCGCTTCAAACCGCCGCTGCTGCTGGAATTGACCGACGCCCATCTGGCCCGCGCCGGCGATAGCCTGGCGGCGACCTGGTCGTTTCTGACCGGTCTCGGCTACCGGCCGCATGGCGCCGCCGCCGATCTCGGCACGCTGCGCGCCCTCGACCAGCCGGTCGAGGGCGATATCTTCTGGCTCGCCGGATAGGTACGGGACCGCTCCCGGAATTCCGAGAGCGGTCCGTTCGGCGATATCAGTCGACGATTGCCGGCTGATAAATCTCCGAACCGGCTTTCTTGAAGCTGTTCGACATGTCTTCCATGCCGTTCAGGGCGTATTCGCGGACTTCCTGCGTGATTTTCATCGAGCAGAATTTCGGACCGCACATCGAACAGAAATGCGCGATCTTGGCGCCCTCCGCCGGCAGGGTCTGGTCGTGATACTGCTCGGCGGTCATCGGATCGAGCGACAGGTTGAATTGATCGCGCCAGCGGAACTCGAAGCGGGCGCGGCTCAGCGCGTCGTCGCGCAGCTTGGAGGCCGGATGGCCCTTGGCGAGGTCGGCCGCGTGGGCCGCGATCTTGTAGGTGATCACGCCGACCTTGACGTCGTCCCGGTCGGGCAGGCCCAGATGCTCCTTCGGCGTCACGTAGCACAGCATCGCGCAGCCGAACCAGCCGATCATGGCGGCGCCGATGCCGCTGGTGATGTGGTCGTAGCCCGGCGCGATATCCGTGGTCAGGGGCCCGAGCGTATAGAACGGTGCTTCGCCGCAGACGGCCAACTGCTTGTCCATATTGACCTTGATCTTGTGCATCGGCACATGGCCGGGGCCTTCGATCATGACCTGGACATCATGCTTCCAGGCGATCTGGGTCAGCTCGCCCAACGTCTCCAGCTCAGCGAATTGCGCCTCGTCATTGGCGTCCGCGATCGAGCCCGGGCGCAGCCCGTCGCCCAGCGAGAAGGCGACGTCGTAGCTCTTCAGCAGCTCGCAGATATCCTCGAAATGGGTATAGAGGAAGTTCTCCTGGTGATGTGCCAGGCACCATTTCGCCATGATCGAGCCGCCCCGGCTGACGATGCCGGTGACGCGCCGCGCGGTCATCGGGATATAGGCGAGGCGCACGCCGGCATGGATGGTGAAGTAATCCACGCCCTGCTCGCATTGCTCGATCAGCGTGTCCCGGAAGATCTCCCAGGTCAGGTCCTCGGCCTTGCCGTCGACCTTTTCCAGGGCCTGATAGATCGGCACGGTGCCGATCGGCACGGGGGAGTTGCGCAGGATCCATTCCCGGGTGGTGTGGATGTTGCGGCCGGTCGACAGGTCCATGACCGTGTCGGCGCCCCAGCGGGTCGACCAGACCAGCTTCTCGACTTCTTCCTCGATCGACGAGGCGACGGCCGAATTGCCGATATTGGCGTTGATCTTCACCAGGAAGTTGCGGCCGATGATCATCGGCTCGGATTCAGGGTGATTGACGTTGTTCGGGAGGATCGCCCGGCCGCGGGCGATCTCGTCGCGCACGAACTCGGCCGTCACGTAATCGGGGATCTCGGCGCCGAAGGCTTCGCCGTCGCGCATCACGTCATGGCTGCGGGCCCGGCCGACATTCTCGCGGATCGCGACGTATTCCATCTCTGGGGTGATGATACCGGCGCGGGCATAGGCGAGCTGTGTCACGTTCTTGCCCGGCTTCGCCCGGACCGGCTTCCGGCCGTTCTGGGGAAATTCCCGCATGTTGCCGCGCTCGCCGGGCTTGAGGCCATTATCCTCGGGCTTCAGATGCCGGCCGTCATAGGCTTCGACGTCGCCGCGCGCCATGATCCACTCGGCGCGGATCGGCGGCAGGCCGGCGGTGATGTCGATGGTGACGCGCGGATCGGTATAGGGCCCCGAACTGTCGTAGACGCGCACCGGCGGCTCGCCGGCGGAAGGCGCCAGCTCGATCTCGCGCATCGCGACGCGCAAGCCCGGATGATGCTCGCCGGACAAGTGGATCTTGCGCGACGCCGGCAGCGGGCCGGTCGACACCGAAAAGCTCGAAACGCTGGTTCCCTCGGGCATGGTTCTTGGCACTCCGTTTCTGGTCTACGCCGTCGACACCCCGGATTGCGGGATTGGTCGCGGGGCGCGGCGGAGCGGGAAAGGGAGGCGAGGGGGCCTGGTGGACGGCCAATCCGCGAAGTCCCATTCCTACGCCGGCATGACCCGGATCAGGTGCGAAGGGTTTGCGCGGTGCCGATGCAAGCAAGCTTGCGATCGGCTGGCGGTATCTCAGCCCCGTCCGGGGCTCCCCTGGGATGTCGATCTTGGGACCAAGGCTCGGCTCAGTGGCGGCGCTTGTCAATTCTTTCCTTTGATCTCCCCCTCGGATCGGCCAACCGCACCGACGGCGCGCGCGCCGAGCTTGCGCAGGCTGACGCTCTTCTCTACCTAGGACCGCCATGGACAGTCTCATCGAAGGCTATCGCCGGTTCCGGGCCGAGGTCTGGCCGGCCGAGGGGGCCCGGTATGAAGCCCTTTCCAAGAAGGGGCAGCGGCCGGAGACACTGGTGATCGCCTGCTCCGACTCGCGGGTCGATCCCCAGACCGTCTTCGGCGCGGTTCCCGGCGAATTGTTCGTCGTGCGCAACGTGGCGGGCCTCGTCCCGCCCTATCAACCGGATGCCCGCTATCACGGCACCAGCGCGGCACTGGAATTCGGCGTGCGGGTGCTCAAGGTCGCCCGCATCGTCGTGCTCGGGCACGCTCAATGCGGCGGTATCCAGGCGCTGGTCGAGGGCGCTCCGGAGGAGGCCCGCGACTTTGTCGAGCACTGGATGGAGATCGCCAGGCCCGTGCTCCGGCCGATACCCGAAGGAGCGGCGAGCGGCGACATCCTCAGCCATTACGAGGCCGAAGTCGTGCGCCTGACGCTTGCCAACCTGCTCACCTTCCCCTGGATAGAAGAGGCCGTCACCGCTGGCCGCCTCACGCTTTCGGGGTTCCGCTTCGACATCCACACCGGCATCCTTTCCCGGTTGGAAGGGGAGAGCTTCGTCTCCGTCACGTGACGGGTCGCCGCGCTTTTTACCGGCGGGACTCCACCGGGGCTGATGCTCGCGTTGGCCGGGATCGCCATCATCGCGATCTTTCCGTGGTTCTCCATCGGATTTTTGTAATGCAGGCGGTCCCAAGGCGAGGTGATCCGGGGCACGGTAGCCGGCTGATCAGACGAGGGCAGCAAGGTCAGTCGCTGCCTGCTTAAGTAGGCCGGCGAGCTCGATGATGCGCGGGCCCTGCACGCGCTCGCGAATGGACGCGATCGATAGGGAGGCGATTGGCCCGCCATCCTTGCCGCGCACGGCGTACCCGACGGCACTCATGCCGGGTATGATATTGGCATCGTTGAGGGCGTAGCCGTACCGACGGGCCTCGGCCACCATCATCGGCAGGGCGTTTCCGGCAAGGGTCGGGTGGGCGGCGATGGCCGCCGCGTTTTTTGCGATCATGTCGTCGATGACCGCGGGCGGCAGCGCGGCCAGCAGCGCGAGACTGCCCGCGCCGACGCCAAGCGGGCGGCGATGCCCGATATCGAGGGTCAGCGTCCGGATTGGAAACGGCCCGATCGCCCGAGCGATGCAGACCGCGTGCAGCCCTTCGCGGACAGAGCAGAAGGCGGTGTCGCCAGTCTCCAGCGCAAGCTTTTCGAGGATGGGCTGCGCGAGGAAAGCCAGATTTTGCGCCTGGCTGCGATGCGCGAAAAGCCCTAGCTGCACGCCGAGGCGATAGCGCCGATTTTCCGTATCTTGGAACACGAAACCGGCATCCACGAGTGCTGCGAGCAGGCGGTGCGTCGTGCCTTTGCCGAATTCCGCCTGCCTCGCGATTTCGGTCAACATCATGCCGGAAGCCTCGGCACCCGCCAGAATCGTCAGGATTTTCGCCGCTCGACCAATGGTCTTGACGGGAGAATCCGCCGTCTCGCGTTCGATGGTCTCACCTTCGGCCATATCCAGTTCCCTCTTGATCGTAGCTAGCACAGCCCCAGAGGGAAGTCTTCCTCGACGCATATTATTCCATATTGCGGAACTAATCTCTCTTCTATATGGAACATATAGGACTATGGCCGCGCAAATCGCCGAATCACTCGTTCTTGACAGCGTCACGCTGTATCGCGCTTGACAGCGTCACGCTGTATCGCGCCGAAACCGGGCTCCCCCTGCGGGAATGCGCGCTTCGGTTCGTGGAAGCCTGGCTCGCGACTCACAGAAGGGACAACACATGACGGATACGATACAGCCCGCGTCGAACGAGGTGCGGACGATGCAAGGCGGGCGGGCACTTGCCGAGATGCTGAAACTCCATGAGGTCGGCCCGCTTTTCGGCATGGGCGGCTTCCAGCTGCTGCCCTTCTACGAGGGCTGCCGCGCGCTTGGCCTGAAACACGCCCTTATCAATGACGAGCGTTGCGGCGCCTTCGCGGCGGATGCCTATGCCCGCATCACCAACCGTCCAGGCGTGGTGGATGCGACGCAGGGCCCCGGTGCAACCAATCTCGTCACGGCGCTCGCAGAGTCATTCAATGCCGGCATCCCGATCATCGCGATCACCGGTAATACCAACCGCGAGCATTCCTGGAAGAACATGACGCAGGAGGCTCGCCAACTCGATATCCTGCGCCCGGTCGTCAAGGAGATCATCCGCGTCGAGGTCATCAAGCGCATCCCAGAGGCTGTGCGGCGGGCCTACGCGGTGGCGACCTCGGGTCGCCCCGGCCCGGTGCTCATCGACGTGCCGGAGGATATCGCGCATGCCGAATTCGATTTCGCGGCTCCGGATTTCTGGGTCGATCCGGGCACGCTGAGGGCGCAGTCGCGGCGGATGCTGCCTGATCCGGCGGAACTCGAAAAGGCCGTTCGCCTCATGGCTAGTGCCAAGCGCCCGATCCTGCTCGTTGGCGGCGGCATCCATATCTCGGATGCTCATGACGCGCTCGTCAGGCTCGCGGAAGGCCAGGGCATTCCGGTCGCGCATACCATGTCCGGCAAGGGTGCTATTGCCTGCACGCACCCCCTCTCGGCCGGCGTGTTCGGGCGCTACTCGCGGATCGCCAACGAATTCGTGGAAGCCTCGGATTGCCTGATCGTCGTCGGCTGCAAGCTTGGCGAGATCGCGACCCGACGCTTCTCGCTGATCGGCGCCGGCAAGCCGGTAATCCATGTCGATATCCTGCCCGAGGAAATCGGCCGCACGACACGCACGGACGTCGCGCTCGTCGGCGATGCGCGCCTGACGCTCGAGGCCATGGCGGCGGCGCTGGGCGACGGCAAGAAGCGGGTGGAGACACGCGCGTCGTATCTCGCTGAAGTGCCTGTCCGGATGACGGAATGGCGGAACGGCGCGGCGGATCGGCTCGAATCCAGTGAATCCCCGATCAATATCGGCCGTATCTTGGGCGATCTGAACCGGGTGATGCCGGCGGATGCCGTGCTCGTCGCCGATGGCGGCTTTGCCGCGCATTGGGGTGCGCTTCTGTTCGATACCAAGAAGGCGGGCCGACATTTCGTAGCGGATCGCGGCTTCGCCTCGATCGGTTATGGCGTGCCGGGTGGCCTCGGATGCCAGCTCGGCGTCGGGCCGAAGCGGCGCGTCGTCACGATGACCGGCGATGGGGGGTTCAACATGTCGATGGGCGACCTTGAAACCGCCAAGAGGCTGGGGGCGAATTTCGTCACCATCGTCTTCAACAACGCCGCATCTGGCTATGTGAAGGCGCTCCAGCACGCGGTTTACGGCGAGGGCAATTACCAGTCCTCCGATCTCGTCGAGATGGATTATGCGAAGATCGCCAACGCAATGGGCTGCCAAGGCATCCGCGTCTCCGACCCATCCAAGCTCGCCGATGCCATATCGGCGGGGATTGAGAACACCTCTACCCCGACCGTGCTCGACGTGGTCGTCACGCGCGATCCTGCTCGCATGTTGCCAGGGGTCGATAACCGCACGCTGAAGATCCAAAAGGGCGATCGGCCGGTTTAAGGATTCTGCCGTCGTCCCACTCACATAGAACGGCCTCGCTATCGGGGGATGAAATCAGAACGCGTGCCGCGCTGTTTGTCGCCATCATCGCCGGCATCAAGTTGATGAGGGGGATCATCGCCAGCACGGCGCTTGTCGAAGCCGACGAAGCGGCTCTTGCCAATCGCCTGGTGTTACGTCGCAGTGATTATGACTCTTTGAGCGACCGCTCGTCGCGTCGAGACGGCCAGTCATCCGTGGGGTGGACCAACCCGTCAAATTCACTGCGACGCAACACTAGAGCGGGATGAGATTTAACTGAATCGGCGGCCGCAATCGGGTATTTTCAAGCGGGTTGGTTTTTGCTTCAAGAATAGGGCTGGGACGGGAGGCCAGCCTGCATGGGACGACCCTATTCCTTGGATCTGCGCGAGCGTGTTGTTAAGGCGGTTGAAACGGAAGGCTTGTCCGCCAGGCCATCCGAAAGGCCGGCGCCAGGCTCCTCCTTCTGCCGAAATACTCGCCAGACCTGAACCCGATCGAGCTGTTCTTCGCCAAGCTCAAGCACCACCTGCGCAAGGCCCAGCAGCGATCCGGCGATGGTATCTGCGATACAATCGCCCAAATTCTCGAGGCTACTTCACCGCAAGAATGCTCCAACTACCTCGCCAAGGCAGGGTATGAGCCGACCTAATCTCATCCCGCTCTAGATGATGTAGCCCTCCGAAATTCCGGGGTAGGTCCGATCCTCTCAAAGTGTTGCAAAAGTTCTCTTTTTGTTCTAGACTTGGGCGGTCATGAGAAGCGCGCGAAAAAGCAATCTCATCCAGTTCGATCCCCCAAATCCACTGCCGGAATTGGAACGGCTCATTGCGCCGAACGTCCTAGGCTTCTACACCCACGTTGAGGGTACAGAGATCTTCGCCATACGAGACGGCGAGAAATCCGCCATCAATGTCTTCACCATCCTCGTGGCGGAAGAGCGACCCAACGACGGGTCTCAAGCGCCAGAACGCCTCAATCCCAAACCCATCAAGATCAAGTCCCTCAAAGGCTGGACCTTCGGCATGCGCCGATACCGACAGCCAATCGGTGAACTGATCGCAGCCCTCACAACTCTCCAGGAGGGGCAGGGCTGGCAGATGGCCGGCGAAACGCTATCGACCGGTGAACTCGTCCCGATGTGGTCGCAGTTCGTGCCGCCAGACAATGCACCGCTGCCTGTCGCTTTAAATCGGCTTCTCAAAAACAATTTTTGGGGCGGCTCACATGTCTTCGAATGGACGAATCGCGAGAAGGCCGCGCTTAAGCCGCTGTTCGACGATCCGCGCCGGCTGCAAGCGTTGTCGGAAGAAATCGGAAAATATGTTCCGCTTCGGTTAGCGTCGGTGTCCGACCGGCTAGGGAATCTCGTGGTCCAGCTTCCCATCACCGTCATTACGGCCAAGTTCCACCATCTTCGGAACGGCGAGTTCGATGTCGAATTCGCCTGGCATCCCCAAGCCACGCCAAGGCCTCTGAACGCGACTTGTGCCTTGGACTATGACGGTGTGCTCGGCGGCTATCAGTGGGCGCCAATGCAGGAGCCCATGGCCAAGCTACCGATGCGCGCCGGGCATGGCGTCCACAACGGCTTCATTTGGGACGAGGAGCGCAAAGTGCTCCTCGCAGCCACAGGGACGGGCGCGGTGATCAATACCGTCGTCATGAATATGCAGGTGGCCGATCCTGAGCCCAGAGTATTCGAAATTAAGCTGGCTGACGGTTCCGCCGAGGAACGGCGCGTTGGGCTGATCGCCCATTCCACGCAAAATCTCATCGGCAATCTTGATCCGGATGACAACGGCGGTTGGACCGCCAAGCGCATGTACGAGGAGGAAGCTCGCCGGCTCTCCGAGCAGCGCCGGTTCGTTCAGTACCGGCCCAAGCCTGGCGAAAAGAACGGCAGCCGCCAAAAGGCGTTGAGCGACCTCCGCTTGCTTATCACTCAATATGGCAGGGAGGGCGCCTGGCTCTGGGACCCTTATCTCAACGCACGCGATGTGCTGGAAACGCTTTTCTACTGCCCTTATCAGGGGGCCGATCTTCGGGCACTGACCGTTCCTCACAAAACGACCGCAGCGGCAATCCGGGGGGATTTCGAAAATACACAAAGCAATTGGCGCGGCTTGCGTTTGGAGTTCCGGGCAAGCCGCGGGGCGGGCGGCTTTGAGTTTCACGACAGATTCCTGATTTTCCCCGGCTTCGAGCAACGCGCCTTCGTCTGGTCGCTCGGGACCTCGGTGAACGGCGTCGGCAAGGCCCACCATATTTTGCAGCAAGTCGACAACGGCCAGCTCGTCATGGATGCGTTCGTCGATCTCTGGGAACGGCTGGGCGCACCTAAACACCTCATTTGGAGGAAGCCATGAGCGGGGGAGCAGCGGTGTTCGCCCGAGCCATGACGAAAGCTGCGCGGCCAGGCGAAGAGATAGCGCCGCAGGCCTTGCTTCTCGCGGTAGCCACGCATGACGAGCCCCTGACGGTCATCGCCGATCATGACCTTGGCGATGAGATATTTGGAGCCTTCAGCGCCGAGTTCGATTTCCTCAATTTCGTGAGAGCGACCGATAAAGCTCCCACTGCGGACAACTTCGATAGGCTCGTCGCGCTCCTCCGCTGGCTCAGTCGTGAAGTCGCGAATTGGGCCGACGCCGATGACCTCCAACGCAAGAAGTTTGTCGCCCTGCTTGTCGCCATCCGCTCCGTCGAAATGGGCGGCAACTTTTGGTCAGCGCTTCCCGACCACATTCAGCTCAACACCGATTTTCTGGCAGCGCTCGAACGGGTGATTGCCGGATCGAGCAGCACCTTCACAACACGGGGTTTAGCCCCACCCATCTGGGAACAAGAGGCCGTCGCGAAATTCCAAGAAGCGGATCGCAACGCTGATTGGGTGGGCATCGCGGACGGCTGGCGATTGATTGAGCACGGCTTTTCCCCCAGTTTTCTGATCGTCGAAAGCGTCCAGGGCCTGAACCGATTTGCGCCCGACCGTTTGCTCAAAGCCATCGCCGGCTTTCGCCAGATCGTCTGCGCCATGGGCGTTGCCCACGCTCTTGCCCCGGTACAGGCCCTCGCCATCGGTAACGCCACCGACAACCCCTACGTGGAGTTTGCTGCGGCCCACCGCGCACTGTCACACCGCAGCCCACTGACCTGCCCCATGGACGAAGCGGGCCGGCAACCGCTGACCGATCTCCTAGTCAAAGTCGCCAGTGACGCCGCCCGCTGGAAAGCCTGGATGCGTGTGTTCAATCGCTATCCCATCCAGGCAATGCAACCCTCTCTCGGCTCCGCGTTGGCCGTCGTGGATGATTTGGCCGTCGCCGCTTTCGTAGAATCCGTGGAACTGATGGGACAGGCGAGCGAGGGACGCCAAGCTCTAGCCGAGGGCCTTCGGATGTTTCGTGTCGAAGCCCAGCTCGACCGACGCAGGCTCTTATGGAAGCTCGCTCACGAGCGCTGGGTAGGTT
Organism: Allostellaceae bacterium; assembly: GCA_035555315.1. Classification (GTDB taxonomy): domain Bacteria; phylum Pseudomonadota; class Alphaproteobacteria; order ATCC43930; family CGMCC-115725; genus DATMGU01. The sequence goes on from DATMGU010000047.1 coordinate 102,825, forward strand.
GGCGTTTTGGCCAAGGCGACGTTCACGCGCATCCAACCGCCATCGGCTATTCAGAACTTGACTACGCCATCGTCGGATACGCGCTCGAATGCGTCGATGACGTAGGACGGTCCAATGCCATCCGTCATACTCAAGATAAGCTAAACGCAATCGATAACGCCTGGTACGGGGAGGTCACTGAATTAATATCGGAATGGAATCGGATTCTCTCCGAGTTTCAGCCCTACGCCCATGCGTCCGAGGTGCTTCGGGCGGGAGGGGACTGGCTCATGGAGGGAAAGAACTATTTGCCCTTCGATCCTCAGGCTCAGCGCTATGTTGTGCTCAGATATTGGATGGATGCGATCTCGGTTCGGCAGACCGCCGCCGCCGACTAGTGTTGCGCGCAGTGAATTTGACGGGTTGGCCCACCCCACGGATGACTGGCCGTCTCGACGCGACGAGCGGTCGCTCAAAGAGTCATAATCACTGCGACGTAACACTAGCATCCTTGTTCCAACTCTTGGTCGATGAGGCTTAGGCTTCGTCGCACCGCTGGAAATCGAGCGCTGGCATGGTGTTTGCGGTTTCCGGTCCTCTGGCTGCCGCGCAGCCCTTATCGCCCGCAGCCCTTGTCGCCCATAGAAGGGACGCCGATCATCGCCAGCCCCTTGAAGCGCATCCTCCGCATGCCGCTGCCGCTGCAAATGCTGCTCGGCATGCTCATCGGCCTCGCGATTGGCCTGACCTTGCCGGATTTCGGCGCCGATCTCCGGCCGGTCGGCCTCGCCTTCATCGCGGCGATCCGAATGATCGTCATCCCGATCGTCTTCACCTCGGTGACACTCGGCATCTACCGGATGGGTACGGAGATGCGCGATCTGGGCCGCCTGGCGCTGATCTGCGCCGTGTATTTCACGCTGATCAGCGTGTTCTCGATCGTCATCTCGCTGGTGCTGAACGGCATCTTCCATCCGGGTGCCGGGGCGCGGCTCTCACCGACCGGGGTGATGCCAAAGGGCCTCGCCTCGTCGATCGACTGGTCGAAATTCTTCCTCGACATGATCCCGTCGAACATCGTCAGCGCCATGGCCGAGCAGAAGGTGCTGCCGACGCTGATCTTCGCGGTGATCTTCGGCGCCGCCTTGGCCCGATCGGGCGCGCGGGGCAAGCCGGTCGTGGCGGTGCTCGAAGGCTGCCTCGACGCGGTGTTCCGGATGACCAACTGGATCGTCGCCTTGTCACCGCTCGCGATCATCGGCCTGATGGCATGGCTGTTTGCGACCCAGGGCATGACCACCGTGATGGCGTTGCTGAAGTTGATCGCCGTGCTCTATCTCGGGTTGTTCATCCTGATGGCGGTGTTCTGGGTCATCTTGCTGCTGCTCGGCCGGAATCCGATCACGGTGACCAGGATCATCCTGGAACCGCTTCTGTTGGCCTTCAGCACGCGGTCGTCCGAAGTGACCTTACCGCTGCATATCGAACTGCTGGAGGCGAGCGGCGCTCCCAGCCGTATCGTCTCGGTCGTCCTGCCGCTGGGCTACAGCTTTAACCAGGACGGCGCGCTACTCTACCAGTCGCTGGCGGTGGCGTTCCTGGCCGAGGCTTATGGCATCGACCTCACCTGGTCGCTGATGCTGACGATCCTCGTCACCATCATCATCGCCAACAAGGGGGCGGCGAATATCCCGTCCGGCGGTCTCGTTACCATCGCCCTGGTGCTGACGGCGATCGGCCTGCCGGTCGAGGCGCTGGCCTTGATCGCCGGCGTCGATGCCTTCATGGATATGGGGCGGACGGCGGTGAACGTGTTCGGCAATACCGTGGCCGTCGCGGTCGCCGAGCGCTTCACGGCCCTGTCCGATAGCGTGATGGCCGATAGCGCGATGGCCGATAGCGCGATGGAGGATCCCGCCATGATACAGCCCAAGGTCTCGTGATGATCGATTTTCGAAGCGATACACTCACCAAACCGACCGACGCGATGCTGCGGGCGCAGCATGACGCGTCGCAGGGCGATGATTCGCGGGACGGCGATCCGACGGTCCGCGAGTTGGAGGCGATGACCGCCGAGCTGCTCGGCAAGGAAGCCGGGTTGTTCGTGGTCAGCGGCACCATGGGCAACCTCGTCGCCCTGCTGGCGCATGGCAGACGCGGCGGGGAGGTCTTGGTCGATCAAGGGGCCCATCTGCTGCGCTCGGAGCTGGGTGGCGTGTCGCTCATCGCCGGGTTGTTCCCTCGCGTGCTGCCCGACCATCGCGGCGCCGTCGATATCGAGGCGCTGGGTGCCGCGATCCGCGCCGATTTCGCGCCGGACAAGCTCGCCACGGCTTTGGTCTGGTTGGAGACGACGCATAACAACGCCGGCGGTGCGGTACTGCCCCTATCGCATATGCGGGCGGTGCGGGAGGTTGCCCTGCGGCACGGCGTGCCGAGCCATCTGGACGGTGCACGCCTGTTCAACGCCTCGACCGCGCTGGCGGTGGCCCCCGCCGAGATCGTGGCGACCGTCGATAGCGTCAGCGTCTGCCTCAGCAAGGGGCTGAGCGCGCCGGTCGGCAGCGTGCTGGTCGGCTCGGCGGCGTTCATCAACCGCGCGCGCGCGTTCCGCCGCATGGTCGGTGGCAATTTGCGCCAGGCCGGCGGGCTGGCGGCGGCGGGCATCGTGGCGCTGACCGAGATGATGCCCCGCCTGGCCGAGGATCACGCGACCGCCCGGCACCTGGCGGCGGGGCTCGCCCAGATCGACCCGTCGCTGGTCGACCCGTCGATGGTCGAGACCAATATCGTGCAGGTCGACACCCGGGCGAGCGGCCGGCCCGCGGCCGATTGGGCCGCGCAGCTGCGCGAACGCGGGATCGTCACCGGCGCCTGGGACACTTGGCGGCTGCGCTGCGTCACCCACCGGCATATCGCGCCCGCCGATGTGGCGCAGGCGATCGCCGCGTTCCGGGACGTCTGGTCGGCCCGCTAAATTACCGCACGCCGAACCGCCGGCAGGCGATCAGGCAAAGCAGGCTCAGGGCGGCGACGGCGGTGAGGTAGAGGCCGGGGCTGCTCGGATTGCCGGTGACGTCGATGATCCAGACGATTACCAGCGGCGTGACCCCGCCGAACACCAGCTGTGCCAGCACATAGGCGATGGAAATGCCGGTCGTCCGTCGGCGGATCGGAAAGAGCTCGGACAGGGCCGCCGGCACGGTCGAGTAATAGCCGCAGTAGAAGACGAGGGCCAGCAAGGCCTGGATGGTCACCAGGGTCTCCACCCGGGGGCTCGCGACCAGCCACAGGAAGGCCGGGTAGATCATCAGCAGGCCCAGCACGCCGAAGGTCCCCATGATGCGGATGCGGCCATAGACGTCCGAGAGATGGCCGAACAGGGGCGGCAGCAGGGTGTTGATGACGCCACCGACGATCGAACCGATCAGCGCGGTCGATGCCGGCAGGCCCATCTTGGTGATGGCGTAGGTCGGCATGTAATTGTTCATGAAGCTGCCGGCGGCACCCGCCGCCACGATGCCGGCGCCGGCAAGCACCCGCAGCTTGTCTTCGGCGACGATCTCGCTGAGCGGCGCGTCGCTGTGCCCGGCGGTCAGGAATTCCTCCGGTTCGTCCAACCGGGTGCGGATGTAGTAGGCGACGGGGCCGATCAGCAGGCCGAACAGGAACGGGATGCGCCAGCCCCAGCTCTCGACCTCCGCCGGCGCCAGGCTGCTGTTGATGACATAGGCGAACATCGACGCCATGAAGACCGCGAAGCCCGACGCCGCCCATTGCAGGCTGGCATAGAAGCCGCGGCGCGTCTTGTCCTGCTCGGCCAGCAAGGCGGTGGCGCTGCCGAACTCGCCGCCGGCGGAGAAGCCCTGGATCATGCGGGCGACGACCAGCAGGATGGGTGCGGCGATGCCGATCGCATCATAATTCGGCAGGACCGCGGTGATGAGCGTGCCGACCATCATCAAGCCCGCCGACAGGATCAGGCCCGGCTTGCGGCCGGCTCGGTCGGAATAGGCACCGATCACGATGGCGCCGAGCGGTCGCACCAGCCAGGCGATCGCGAAGGTGCCGAGGCTGAGCAGGACCGAGGTCGACGGGTTCGCCGTCCGGAAAAACTGCTTGGACAGCGTCACCGCGAAGCTGGCGTACAACACCAGATCGTACCATTCGAAGGCGCAGCCGATATTGGCGGCGACCGCGGTCGTGAAACGCGAGGCGCGACGGGCCGGGACGGCGTAGGTCATGCGGCAAAATCCTTGTTGATGCCGTGGCGTCGACGCAATTCGCGTTCCACAGAGGGCGTATTGCAACCGGACCGCGGAACCGGTTGCACCTCATGCTGTTTGTCAGCGGCGCCGCACTGCGGCGGCGGAGGCATCGAGAGGGTGGCGCATGGCGATGCGGATCGAGGATTACGGGCTGATCGGCGACACGCTGACCGCGGCGCTGGTCGCGCGCGACGGCTCGATCGATTGGCTGTGCCTGCCGCGTCTCGATAGTCCCGCCTTGTTCGCGGCCTTGCTGGGCGACTCGCAGAATGGCCGCTGGATCATCGCCCCGGTCGGTCAGGTGCGCCGTTCCGTGCGCCGCTATCGCCCGGACACGCTTATTCTGGAAACCGAGATCGAGACCGACACCGGGCGGGCGTTGCTCATCGATTTCATGCCGCCCCCAGCCGATCCATCGCCTGCTAAACTATCCGGCGAAAATCACCCCGGCGAAAATCATCTGGGCGCGGATCATCGGCGCGCCGATCTCGTCCGGCTGGTCGTCGGCCTCGCGGGCACGGTCGACTTCGAGACCCGGATCACCCTGCGCTTCGATTATGGCCGGGTGGTGCCTTGGGTGCGCCGGCTGAACCACCACGGCTTCACCGCGGTGGCGGGGCCGGACGCGGTCGTGTTGTGGTCGTCGGTCGCGCTGCATGGCCGGAATTTCGAAACCGAGGGCCGGTTCACCGTGGCCGCTGGTGAAACCATGCCGTTCAGTCTGACCTGGCATCCGTCCCATCTGACGGCGCCGCCGCCCGCCGATCCGGCGGCCCTGTTAGGGGAGACCGAAGCCTGGTGGCGGAAGTGGTGCGCGCAGGCGACCATCGGCGGCCCCTATCGGGACATCGTCATGCGTTCGCTGATCACCTTGAAGGCGCTGACCTATAGCCCGACCGGCGGGATCGCCGCCGCGGCGACCTCCTCGCTGCCCGAAGCGATCGGCGGCGTGCGCAACTGGGATTACCGCTACTGCTGGCTGCGGGATGCGACGCTGACGCTCTGGGCGTTGATCCGCTCCGGCTTTCATGACGAAGGGCGGGCCTGGCGGAGTTGGTTGCTGCGCTCCGCCGCCGGGCAGCCGCAGCAGCTGCAGATCATGTACGGGCTGGCCGGCGAGCGGCGCCTGACCGAGTTGGAGCTGCCCTGGCTGAGCGGCTATGAGGACTCCAAGCCCGTGCGGATCGGCAATGGCGCGTACGAGCAGGTGCAACTCGATGTCTATGGCGAGGTCATCTCGGCGCTGCATCTCGGTCACGAGATCGAGGGGCATCGCCGGGACGATACCTGGCGCTTGCAAAAGGTGCTGCTGAAGTTCGTCGAACGGATCTGGCGTTCACCGGATGCGGGCATGTGGGAGATTCGCGGGCCGCTGCGCCATTTCACCTATTCGAAGGTGATGTGCTGGGTGGGTTTCGATCGGGCGATCGATGCGGTGGAACGCTTTGGCTTCAGCGGCCCGGTCGATCATTGGCGAAAAATTAGGGCGGAGATCCGCGACGACATTTTGGCGCGCGGCTGGTCCGAGACGAGGCAAAGTTTCGTGCAATCCTATGAGAGCGACGCGCTCGATGCCTCGTTGCTGCTGTTGCCGATGACCGGCTTTCTGCCCGCCGATGACCCGCGCGTCGTATCCACCATCGCCGCGATCCAGCGCGAGCTGACGGCCGGCGGGTTGATCATGCGGTACGCCACGGAAACCGGTGTCGATGGGCTGCCGCCGGGCGAAGGCGTGTTTTTGGCGTGCAGTTTCTGGCTGGTCGAGGATCTGGCAGCGATCGGTCGCCGCGACGAAGCCGTCGACCTATTCGACAAACTGGTGGCTCTCGCCAACGATCTGGGCTTGCTGGCGGAGGAATATTCGCCTCAGGCCAAACGGCAGGTCGGCAATTTCCCGCAGGCTTTTTCGCATGTGGCGCTGATCAACGCCGCCTTGTCGCTCGGCGAATTGGGGTAAACTTGGGATCGGGCTCATCGCCGCTCGTCATGGCCTCGGTCTTGCAGCTTGGCCGACCAATGAAGGTGGTACCCATCCGGCACGTTCAGGGGAGCGACGATACTGGTCAAGCGTAGATGGTCGCGGCGAGACGATCGACTGGGCGCGCCGACCGCCATCGCGGGCTTCGGTCATCGGCTTCGGCATGCCGATATCGACATCACTCTTGATCCCGCTACCCGATGAAAGAGATTGTTAACCACATCAGGCTGACCATCTGCATATGGTGTGGTGCGGGACTGGTCGACGGGAATGCGGCTTGGTAGGGCGCCCGCGAATTGACGCAGTCGGCACACAAGCTCTACCGAGTCTCGGTCGCGGTGCGCGCCGTAGAGGGCGCGACGCAATCGGAGAGGCCGCATGGCGCGGCATAATTGCTGGTGGTTCGGTATCGGAACACCCGAGCCGGACAATTTAGGCGTACACTCTCTATGGTTCGACACGGAGTAGCTCATGTCGTCTCTTGATAGCCTCTTCAGTCCGTTTTCCCGGTTTTACGAGAGCCAGAAAGAGGTGCAGATGTCCCTGGAGGACTACCTCCGGGGCTGCGCCGACGATCCGATGATGTATGCGAGCGCCGCCGAGCGGCTGCTGAAAGCGATCGGCGAGGCGACCGTCGTCGATACCAGCATGGATCAGCGGCTGGGCCGCATCTTCATGAACCGGACCATCAAGGTCTACCCGGCCTTCGAAGATTTCTTCGGCATGGAGGAGACGATCGAACGGATCGTCGGCTTCTTCAGACATGCGGCACAGGGGCTGGAGGAGCGCAAGCAGGTCCTCTACTTGCTGGGGCCGGTCGGCGGCGGCAAATCCTCGCTGGCCGAGCGCATCAAGGCCCTGATGGAGAAGTACCCGATCTATGTGCTGAAAGCCGGCAAGGAAATCAGCCCGCTGTTCGAATCACCGCTCGGTCTGTTCAACCCCGAGGTGATGGGCAAGGAGTTCGAGGATAAGTTCGGCATTCCGCAGCGCCGCCTGACGGGCCTGATGTCTCCCTGGGCGATCAAGCGGCTGGATGAATTCGAAGGCGACGTGTCACGGTTTTCCGTCGTCCGGCTGATGCCGTCCCGGCTGCGCCAGATCGGTATCGCGAAGACCGAGCCCGGTGACGAAAACAACCAGGACATTTCGAGTCTGGTTGGCAAGGTGGATATCCGGAAGCTCGAATTCCTCAGCCAGAACGACGCCGACGTCTATTCCTACTCGGGCGGTCTCAACCGGACGACCCAGGGCATTCTCGAATTCGTCGAGATGTTCAAGGCGCCCATCAAGATGCTGCATCCGCTGCTGACTGCCACCCAGGAAGGCAACTACATCGGTACCGAGAATATCGGCGCATTGCCCTTCCTTGGCATCATCCTCGCCCATTCCAACGAGGCGGAGTGGCAGACCTTCAAGAACAACCGGAACAACGAGGCGTTCATCGACCGCATCTCGGTCGTGAAGGTGCCGTATTGCCTTCGCGCCTTGGAAGAGGAAAAGATCTACGAAAAGCTGATGCAGTCGAGCGAGCTCGCAGCCGCACCCTGCGCACCGGGGACGCTCGACATGTTGGCGAAATTCAGCGTGCTGTCACGCCTCAAGACGCACGAGAATTCCAATACCTACTCCAAGATGCGCGCCTATGACGGCGAGAGCCTGAAGGACAGCGATCCCCGTGCCAAATCGGTGCAGGAGTACCGCGATTCCGCCGGCGTCGACGAGGGGATGGATGGTATCTCCACCCGGTTCGCCTTCAAGGTGCTGTCGAATACCTTCAACTTCGACAATCACGAGGTCGCGGCCGACCCGGTGCATCTCATGTATGTGCTGGAGCAGTCGATCCGGCGGGAGCAGTTCCCGGAGGATACCGAGAAAAAGCTGCTGAACTTCATCAAGAGCGATCTGGCGCCCCGATACGGCGAGTTCATCGGCCATGAGATCCAGAAGGCCTATCTGGAATCCTACACCGATTACGGCCAGAACCTGTTCGACCGCTATGTCGCCTATGCCGATGCCTGGATCGAGGATCAGGACTACAAGGATCAGGATACCGGCCAGCTGATGAATCGGGAGCTGCTGAACCAGGAGCTGTCGAAGATCGAAAAACCGGCGGGCATCGCCAATCCCAAGGATTTCCGCAACGAGGTCGTCAAATTCTCGCTGCGGGCGCGGGCCGCCAATTCCGGGCGCAACCCGTCATGGACGTCCTATGAGAAACTGCGCGAGGTCATCGAGAAGCGGATGTTCAGCCAGGTCGAAGACCTGCTGCCGGTCATCAGCTTTGGCTCCAAGAAGGATAGCGAGACCGACAAGAAGCACATGCAGTTCCTCGATCGCATGGTGTCGCGCGGCTATACCGAGCGGCAGGTCCGCCGGCTGGTCGAATGGTACATGCGGGTAAACAAAGCGGGTTGAAGCTTATTAACCGTTCACGAACCCTCTGAGGCGGACCATCTTATCAGTTATGCCTGTCGGTCATCGCATGGCGGGGCCGGGCAGGCGAGGTTAGGAATACCGGATACGAGATGAACATCGTCGATCGCCGTCCGAATCCCAAGGGCAAGAGTCTCGGCAACCGCCGCCGCTTCATCGAACGCGCGCGGTCGGAGGTCAAGGGGGCCGTTCTGGAGGCCTTGCGCAAGCGCAAGGTGACCGATGTCGCCAATGGCGAGAAGGTGTCGATCCCGACCGGCGGCATCACCGAGCCGAGTTTCCGATCGTCGTCCAAGGGCGGCCGGCGTCACCATGTGGTGCCGGGCAATAAGGAACACATCGTCGGCGACGAGATCCAGCGGCCGCCGCCGGGTGGTGGTGGCCGGGGGACGGATCCGGCCGATGACGGGGAGGGCGAGGACGGCTTCGAATTCACCCTGTCCCGCGAAGAGTTCCTCGACATGTTCTTCGAAGATCTGGAGTTGCCGGATCTGGTGAAGAAAAAACTCAGCGAGGCCTCGACGCCGGAACTCAGCCGCGCCGGATATACCGCGACCGGCAATCCCGCGAACCTCAATCTGGTGCGCACCATGCGCAACAGCATGGCGCGGCGCATCTCGCTCGGCCGGCCGAAGCATGCCGATGTCGAAGCGCTGGAGCTCGAGGTTGAGGAATTGCGGCTGAACGGGCCGGAAGTAGCATTCCTCGCCGCCAAGGCGCGGCTCGACGCGCTCAGCCGCCGGGTTCGGGCGATCCCGTATTTCGACCCGATCGACGTTCGCTACAACCGGTTCGAACGGGTGCCGAAGCCGCATATCCAGGCGGTGATGTTCTGCCTGATGGACGTGTCCGGCTCGATGACCGAACGGATGAAGGACCTTGCCAAGCGGTTCTTCATGCTGCTGCACATCTTCCTGGCGCGGCGCTACAAGACCGTGGACATCGTGTTCATCCGGCACACCTCGACCGCTCAGGAAGTCGACGAGGAGACGTTCTTCTACAGCCGCGAGACGGGCGGCACCGTCGTGTCGACAGCCCTCGCCGAGATGCGCCGGATCATCCGCGAGCGTTACCCGCTGGATGCCTGGAACATCTATAGCGCGCAGGCCTCCGACGGCGACAATTTCGGCGCGGATAGCGGCCGGTGCATCCAGCTGCTGGACCAGGAGATCCTGCCGATCTGCCAGCATTTCGCCTATATCGAGGTCGGCGAGAACACCGACGCCTTGAGCGACCGGCGGCTGGAACGCAGCGATCTATGGCGTTCCTATAGCGAGGTGGCCGACCGTCATCCGAATTTCGCGATGCGCCGCGTCGGTGATCCGTCGCATATTTTCCCTGTGTTTCATGACCTGTTCGCGCGCGGTCGGGCGGAGAGTTGACGATGGACGCCTCACCCACGGAAATCGACACCGGTTTGGCCGAGACTGCGTGGCCGGACGCGCTTTTCACCGGCTCCGAATGGGATTTCGACCTGTTGAAGCGGGCGAACGACGCCATCGCCGAGATCGCGATCGGCGAGATGGGTCTCGACGTCTATCCGATTCAGATCGAGGTCATCACATCCGAACAGATGCTCGACGCCTATGCCTCCGTCGGGCTGCCGCTGATGTACCGGCATTGGAGCTTCGGCAAACGGTTCGCGGTTCAGGAGATGCTCTACCGCAAGGGCTATCAGGGGCTCGCCTACGAGATCGTCATCAATTCCAACCCCTGCATCTGTTACATCATGGAAGAGAATTCCATGACCATGCAGACGTTGGTCATCGCGCATGCGGCGTTCGGTCATAACCACTTCTTCAAGAACAACTATCTGTTCCTGCAATGGACCGATGCGGGCGGCATTCTCGACTATCTGGCCTTCGCCCGGGATTACGTCGCCAAGTGCGAGGAACGCTATGGCATCGCCAAGGTCGAGCATGTGCTGGATGCCGCCCATGCGCTGATGGATCAAAGCGTCAACCGCTATGCCCGACGGCCGCGTCTCAACCTCGAGGACGAGCGGCGCCGCGAGCAGGAGCGGGCCAAGCATGCCGAGGCCACGTTCAACGATCTATGGCGAACGGTGCCGACCGCGGACGCCTATAAGGGCTTGGATGGTGCCGCGATCGAACGGCTCAACGCCCATGGCCGCAGCAAGCTCGGCCTGCCCGAGGAAAACCTGCTCTACTTCATCGAGAAGAACGCTCCGAAGCTCGAAGGGTGGGAGCGGGAGCTGATCCGCATCGTGCGGAACATCGCCCAATACTACTACCCGCAGAAGCAGACCAAGGTGTGCAACGAGGGCTGCGCCACCTTCGTCCATTACGAGATCATGAACCGGCTGCACGAGCTCGGCAAATTGACCGACGGCGTGATGATGGAATTCCTGCATTCGCACACCTCGGTGGTGTTCCAGCCGGAATACGACGATCCGCGCTATAACGGGATCAATCCCTATGCGCTGGGCTTCGCGATGATGCAGGACATCAAGCGCATCTGCACCAAGCCGACCGCCGAGGACCGCGCCTGGTTCCCGGAGATCGCCGGCAATGACGACCCCTACGGCACCCTGCGTCATGCCTGGGCGAATTATCGGGATGAAAGTTTCATCCTGCAGTTCCTCAGCCCGCATCTCATCCGCAAATTCAGGCTGTTCAAGGTGACCGACGACGCGGCGGCGCCGACCATGACGATCGATGCGATCCATGACGAGGTCGGCTACCGCGAGGTTCGCTCGTCCCTGGCCAAGAGCTATGATCTGTCTCGACGCGAACCGGATATCCAGGTCATGGATGTCGATCTGGCGGGTGACCGGACCCTGGTGCTGAAGCACACGGTCTATGATGGTATTCTGCTGGACGACAAAACCTGCCAGGCCGTGCTGCATCACGTCGCCGAGCTCTGGGCCTATAACGTCCGCTTGGTCGAGATCGATGTACAGACCGACGCCGTGCTGAAGACGCATGAGGCAGAAACCGCCAAGGCCTAAAGCCGACCGAGCCCAAAACCGACCGGGCCTAAACCGCCAACCAAGGCCTTGAAACGAAACGCGCCGGGTGGCTTGTCGCCCCCGGCGCGTCTTTGTTTGCCTGTGTTCTGTCTCTAGTCTTCGAGCGGTCGATCCTTGGTTTCCGGCACGAAGGCCAAGCCGATGATCAGGGTTACCGTGGCGACGACGATCGGATACCACAGCCCGCCATAGATGTTGCCCGTTTCGGCGGTGATGGCGACGACGGTCGCCGGCAGGAAACCGCCGAACCAGCCATTGCCGATGTGGTAGGGCAGCGACATGGAGGTGTAGCGGATCCGGGTCGGGAACATCTCGACCAGCATCGCCGCGATCGGGCCATAGACCATGGTCACATAGATCACCAGGATCCACAGCAACAGCGTGACCATGACGTAGTTGATCTGCGCCGGATCGGCCTTCAACGGATATCCCGCGGCGGTGAGCGCGTCGGTCACCGATTTCTCGAAGACCGGGACTTTGGCCGCCGCGTCCGGTGCCGCGGCGTTATAGGCGGGCAATACCGTGCTGCCGACCTTCATCTGAGCCACGGTACCGGCTGGTGCAACTTCGTTGACGTACGGAACGCCGCGGCGGACCAATGCGCTTTTCACCACGTCGCAGGTGCTGGTGAACTTCGATGTGCCGACCGGGTTGAACTGCAGCGCGCATTCGCCGGGATCGGCGACGACGACGACCGGCGATGCCGCCTGCGCCGCTTCGAGCGCCGGGTTGGTGTAGTGGGTGATCGCCTTGAAGATCGGGAAATAGGTGATCGCGGCGAGCAGCAGGCCCAGCATGATGATCGGTTTGCGACCGATCCGATCCGACAGGGCGCCGAAGATGACGAAGAACGGCGTTGCCAGCAACAACGAGGCCGCGATCATCAGATTGGCCGGCTGGGCGTCGACCTTGAGCGTCTGGGTGAGGAAGAACAGCGTATAGAACTGCCCCGAATACCAAACCACCGCTTGACCCATCGTCAGTCCGAGCAGCGCCAGAATCACGACCTTGAGATTGCTCCAGCGGCCGAAAGCATCCGTCAAAGGTGCCTTCGATCCGCCACCCTCGGCCTTCATCTTCGCGAAGACCGGCGATTCGTTCAGCTTCAGGCGGATCCAAACCGATACGGCGAGGAGGATGATCGAAACCAGGAACGGAATGCGCCAGCCCCAAGCGTCGAAATCCGCGGGACTGAGCACCGCACGGATGCCGAGGATGACCAAGAGCGACAGGAAGAGGCCCAGGGTCGCCGTCGTCTGAATCCAGGAGGTATAGAAGCCGCGCTTGCCGGGTGGCGCATGCTCCGCGACATAGGTCGCGGCACCGCCGTACTCGCCGCCGAGCGCCAAACCCTGCAACAGCCGCAACGCGATCAGGATGATCGGCGCCGTGATACCGACGCTGGCATAGCTCGGCAAGACACCGACCGCCGATGTCGCGATACCCATGATCAGGATGGTCACAAGGAAGGTGTATTTGCGGCCGACCAAATCGCCCAACCGGCCGAATACCAGCGCGCCGAACGGCCTGACGGCGAACCCCGCGGCGAAAGCCAGCAAGGTGAAGATGAAGCCCGCGGTCGGATCGACGCCGGAGAAGAATTGCCGGGAGATGTTCGCCGCGAGCGAGCCGTAGAGGTAAAAATCGTACCATTCGAACACGGTGCCGAGGGACGATGCGAAGATGATCATCCGGGTATCGCGCGGCAGGTCTTGAACCGCGCTGTCGTGGGGCCCGCGAGCCGAAGGTACGTAAGCCGTCATGGCGTTTCCTCTGTGAAATTGTCTGTCGACAGCTTTCCGTGGCGCTGCCCGACGTTTTTTTATGGCTCGCTAAAGCAAGCTTGATTCCGCGCGGAAATGCAAGCGCCGCTTACCCCAGGGCTGGTGGCGGAGATCGTCTGCGTAGCCATAGGGCGGGTGCCGGCGGGCTACAGATTCATCGGCAGGATTACCATCGGAATCCCGCGCTTGTGTAGCCGTTGCTGGATGGTGAGGGCGGTGCCGTTATGCAGTTGCCTGATCAGCCAGTTTTCGTCGTTGAAAATCAGCTTCGACGAGAAGAACACGCAGTTCGGGAAGTCGGCGATCACGTGATCGACCAGCTTGCCGATCTCGAAAATGATGTCGGGGCCGAACCCCTGATACGTCGCCGTCGGCAGCCCGCGCTGATGGCAATAGGCGACGAAATGGTCGATCGTGGCGGCGACCTCGGTCTGTAGTTCCTCCAGCCGTTCCTCGCCGCGGAAGCTTTCGGAGTCGACCTCGCCGACGCTGAGAAACACGAAATTCTTGAACTGGGTCGGAAACAGCCGTCGCAACGACAGCAGGGTATGCATGCCGGCGCCCAGCGAGCGGCCGATCATGAAGACCGCGGTCGGTTGCGCGCGGTCGCATACCGGCTGGGGAGCATGGCTGACCGGCGGCACCGCGGTCGCGAACAACGCATCCACCTTGGCCAATTCGCGGGCGGTGTAATTGTAGTGTCTGCGGATCATGACGCCGAGCGCGATGACGCCGCTGGTCACCACCACGGTCAGCCAACCGCCCTCGCCGAATTTTTCGAACAAGGTCACCAGCAGAATCGAGCCGGTCACCAGACAGGCGATGCCGGCGAAGGCGAGCCGGCTGATCCAGTTCGGCTCCCGCTTGCGCTGGCTCCACCAATAGACGCAGAGCCCGAACAGACAGAAGGTGAAGGTGACGAAGACGTTGATGCTGTACAGCACCACCAGGATGGAGACCTCGCCCTGGGTGATGAGCAGCGTGCCGATGGCCGCCGCCGCCATCAGAATGACGCCGTTCTGCGTTACCAGCCGGTTCGATAATTGACTGAATTGGTGCGGAACCCAGCGGTCCACCGCCATGTTTGCCAGCACCGCCGGCCCACCGAGGAAGCCGGTATTCGCGGCGACGAACAGAATGCCCGCGGCCAAGACCAGCACGATCAGCAGGGCCACCTGTGCCAGGCGCGATCCCTCGCCGGCGATCTGCCCCAGGATCTTGCTGAAGACGACGGCGTTCAAGGTCTGGCCCGGCTGTGCGACGGCACCCCATAGCAGGTAGAGGATGATGAGTCCGCCGGCCATGAAGGACAGCGACAGCGCCATCATCACCATGGTCCATTTGCCGGTTCTGACCCGAGGTTCCTTCAGGATGTTGACGTTGTTGGATACCGCCTCGATGCCGGTATAGGTACCGCCGCCCAGCGAATAGGCACGCAGCAGCAGCGAGATGACGCCGAACCAGCCGATCTCGGCGGCGAAGCTGCGCGTCTGGATCAGCGTCGTCGGCACCAGGTCGGGGATCGCCCGCGCATGGGTCGCGATCCCGTAGATGATCAGCGCGCTATGGCTGATCACGAAGCCCAGGAAGATCGGGATCAGCAGCTGCAGCGGCTCCTTTACCCCGCGCAGGTTCAGCGTCATCAGCGCCAGGGTGATGACCACCTCGACTTCGAGCTTGAACGGTTGCAGGCCGAGCGGCAGCAGGCTGAACATCGCGTCGACGCCGCTGGCGATCGAGATCGCGATGGTCAGGGCATAGTCGACGATCAGGGCGGAGCCCGAGATCAGTCCGGCATAGGGGCCGATCAGCGTCGTGGCGACCTTGTAGCCGCCGCCACCTGTCGGGAACAAGGCGATCACCTGATTATAGGCGAGCGAGATCAGGAACACCGTGATCGCGGTGGCGACGGCGAGATAAAGGGCGAGATGGGTATGCTCGCCGAGGGCGAGGAAGGCCTCCTCGGGTCCGTAATTCGCCGATGACAAGCCGTCGGCGCCGAGACCGACCCACGCGACGAAGGCGGCCAGTGCCATGGTATGGCGCGCTTCCGGCGAGAGGGCGTCCTTGGGACGTCCGAACAGCAGCGTACCCAGCTTTTGGATCTTCATGCCCTCTGGATCTTCATGAGCCGCCGTTATTCACGAAAATTCCCCAAAAGAAACCCGATGTGTGGGCGAAGCGGCCCCCGCATAGGCTTGCTCATCCGATCGGCATCCTACTGCGTGTGCCATGCCAACCCGTATACTGAGCCTTTCGGCGAAGAGCGGCGGCACGATGGGCACACCGGCCATCACTGTCAATGTCGACCCTATCAACCTCCGCGCTGACGCGATGGTTGCACTCGAAATCGTCCGGAGCCTGAAATTGCTCGGCGATGGACCGCTGGGTGGGAGAAACCCGGCAGTCGCGCAACCGGGCGCTTCCGCGGTGCCGACCGTCAAACCTTCGCTGAAGCGTCATGGCATTGAAACATCCGCCGGTTAAGTCGAACTCCATAGACTCGTCACCGGCTGGAGCCCACACCATGACATTCAATCGACGGAGCGTTTTGAAGGCCGGCCTCGGGTTGGCCGGCGCCGGTTTCGCCGGCATTCCCGGCCTGCGCCCGGCTTTCGCCGCCGATGGTCCGGCGATCCCCGCCGGCCTCGCCGAAGCGGCGAAGAAGGAAGGCCAGATCAACGTCATCACCCTGCCGCGCGATTGGGCGAATTGGGGCGTCACGATGGATCGCTTCCAGCAGCTCTACGGCGTGAAGCTGGATGACGCGAACCCGGACGGCAGCTCGGCCGAGGAACTCCAGGCGATCCGCAGCCTGAAAAGCCAGGCGCGCGCGCCGGACGTCGTCGATGTCGGCCCGTCCTTCGCGCAGATCGGCACCACCGAGAAGCTGTTCGCGCCGTACAAGGTCGCGACCTGGAGCGACATCCCCGACGATGTGAAGCATCCGGACGGTATCTGGTACGGCGATTATTTCGGCGTCGAGAGCTTCGCGGTGAACACCGGTGTCGCCAAGACCGTGCCGCAGACCTGGGCCGATCTGAAGAAGCCCGAATACAAGGGCATGATCGCGATGAACGGCAACCCGCTGGGCGCCGGCGCCGCGTTCGGCGCGGTGTTCGCCGCCGCCCTCGCCAATGGCGGCAGCTACGACAATATCGCCCCGGGCATCGACTTCTTCGGTGAACTGGCCAAGCTGGGCAATCTCAACCCGGCCGTGGCCTCGCCGGCCAGCCTGATCGCCGGTCAGACCCCGATCGTCATCAACTGGGATTACCTCAGCCTCGGCTACAAAAAGCAGGCGGAAGGCAAGGCCGATATCCAGGTTCTGGTGCCGAAGGAAGCAGCGCCCTACGGCAATTTCTATTGCCAGGCGATCAGCGCCTACGCGCCGCACCCGAACACCGCCAAGCTGTGGATGGAATACGTCTATTCCGACGAAGGCCAGCTCGCCTTCCTGGGTGGCTTCGCGCATCCGATCCGCTTCAACAGCCTGGTCGCCGCCGGCAAGGTGCCGGATGCCGTGCTGAAGGCCCTGCCGCCGGCCGAAGCCTATAAGAACGTCAAGTTCGCGACGCAGGAGCAGGCGGCGAAGGCGCAGAAGACCCTCGCCGATATGTGGCCGCGCGTCGTCAAGATCTGACGCTCGGAAATCGGCCAACATGCGGAGACTATGAGATGAAGGCGCCGATCGCGTGGATATTCATCGGCGCCTTCTTCGCCGTCGCCATCGCCTTCATGGTGGCGCCGACGGCGGTGCTGGCGGTGCAATCGGTCTATGGCGAGGACGGCTTCACCTGGCAATACATCGCCAGCCTGGGTGAGTACCGCTATCGCGTCGCGTTCATGAATTCGCTGATCCTGTCGGTCGGCTCGGCGACGATCGGCGTGATCGCCGGCGGGTTGATCGCCCATGCCGTGCTGAAGCCGGGGTCACCGGATTGGCTGCGCTCGGCGGTGACCAGTTTCTCGGCGGTCGCCGCCAATTTCGCGGGCGTTCCGTTGGCCTTCGCGTTCATTTCCACGCTGGGCTCGCTCGGGCTGCTGACCACGCTGCTCAAGCAGGCCAACATCGATATCTACGGCTTGGGTTTCAGCCTCTATTCGCTGCCCGGCCTAATGCTGGTCTACTCCTATTTTCAGGTACCCCTGATGGTCATCATCGTTACCCCGGCGATCCAGGCGCTGCGTCCCTCCTGGCGTGAGGCGGCCGACAATCTCGGCGCGTCGGGCGGGCAATATTGGCGGATGGTCGGCCTGCCGGTGTTGATGCCGTCGCTGCTGGCCGGCTGGATCCTGCTGTTCGGCAGCGCCTTCTCGGCCTATGCCACCGCCTATGCGCTGACGTCGGGCAATATCGGCCTGGTCACGACCGAGATCAGCAACGTGCTGTCGGGCAATGTCATGGCCTCGCCCCAGACCGGTGCGGCCCTGTCGGTCGGCATGATCGTCGTCATGGTCGGCGTGCTGCTCCTGTCGGCGCTGCTGTCGCGGCAGGCGGCACGCTGGGCGCCGCGCCGGTGAGCCCGCGATGAACACCAAGCTCGGCTTCGCCGGTTGGACCGTGCTGATCCTCGCCGGGATCTATTTCCTGGTGCCGCTGGTCATGACCGTCGCCTTCAGCCTCTGGGAAGGGCAGGGGCATTACGGTTTCGCCGCCTATAACGTGCTGCTCGGCAAAGCCGAATTGCCCGGCAGCCTGCTGCTCTCGGTCGAATTGTCGATCGCGACCGTGGCGGCGCTGATTCTGCTGCTGCTGCCGGCGATGATCTTCATGAACCTCTACGCGCCGCAGATGCGGCCGGTCTTCGAATTCATCGCGGCACTGCCCTTCGTCGTGCCGGCGATCGCTCTGGTTGCCGGGCTGTCGGCGCTGTTCACCGGTCCGGAATGGCTGATCGGCAGCCCGTTCTACCTGGTGATTCCATATTTCTTCCTGGCGCTGCCCTATGCCTATCGTGCGTTGGATGTCGGGCTGAAATCGCTGGATCTCTCGACGCTGACGGAGGCGGGGCAGAGCCTGGGGGCCGGCATGGGGCAGATCATCCGTCTGGTGGTGCTGCCCAATTTGCGCTCGGCCCTGGTCGGCAGCATGCTGCTGACGCTTGCCGTGGTGATGGGCGAATTCACCTTCGCCAATGTTCTGCTATTCCGCACCTATGCGGTCTTTATCAACCAGATTGGCCAGCACGAGGCCACCGAGGCCGCCGCTCTGTCGGTGGTCAGTTTCCTGATCACCTGGGCGGCCATGCTGGGCGTTCTGTTGGCAGGCCGTGGTCAAGCGCAAGTACCGGGAGGACGCTGAAATGGCGACCGTCGATGTCAGGCAAGTTCATAAATCCTTCAACGGGCGGGAGGTGCTGGCGCGTCTCGACCTGCGGATCGGCGATGGCGAGCTGATCTGCCTGTTGGGGCCGAGCGGCTGCGGCAAGACCACGCTGCTGCGCATCATCGCCGGGTTCATCCAGCCCGATACCGGGCAGGTGCTGGTCAGCGGCCGGGATGTGACCGCGCTGCCGCCCAGCGCGCGGCAGATGGGCATGGTGTTCCAGGCTTATAGCCTGTTCCCCAACATGACCGCGCTCGACAATGTGCGCTTCGGCCCCCGCGTCGCCGGCAATCCCAAGCCGGAACAAATCTCCCGCGCCGAACATTTGCTCGATCTGGTCGGTCTCGCGACGCATGCTCAGAAATATCCGCACCAGATGTCCGGCGGCCAGCAGCAGCGCGTGGCGCTGGCCCGCGCGTTGGCGGTGCAGCCGCAGGTCTTGCTGCTGGACGAGCCGCTCTCGGCGCTCGACGCGAAGGTGCGCGTTCAGTTGCGCGAGGAGATTCGGCGGATCCAGCGGGAAACCGGGGTGACGACGGTGCTGGTGACCCATGATCAGGAGGAGGCGTTGTCGATCTCCGATCGGGTCGCCGTGATGAACCAGGGCAAGATGCTGCAGATCGCCTCGCCGTCGACGATCTATCGCGAACCGGCGGACGCCTTCGTCGCGCGCTTCATCGGTGCCGCCTCGGTCTTCCCGGGGACCGCCGAGGACGGCATCGTGCGCGTCGGCTCTATGGCCCTGCGGGCTCGGGCCGCGTCGGCGCACCCGCATGGCCATCCGGTCGAGCTGTTCCTGCGTCCCGAGCATGTCCGGCTGGAGGCGATGAACGGGCATATTCCGGACGATGCCGTCGCGGCCGACGTGCGGGAGACCACGTTCTTCGGCTCGCTCACCCGCGTGCGTCTGAGTTTATTGGACATGCCGGAGGGGGCCGGCATCTGGGCGGATCTGCCCAGCGAGCATGCCGAGAATTTCAAGCCCGGCAGCCGCGTCCTCGCCCGCTGGGACGAGGCCTCGCCCCGCGTCATGCCCCGCGCCTGAGGCGTGCGCCTCGGCGCTGGCGCCGGGCTGCTAGGCGGTCGCCTGCAGCCGCTTCGCGATCGCCTGGACGTCAAGCGCCGCCTCGGTGTTGGGATAGCGGGTCAGCAGCGAGGTTTGCTTTCGGATGCTTTCGCGCACATGCGGATCGCGCCGCACGATGCCGCCCAGGCTTGGTTCCAGCTTGAGGAACTCACGGCACGCCTTCAGCAGAATGCCGAAGGTCCGTTCGCCTTCGCGGATCGACGAGGCCAGGTTGACGACGATCCGGATATCCGCATCCGGCCGATCCATCGCGGTCAGCTTGATGAAGGCATAGGCATCGGTGATCGCGGTCGGCTCGTCGGTTGTAACGATGATGCAGGTCCGCGCCTCGGCCGCCATCGAGCGCACCGTGCGTTCGACGCCGGCACCCATATCCATGATGACCCAGTCATAGCCCTCGGCGAGCGACCGCAAATCCGTGCGCAGCTGCAGCATCTTGCTCGGCGCGATGCTGGCGAGCGAACCGGAGCCCGATCGACCGGCCAGGATATCGAAGCCACCCGCGGCATAGGTCGTCGTCGCCTCGGCCAAGCCGGCCTGGCCGGCCAGGACGGTACCGAGATCACGAGTCGGCGTGATCCCGAGTTGTACGTCGACATTGGCGAGGCCCAGATCGCCATCGAACAACAGCGCCCGCTTGCCGGCGAGCGCCATGGCATGGGACAGCGTGATCGAGAACCAGGTCTTGCCAACCCCACCTTTGCCCGAGGCGACAGCGAGGATGTTGGAGGGCGCGATATGCAGGTCCGACACGGTGGACGGACGTGCGTGCTCGAGCGGAACGATCATGGTCGGTGACCTCTGATGGCCGTTTTAGGGGAAGAAAGTTCGAGTGTTTCATGCGTTGGCGACGGCATCAGCAGCCGGGCGATCGCCGCGGCATCGGCCGGTATTAAGCCGTCGACCACAGCCGAGGTGATGCTGGTCTCGGCGAAGGCCAGGCGACCGGCATCGGCGGCGGCCAACACGCTGCCCAGCCGGTGCACCATATCGAGGCGGGTGACGATCATGCGCCTGACGCCCAGCGCGCAGAACGCCGATGCCTGTTCGACCGCGTCATAGGCATCGCCGCCGGCCGCCATGACCAATACGGGCTCCGCCGACGCGGCCTTGGCCAGCGCCTTTAGCTCGGCCAGATCGTGGCTGGAGTAGGGGTTGACGCCGGCGGTGTCGATCAGGATCCGCTCGCCCGGTGGGCTCGCATCGACCAGGCGGGCAAGCTGCGCCGGGCTGGTCGCCGAGTGCAGGGATAATTTCATCAGCCGCGTGAAGGCGTCGAGCTGTTCGACGGCGCCGGCGCGGATCGAATCGGTGGTCACCACGCGGACCGGTTCGCCGGCGAACAGCGCGCGGGCGGCCAGCTTGGCCGTGCTGACCGTCTTGCCGGCGCCGGGCACGCCGACCAGCATCAACGGTCGCAAGGCGCGACGTTCGGCCAGCGGCTGAAAGCTGAAGACGCTTTGCAGAGCCGCGATCAATGCCCCCTTGGGATCGTCGATACCGGCGGCGAAGCTGGCGTCCAGCAGGCGTTCGAGAAGCCGTGATGGCAAGCCGTGGCCGATGAGCGCCTCATGCACCCGATCGGTCGGATCTTCGGTCGCCAGATCATTGGCAACCGGGACGTTGGGAACCGAGGCACGGGGAACCGAGGCACGGGGAAGCGGGTCGCGGGAGCGCTGGATCTCGGTGGCCGGATCCTGCATGGGGTGATCGGCGCCCAGACCAATATGGTGCAACTCGTCGTCATCGTCGGAAT
>DATMGU010000048.1:0-31663 GCA_035555315.1 Allostellaceae bacterium
ATCCGCAGATGCCGCTCGGTGCGCTCCGCCGCCGCCGAACCGTAGGCACACCCCTCCATCCGCTCCGGGGAGGGACCGTTCGGGGCCGCGTCGCAGGGGGCGATCTCGGCCGGATCTATGGCTTGCGCTACATCCATGAACGAAACATGAACATTACGCGCGCGACTGTCAAGGGCTCTTCCGGCCCACGTTCTACCGCAGCAGCATACCCAGCACCGCATTCAACCGCTGCCGCCCCTCGGCGGTGGCCGTCAGCCGCTCCGCATCCAGCGTAACGAAGCCGCCTTCGATCAGCCGCGCCAGCCCGGTGGGATCGAGCAGCGTCTCGAGTTCGGTGCCCAACTCCGTCCGGAACCGCGCGCGCGGGATGCCCTCCGCCAGGCGCAACCCCATCATGACCAGTTCGGCCAGCCGGTCCTCGGCGGGGATCGACGGCATCTCCTGGGTGCCGTGGCCGGCGGCTTCGACGGCGGTAAGCCAGGTCTCCGGTGCCCGGAATTGCCGGGTCGCGCGCTTTTCCCCGTCGAGCGTCAGTCGGCCATGGGCGCCGGGGCCGATGCCGAGGTAATCGCCGTAGCGCCAATAGGTCAAATTGTGCCGGCTGGCCTCGCCCGGGCGCGCATGGTTGGAAATCTCATAGCCGGGCATGCCGGCGGCGGCGAGCCGGTCCTGGGTCAGCTCGAACAGGGCGGCCGCCAGATCCTCGTCGGGCACTACGAGATCGCCGCGCGCATGGGCGGTGTGAAACGCGGTGCCGGGCTCGATGGTCAGCTGATAGACCGACAAATGGCTGCCGGCGAGGCTGATCGCCTGCTCCAACTCGGCCGCCCAGCCGGCCTCGGTCTGATCCGGCCGCGCATAGATGAGGTCGAAGGAATACCGGTCGAACAGCCGCGCCGCCAAGGCGATCGCGGCGATCGCCTCGCCCGCCGAATGGCCGCGCCCCAGGAATTTCAGATCCCGGTCGTTCAGCGCCTGCACGCCCAGCGAGACGCGGTTGACGCCCGCCAACCGATAGGCCTGGTAGCGGCCCGCCTCGATCGAGGTCGGATTGCCTTCCAGGGTAATCTCGACACCCGCCGCCATCGGCCAATGCCCGGCGATGCGGTCCAGCACCGCCGCCACCGTCTCGGGCGGCATCAGCGACGGCGTGCCGCCGCCGAAGAACACCGAGGTGACGGCCCTGTTGGTTCGACCGACCAGACTTGCCCAATAGTCGATTTCGGCCAGCAGCGCCGCCCGCCAGCGCGCCTGATCGACCGTCTCGCGGACATGGCTGTTGAAGTCGCAATACGGGCATTTCGACAGGCAGAACGGCCAATGCACATAGAGGGCGAAGCCGGCCTCCTCGCCCGCCGCCGTTTCGGCTGGCGACATTTCGACCGGCGTTTGGGTCAGCGCCGGAAACATGCCTCGACCAGCTGGTTGAAGGCACGGGCGCGATGGCCGATGCGGTGCTTCACCGCCGGATCCAGCTCGCCGAACGTCTGGTCATAGCCATCGGGCATGAAGATCGGGTCGTAGCCGAAACCCAGCGTGCCGCGCGGCGGAAACACCAGACGACCCTCGATACGGCCTTCGAAGCTTTCGACATGGCCATCCGGCCAGGCGAGCGCCAGCGCCGAGACGAAGGCGGCGCGCCGGTCCGTCGAGCCGGTCGCTCCCTCGCGCCCCGCCAACTCACGTTCCGCCAACTCGCGCTCCACCCTGGCCATGGCGAAGCCGAAATCCTTGTCCGGCCCGGCCCAGCGGGCCGAATACAGCCCGGGGGCGCCATCCAGCGCCGGTACCACCATTCCGGAATCATCGGCGAGGGCCGGCAGCCCCGTCGGTCCCGCCGCGGCCTGGGCCTTCAGGACCGCGTTCTCGATGAAGGTGGTGCCGGTCTCTTCCGGTTCGGGCAGGCCAAGGTCGCCGGCGGCCGTGACCCGCACCTGGAACGGCGCCATGAGCGCGGCGATCTCGCGCAGCTTGCCCTTGTTGTGGGTTGCCAGCACCAGGGCGTCGCCCTCGAACTTTCGCGCCATGGCGGGTTCAGCCGAGGCCCAGGGCGGCGCGCTGCAGGCGCACCAACTCGGCGGTTCCCTTGCGCGCCAGCTTCAGGAGGGTGGCGAATTTCTCCTCGGCGAAGGGGGCGGCTTCGGCGGTCGCCTGGATCTCGACGATCCCGCCGGTCGCGGTCAGCACGAAATTGGCGTCCGCTTCCGCATTGCTGTCCTCGGCATAATCCAGATCCAGCACCGGCTCGCCCTGATAGATCCCGCACGACACCGCCGCGACCTGGTCGATGAGCGGCAGCGCCGGCAGCGTGCCGGCCTCGACCAGTTTGCGCAGCGCCAGATGCAAGGCGATATAGCTGCCGGTGATCGAGGCGGTGCGCGTGCCGCCATCGGCCTGCAGCACGTCGCAATCGATGCGCACCTGGCGCTCGCCCATCGCCTTCAAATCGGTGACCGCGCGCAGCGACCGGCCGATCAGGCGCTGGATCTCCTGGGTGCGGCCGGATTGCTTGCCGCGCGCCGCTTCGCGGTCGGTGCGCGTATGGGTCGACCGGGGCAGCATGCCGTATTCGGCGGTCACCCAGCCGGCGCCGGTGTTGCGCAGGAATGGCGGCACCTTCTCCTCGATCGAGGCGGTGCACAGCACATGGGTTTCACCCGCGCGGATCAGGCAGGAGCCCTCGGCGTATTTGGCGAAACCCGGCTCGAAGCGGATCGGCCGAAGCTGGTCGTTGGCGCGGCCCGATGGGCGCATGGCATCACCTGAAGCTGAAAAACGGTTGGGCGGCGGCCCTGTGCGAAAGGCCCCGCCGAGAAGGGGGCGACCCTAGCCCTAACCCGGCAGCGCCGTAAAGCGTCAGTCCCCGGGCAATTCGGCTAATGCGCGCGGATCCACGCGCCAATGGCCGCGACCACCGGAGCTTCGATGCCCAGATAACCATGCGCCGAGAGAGCTTCGCATGGTCCCGAGCGGGGTGGGGTACCGCCTTCGACCGGGATCAGCTCGGCGACCGGCGCCGCGCTGAAGCGCTGCATGAGTGCCGCCGTATCGTCAAAAGGGCAGGCCGCGCAAGCATCGGCGCGGTGATGCACGACCAGCACCGGCATGCGCAGCTCGGCGAGCGGAATGGTGAAGATCGAGCCGAATTGCCGCCCGCCGGCTTGTCGCCCAGGTTCGCGCATCACGGTCGAGGTCAGCACCAGCCCTGCCACGCCGGGTACCCGGACCGCCGCGTTCGCCGCCGACAAGGTGCCGCGGCTGGTGCCGACCAGCCAGACGGGCATGGTCCGTTCCGGGTTCGACGGATTATGGCGGAGCCAGGTCACGACGGCGGCGATATCGTCGGCATGCTCGGCGCGGAACCGGAAATCGCCCAGGCCGCCGGCATGATCCGACGGCACGTCGATTACCGCGACGGCGAAGCCCTCGGCCAGGAACAGGCCCCGTGCGCGGACCAGAAAATTACCGTGAGCGAGGTCCGGCGGCTTCAGTTCTTTCAGAACGCCCTCACCGCCCGCAAACAGGAGTAAGGTGGCTCGGGCCGGCGCATCGGGCTCGGCCAGGTAGAAGGATTGGGTGACGCCGGGACGGGTTTCGAGGTCGATACGACGCTCCGCATTCGCCCATGCCGGGTGGTCCCGGGCGGTTCCCGCGACGACGCAAAGGCTCGCGATGACAAAAAGCGCCCTTGCCCATGACCAACGCCACTGCTCGCGGGGAGCTCCGGTTGACGCTGGGGCGGTCACTTCGTACCTTTCTTCCAACCACCTACAGTTTCCAGGCATTGGTCGGGGTCGGGGTCGCCAACGCCTGTTGAACGATCGCTCGACCATGAGGAAGTGAAAGAGATGTCCGTCGTCAAGGGTCCCGATATGGTGAACGGCCCGAGCCTCCCCGGGTCAGCTGCCCGCGGCTCGACCATCCCGAGTTCAGGCGCCGTTGCCGGCTTTTCCGGCTTCAACGCCCTGGCTCGGCATGGCTCCGCCGTGCGGGGGACGGCGGGGACGTCGATCGGCGAACTCAACGACCGCAGCCGGGACATCTTCCGTCACATCGTCGACGCCTACGTCCAGACCGGGGAGCCGATCGGCTCGCGCACGCTGTCGCGCCGCCTGGAATCCGGCCTGTCGCCGGCGACGATCCGCAATGTGATGGCCGATCTCGAGGAGGCCGGGCTGCTGTTCGCGCCGCATACCTCCGCCGGCCGGTTGCCGACCGATGCCGGGTTGCGCCTGTTCGTCGATGGTTTGCTGGAGGTCGGCCGGTTATCGGCGGACGAGCGCAGCAGCATCGATGCACGCTGCGCCGCCACCGGCAAAAGCGTCGCCCAGGCGCTCGACGAGGCGACCCAGGCGCTGTCCGGCCTGTCGCATTGCGCCGGCCTGGTCCTGGCGCCCAAGACCGAACGATCGCTGAAGCATCTCGAATTCGTGCATCTGGGGCCCGGCCGCGCCCTGGTGGTGATGGTGACGGAGGATGGGCTGGTCGAAAACCGGGTCATCGAGGTGCCGCTCGGCCTGCCCGCCTCGGCGCTCGTCTCCGCCAGCAATTATCTGAACGGCCGGTTGATCGGCCGGACCTTGGACGAGGCGAAGCTCGAACTCGCCGGCGACCTCGAAACGAACCGCGCCCAGGTCGACGAATTGACCGCCCGCCTGGTCGAACAGGGGCTGGCGACCTGGGCCGGCGGCGAGGCCGGCGGCAGCCTGATCGTGCGCGGCCAGGCCAATCTGCTGGACGACATCACCGCGATCGAGGATCTGGAGCGGGTACGCGCCTTGTTCGAGATCCTGGAGACCAAGGAATCGATGCTGCGGCTCATTGAGGCGGCGAAACGCGGCGAGGGGGTGCAGATCTTCATCGGATCGGCTAATTCCCTGTTCGGCGTCGCCGGTTGTTCCATGGTGATCGCTCCCTATCTGAACAGCCGCGAACAGATTGTCGGGGCGATCGGCGTGATCGGCCCGACCAGGATCAATTATGCCCGGATCATCCCGATGGTGGATTACACCGCCAAGGTGATCGGGCGCCTTATTGGATAGCAAGGGATTCCCAAGGCATGGCAGATAGCGATAACGCCGCTCTCGGCGCGAACGACAAGAATTGGGATGCCGCCGAAACGCCGGCGGCCGGCGAGGAGGGCGCGCCCGGTTCGGAGCGGGTCACCGAACTCGAAGCCGAGGTGGCGCGGCTCAAGGATCAGCTGCTGCGGTCGCTGGCCGATCAGGAGAATCTGCGCCGGCGGACGACGCGGGAGCGCGAGGACACTCTGCGCTACGCCGCCGCCGGGATCGCCAAGGACCTGCTCTCGGTCGCGGACAATCTGCGCCGCGCGATCGAAAGCGTGCCGGAAGCGCAGATCGACAGCGACGTCCTGCGCACCCTGCTGGCCGGCGTGGCGGCGACGGAGCGGGAGCTGGCCAGCGCGTTCGAACGGCATTCCATCCGCCGGATCGACCCGAAAGGCGAGAAGTTCGATCACAACCTGCATCAGGCGATCATGGAGCTGGAGAATACCGGCCAGCCGGCCGGCACCATCGTCCAGGTGCTGCAGTCGGGATATCTGATGCATGACCGGTTGCTGCGCGAAGCGATGGTCGCCGTCGCCAAGGGCAATGCACCCGCCGCCGAGCCGGCGCCGGCCCAGCCAGGGACGACCCAGCCCGTGGCAAGTCAGTCGGCGGAACAGCCGGCCGAAACCGATGCGGTTCAGCATATCGATACGACGGCCTGAGATGCGGGGGCCTGAAATGCGGGGGCCTGACGATGGCGCCCGTCTCCGGCCAACGCGTTTTCTGGACGGAAATCGGCATCGGGGCGTGGTCGTCCCGGTTGTACCCCCAAAGGACGGCTCATATATAAGCGTCCGGGTCTTACGAGGCCCGGTGACGGTCGATGAGCCGTCCGAACGGTTTTCATAGGGGATGAAGCGGCGCCCCTCGGGGCCGCGTCATTCTGCTAACGAGAGAGGCACTTCTATGGGTAAGGTTATTGGTATCGACCTCGGCACGACGAATTCCTGCGTCGCGGTGATGGACGGTAAGACCGCCAAGGTTATCGAGAATAGCGAGGGCGCTCGCACCACGCCGTCGATGGTGGCGTTCACCGAAAGCGGCGAACGCCTGGTCGGGCAAGCGGCCAAGCGCCAGGCGGTGACCAATCCCGAGAATACGTTCTATGCGATCAAGCGCCTGATCGGGCGCCGGTTCAGTGATCCGGTGGTCGCCAAGGACATGGACATCGTGCCCTACAAGATCGTCGCCGGCGACAATGGCGATGCCTGGGTCGAGAGCCGCGGCAAAAAGCATTCGCCGTCCGAGATCAGCGCCTTCATCCTGCAGAAGATGAAGGAAACCGCCGAGGCCTTCCTGGGCGAGACGGTCAGCCAGGCGGTCATCACCGTTCCGGCCTATTTCAACGATAGCCAGCGGCAGGCGACCAAGGACGCCGGCCGGATCGCCGGCCTGGAAGTGCTGCGCATCATCAACGAGCCGACGGCGGCGGCGCTCGCCTATGGCATGGAGCGCAAGGGCAGCGGCACGATCGCGGTCTACGATCTGGGCGGCGGCACCTTCGACGTCTCGATCCTGGAGATCGGCGACGGCGTGTTCGAGGTGAAGTCGACCAATGGCGACACTTTCCTGGGCGGCGAGGACTTCGACAAGAAGATCATCGACTACCTGGCCGACGAGTTCAAAAAGGAGCAGGGCATCGACCTGCGCAAGGACCGTCTGGCCCTGCAGCGTCTGAAGGAAGCCGCCGAAAAGGCCAAGATCGAGCTCAGCGCGTCGATGCAGACCGAGGTCAACCTGCCGTTCATCACGGCGGATCAGAGCGGCCCGAAGCATCTCAACATCAAGCTGTCGCGCGCCAAGCTGGAAAGCCTGGTTGACGATCTGGTGCAGCGTACGGTCGATCCCTGTCGCAACGCGCTGAAGGATGCCGGCTTGAAGGCGTCCGAGGTGGACGAGGTGATCCTGGTCGGCGGCATGACCCGCATGCCCAAGATCTTCGACACCGTGAAGGAAATCTTCGGCAAGGAGCCGAACAAGGGCGTCAACCCCGACGAAGTCGTGGCGATCGGCGCCGCGATCCAGGCCGGCGTGCTGCAGGGCGAGGTCAAGGACGTCCTGCTGCTCGACGTGACGCCGCTGTCGCTCGGCATCGAGACGCTGGGCGGCGTGTTCACCCGGCTGATCGACCGCAACACGACGATCCCCACCAAGAAGGGCCAGGTCTTCTCGACCGCCGAGGACAGTCAGACCGCGGTGACCATCCGCGTGTTCCAGGGCGAGCGCGAGATGGCGGCGGATAACAAGCTGCTCGGTCAGTTCGACCTGGTCGGATTGCCGCCGGCGCCGCGCGGCATGCCGCAGATCGAGGTTACCTTCGACATCGACGCCAACGGCATCGTGCAGGTCTCGGCCAAGGACAAGGCGACCGCCAAGGAGCAGCAGATCCGCATCCAGGCCTCGGGCGGCCTCAACGATGCCGAGATCGACCGCATGGTGAAGGACGCGGAGGCGCATGCCGCCGACGACAAAAAGCGGCGCGAGGTGATCGAGGCGCGCAACCAGGCGGAAGGGCTGATCCACACCACCGAGCGGACGGTGAAGGAATCGGCGGACAAGCTGCCCGCGGCCGACCGCGAGGCTGCCGAACAGGCGATCACCGCCCTGCGTGAGGTCATCGCCGGCGACGATCTGGAGGCGATCAAGACCCGGACGGAGGCCTTGGCCCAGGCGAGCATGAAGCTCGGCGAGGCGCTTTATAAGGCGCAGGGTGCCACGCCCGACGGCGCCGCCCAGCCGGGTTCGCCCGAGCATGGTCCCGAGGGTGCCGCCGGTCACCAGGCCGGTGCCGGCGGTCCGGGTGGCGATGCGAAAGTCGTCGATGCCGATTTCGAGGAAGTCGACGAGCGCAAGCGCAACAAATCGGCCTAACAGCAAAAGGCGTCTTAATCATACCACCCCGGATGGTCGTCATCCGGGGTGGCTTGGTTTGGCTGGCTGCGGTAATGAGGGAATAGGCCCCGGCTTTGCATGGTCGAGCGCCGGCATCCCGTATAAAACCGGGCCCGGATGAGCGGCAGTTTAGGTCGGGCGGCCATTGAGCCCTTTATCGGCGTCGGAACGGTGATATGGCAAAGCAGGATTTTTACGAGCTCCTTGGCGTGGCGCGCGGCGCGTCCGCGGATGAGCTGAAGAAGGCGTATCGTAAGCTCGCGATGCAATTCCATCCGGATCGCAATCCGGGCGATCACACGGCGGAACAAAAGTTCAAGGATATCAGCGAAGCCTATGACGTCCTGAAGGACGAGCAGAAGCGCGCCGCCTATGATCGTTTCGGCCATGCCGCCTTCGAGGGCGGCGGTTCGCCGCGCGGCTCGGAGTTCGGTTTCGGCACGGGTTTCGCGGATATCTTCGACGAGATGTTCGGCGAATTCGTCGGCGGCCGGCGCGGCCAGGCCAGCGCCCGCGGCAGCGATCTGCGCTACAATCTCGAGGTCAGCCTGGAAGACGCGTTCCGCGGCAGCAATGCCCAGATCCGCGTGCCGACCTCGGTAAGCTGCGAGTCCTGTCACGGCAGCGGCAGCGAGGCGGGGTCGCGCCCGGTCACCTGCACGACCTGCAACGGCAATGGCAAGGTCCGCGCGCAGCAGGGTTTCTTCACGATCGAGCGGTCCTGCCCGACCTGCGGCGGTGCGGGAAGGGTGATCGAGAACCCCTGCCGCGTCTGCGGCGGCCAGGGGCGGATCCGGCGCGAAAAGACGCTGTCGGTCAACATCCCGGCCGGTGTCGAGGACGGCACCCGGATCAGGCTCGCCGGCGAGGGCGAGGCCGGGCTGCGCGGCTCGACGCCGGGCGATCTCTATATTTTCCTGTCGGTCGGCGCGCATCGGCTGTTCCAGCGGGACGGCGCCAATATCCATTGCCGCGTGCCGATCTCGATGTCGACGGCGGCGCTGGGCGGGCAGATCGAGGTGCCGACCATCGATGGCAGCCGCGCCCGCGTCACGATCCCCGCCGGCACCCAGTCGGGCCATCAGTTCCGCCTGAAGGGCAAGGGCATGTCGATCCTGCGGGCGCCGTCGCGGGGCGACATGTACATCCAGGCCGTGGTTGAAACGCCGGTCAATCTGACCAAGCAGCAGCAGGACTTGCTGCGTGAATTCGAGAAAGCCAGCGAAACCGGTAAGACCAGCCCGGAAAGCGCCGGGTTCTTCGCCAAGGTCAAGGAATTCTGGGACGATTTGACCGAATGAATCGATCGTGATGGCCGATCCGATCTGGATCGGCCTTGTCGTCAAGGTGGTGCTGTCCGTCGCCGTGGTGATCCTGGGCTCGCTCGCCGCGGAACGGGCTGGTCCGCTGGTGGGCGGCGTGATCGGGGCGCTGCCGATGTCTGCCGGACCGGCCTATGTGGTGATGGCGCTCCAGACCGACGACCGGTTCATCGCGGATGGCGCGGTCGGCAGCCTGGTGGCGATCATCGCCACCACCGTGTTCCTGGTCGTGCTGGCGCGGCTGATCGCCCGCTTCGGGCTTTGGCTCAGCCTCGCGGCGGGATTGGCCGGCTGGCTGGCCGCCGCGTCGCTGCTTCGTCCGATGACCTGGAGTGGGCCCGGCGCCATGATCGCCAATATCGTGGCTTTCGGGATCGCCGCCCGCTTGATCGGCCCGCGATTGACGGAGGTGCCGCCGCCATCCGTTATCATCGACGAGCGCCCCCGGCTGGACCTGCTGCTGCGGGGCCTGCTGGTCGGCGTTCTCGTCGTCGCCGTGGTCGTCGGCAGCCGTTTTCTGGGGCCGGCGACGATCGGCATGGCGGCGGTCTTCCCGATCAACCTCACCAGCCTCGTCCTGCTGATCCATCCGCGACTCGGCGGCCCGGCGACGGCCGCGACCATGGTCGGTGCGCTGCGGGCCATCCCGGGTCTCGCCCTGGCTTTGCTGGCGCTGCATTGGGGCGCGGTCCCGCTGGGCGCCCCGACGGCGATGGTCCTCGCCCTGGCGATCTGCCTCCTGTGGTCGTTCGGCCTGTTGGCCTGGAACGCCCGCCCCCTTGCGAGGGGCACGGTTTAGGC
This sequence comes from Allostellaceae bacterium, assembly GCA_035555315.1. GTDB lineage: Bacteria > Pseudomonadota > Alphaproteobacteria > ATCC43930 > CGMCC-115725 > DATMGU01. Next base: position 10,088 of record DATMGU010000048.1, read on the forward strand.
GGAACCGGCTCAACCAAAGAGGTGTTTGTTGGGGGAGCCCGGACACCCCGTCCCGCGGGCGATTCTTGGAGTACCGACCATGTCACGGATGTCTGAGCCGCGGAGCGCGGCATGAACCGCGGAGAACGGGAACTCGTTCGCGAGGTCGATGCGCTGCGCGGTGATCTCGCCGCCGTCCGCGGCGACCTCGCAGCGCTCGCCGGCACTTTGGGCGAGGTTGCTCCGGAAAAGGTTACCGCCCTGGCAAATCGCATCGGGGAGGCCGCGCAACAGGCTTCCGACGAGGTCGTCCGGACCGCGCGGGAGGCACGCCATAGGGCGGAGGCGCGGGGCCGCGCAGGGCTTGAGGCGATCGAAAAAGCCATCGAAGAACGGCCCTTCGCCAGCATCGCGGTCGCCTTCGCGGCGGGCCTGATCCTCGCCGGCATTCTCGGCCGGTCGAGGAGGTAGGATCACTTCCGCCGATCGGCATCTTCGTCCGGCACGGCATCATGGCCGGGCAAATGACGCTTCAGATCCATCGGGCTCAACGGGTCGTGTCGCCGATGATTCCTTCCGATAGATCGTACAAATGGTTTGCGAGATCGTCGGCACCGTCGAATTCTGTGTAGTCGCCCGCGGCGAACGCCCACGAGGGTTTCGATAATTTCCTCATGATGATCGGTCTGCTCGACATTCCGGGTCGGCATCCTTCAGCCTCCGCTTTCAGGCCGTGACCTTGGCCCGTGGCCGGCTGGGGGTCGGGTCGCCGGCGGGGGGCTGGTCGGCTTCGGGATCGTTCAAGACCTGAACCAGCCGCTCGCGCAGTTCCGCGAGCTTGGTCTCGTGCTCCAGCTTCAGGCCGAAGATGTCCTTGACGTAGAACACGTCGACGACCTTCTCGCCATAGGTCGAGATCTTGGCGCCGGCGATCTGCAGGCCGAGCGCGGTGAAGGCCCCGGTCAGGTGATACAGCAGCGCCGGCCGGTCGCGGCCATTGACCTCGACCACGGTATGCGTGGCACTCGCCTTGTTGTCGATCAGCACGCGCGGCGCCACGGTGAACACCCGCGTGCGGCTGGGATAGCTGCGCGTCCGCTTCAGCTCGATCCGTGGGTTCAGCTTGCCGGCCAGGACATCTTCGAACAGCCCGGCGAGCCGCGTCAGCTTGTCCGCCCGGTCGAACGCGCCGCCGCTCGGGTCCTGCACCCAGAATGTGTCGAGCGCCATGCCGTTGGTCATGGTGACGATGCGCGCGTCGACGATCTTCGCCGATGCCACGGCGAGCGCCCCCGCGATCCGCGAGAACAGGCCCGGATGATCGGCGGTATAGACCGTGATCTCGGTCACCGCGCGCGCCTCGTATACCTGGGTCGCCACGGTCACCGGCGCGCCGGTCCGTTCGGCCTCCTGCATCAGCCGGGCATGCCGCGCCAGCGTCGCCGGCTCATAGGCCAGCCAATAGACCGGATAGCCGCGCTGCACGAAGCTCTGAAAGGCCTCGTCGGTGAAGTCGGGCAGCAGCTCCCGCACGGTGGCCTGGGCCCGCGCGATCCGCTGGTCGCGTGCATCGGCGACCAGTCCGACCGTCATCATCTCATGGGCGCGCCGGTACAGATCGCGCAGCAGGGCGGCCTTCCAGCCGTTCCAAACCTTGGGCCCCACCGCCCGGATATCGGCGACCGTCAGCACCAGCAACAGCTTCAGCCGTTCGGGCGACTGCACTTTCTCGACGAAATCCTGGATCGTCTGCGGATCGTCGATATCGCGCTTGAAGGCGACCCGGCTCATCAGCAAATGGTTCAGGACCAGCCAGGACACCGTCTCGGTCTCCTCGGGATCGAGGCCGAGACGCGGACCCAGTTTGAGGCCGATGCGCGCGCCGATCTCCGAATGGTCGCCGCCGCGCCCCTTGGCGATGTCGTGCAGCAGTACCGACAGATACAGCGCGCGGCGCGAGCTGATGGTCTGCATCAGGTCGCTGGCCAGCGGCAGCTCGTCCTTGAGCACGCCGGCCTCGATCTGATGCAGAATGCCGATCGCGAAGATGGTGTGCTCGTCGACCGTGTACACATGGTACATATCGTATTGCATCTGCGCCACGACCCGGCCGAAATCCGGGATGAAGCGGCCGAACACGCCGGCTTCGTTCATCAGCCGCAGCGTCGCCTCCGCGTCCTGGCGAGCGGTCAGGATCTCCATGAACAAGCGGTTGGCTTCGGCATCGTTGCGCAAGGCCGGGTCGATCAGCTTCAGCGATCGGGTGACCAGCCGCAGCGCGTCGGGATGAATGTCCAGCCGGTTCGCCTGGGCGGTCTGGAACAGGCGCAGCAGATTGACCGGATCGCGGGTGAAGGTGTCGTCGCGGGCGACGGTCAGCCGCTCGCCCTCCACCCTGAATCCGTCGATCGACTTCGCCGCCGGCGGCAACAGACGGCGCCAGATCGATGGCGGGCGGCGCTTTTGCTCCGCCTCGATCGCGGCGATGAAGATGCGCGTGAGGTCGCCGACATCCTTGGCGACCAGGAAGTAGTGCTTCATGAAGCGTTCGACGCCGCGCGAGCCGGCATGGTCCCGATATCCCATGCGTCGGCCGATCTCGCCCTGCACGTCGAAGGTCAGCCGTTCCTCGGCGCGGCCGGTCAGGTAGTGCAGGTGGCACCGCACCGTCCACAGGAAATCCTGGGCACGGCGGAACCGCCTCGCCTCCGCTTCCGACAGCACGCCATGGCTGACCAAGTGGGCCAGATCGGCGCTGCCATACAGGTATTTCGCGATCCAGAACAAGCCGTGCAGGTCGCGCAACCCGCCCTTGCCCTCCTTGATGTTCGGCTCGAGCACATAGCGGCTGTCGCCCATGCGGTGATGCCTCGCCTCGCGCTCCGCCAGCTTGGCGTCGACGAAGGCGATGCCGCTGCCGGCGACGACCTCGCTCTGCAGCCGGCTTCGCAGATCGTCGAACAGCCGGGGCTCGCCGCAGACCAGCCGGGCCTCCAGCACGGCGGTTCGAATGGTCATGTCGCCGCGGGCCTGGCGCAGGCATTCATCGACCGAGCGGGTGGCATGGCCGACCTTGAGGCCCAAATCCCATAGGGTGTAGAGCAGGTATTCGACCAGCTGCTCGATCAGCGGCGTCGGCTTGTACGGCAGGACGAACAGCAGATCGATATCGGAATGCGGGGCGAGTTCCGCCCGGCCATAGCCGCCGACGGCGACGACCGCCAGATGCTCGCCGGCGGTCGGATTGGCGACCGGGAAGACATGCGTGGCCGCGTAGTGGCGCAGCGCCTGGATCAGCGCATCGATCAGCCGGCTATTCGCGTCGACCACGGCGGCGCCGTTATTGTCCTTGAGGAAGCGCCGCTCGATCTCGCCGGTGCCCCGTCGCAACACGCCTTTCAGCAGCTCGACCGTCGCCGTGGGCTTGGTGCCGTTAGGCGCCCGCGCGATCGCGTCGAGAGCCGCGTCCAGGGCGGGGCGGTCGAGGATCTCGGTGAACGGCATCAGGTTGCGCATAACAGCGGAATTCCACCCAAGGGGCTTTGAGCCTTGTCTTTCAAACGACGTCTTCCGCCATTTATGCGAACACTACTTAAGATCCGGCTAGCATGGGATGAAGGGCTGATGTCGCCCACGCGCGGCCGGCATGCGCATGCCGGGGGCGTTTAGGATCGGCTGGGCGCGCCGTCGAGGGCGTGGGCGATCGCGGTCCAGGCCGGTTTCGGCTGCAGCGCCGCGTCGAACGGCAAGGGCCGGCCATCCAGCCCATCCGTGCGCCATTTCTCCTTCGCGTGTTCGTGCCGGACGATCCAGCTATACCGGTCGGACAGGCCCCAGGGGATCAGCGTATCGACCGCCTTCTCATCCAGGGCGACGGCCAGGAACCGGCTATATTCGTCGGCGACCAACTGATCGCGCCGTGGGATATCGCCCGGCGCCAACTCGTCGGTGACGTCGAGTTCCGTAACCATGATGTGCAGGCCCAGCCCCGCCACATCGGCGAGGAAGCGGCGGAATTTGGTTTCGGAGAACGGCATCTTGCCGACCGTCAGATGGCCCTGCACGCCGAACCGGTCGAGCGGCACGCCGTCATGCTTCATCCGCTCCAGAAACCGCAGCACCGCGGTCCGCTTCGCCTCATGCTCGGGCGTGTCGTATTCGATGTCGTAGTCGTTATAGACCAGCGCCGCCTTGGGATCGCACTCGCGCGCATGGTGATAGGCGAGATCGATATAGCCGGGTCCGAGCACCTTCAGGAACACCGCCTCGCGCAGCCCGTCGGCCCGGCCGTCCTTGGGCTCGACCGCCTCGTTCACCACATCCCAGGTATCGATCCGGCCGGCATAGCGCAGCGTCATCGAGCGCACCCGATCGATCAGCGCCGCCTCCGCCTCGGCCCGGGTCGGCAGCTTTTGGAACCACCAGGGCGTGCGCCAGTACCACACCAGGCAATGTCCCCGAAAGACGATGCCCTCGGCCTGGGCGAAATCCACCATGCGGTCCGGCAGCTCGTAATTGACGACACCCTGGGCCGGGCTCATCTCGAACCATTTCATCTCGTTCTCGGGCACGATCAGCGCCACCTCGCGCTCGACGAGATCGGTGAAGTCGGTCGGCTCCAGGACCTGCGGCGCGGCCACCGCCGTGCCGAATTTGATGCCCTTGCGCCGCGCGAGATCCTTCAAGCTCGGCCGGCCCTCGGTGCTGTCGACGGCCGCGCGCAGGGCACCGGGAATCGCCAATCCAGAGGCGGCGAACGCGCCCGTGCCCAGCAGGCGGCGTCTGGTGATCGCTATCATTTCGGCAAACCCCGCTTCCCTATCGGCTCCCCGCCGCGTCAATTATACGGCGATGCAGCATTATTCAGCGTCACAAAAAAGCATCGGCGCGGCAATGTTTGTGGCAATGAGGCGCCGCCCCGTTCCGCCCGTCGCCTCATGCTCTAATCGCCAAGTAGCTGTTTCAGCCGGTAAATCAAGTCGAGCGCGGCGCGCGGCGTCAGCTCGTCTGGCCGCACCTGGCGCAGCTCGGTCTCGATCGGCGAGGAGACCGGTTCGGCGGTGTCGTCTTGCGTCGTCATGGTCGATGTCGTTTTTGCCCCCTGCCGTGCCGCCGCGTGGAACAGCGGCAGATCGTCGGCGAGCCGGCTGAGCGCATTGCCTTGATCGGTCGATTGCAACAGCGTCAGGACGGCCTCGGCACGGGCGATGACGGGGGCCGGCAGCCCCGCCAGCCGGGCGACATGGATGCCGTAGGACCGGTCAGCGGCCCCCGGCACCACCTCGTGCAGGAACACCACGTCGCCCTGCCATTCCTTGACGCGGAGGCTATGGCAGGCAAGGTCCGGCAAGGTCGCCGCCAGCTGCGTCAGCTCATGGTAATGCGTCGCGAACAGGGCGCGGCATCGGTTGACATTGTGCAGATGCTCGACCGCCGCCCAGGCGATCGACAGCCCGTCGAAAGTCGCCGTGCCACGGCCGATCTCGTCGAGGATGACCAGCGCCCGCGAGCCCGATTGGTTGAGGATGGCGGCGGTCTCGACCATCTCGACCATGAAGGTCGACCGGCCGCGGGCCAGGTCGTCGGCGGCGCCGACGCGGCTGTACAGCCGGTCGACGATGCCCAGCCTCGCCTTATCCGCCGGCACATAGGCGCCGATCTGGGCCAGGATGGCGATCAGCGCGTTCTGCCGCAGGAAGGTGCTTTTGCCCGCCATGTTCGGGCCGGTCAGCAGCCATAGCCGCCGGCCCGCCTCGAACGCGCAGTCGTTCGCGACGAAGCTGCCGTCCCGTCCGCTGGCTGCCAGCGTCGCCTCGACCACCGGATGGCGTCCGGCGGTGATCGCGAAGCCGGTACCGTCCTCGACCACCGGCCGGCACCAGCGCCGGTCGACCGCCAGATCGGCCATCGCCGCGCCGACATCGAGGGTGGCGAGCGCCGCCGCCGCCCGGCCGATCTCGGTGCCGCGCGCCGTCGCCTCGCCGACCAGATCGTCGAACAGCCCGAGTTCCAGTGCCAGCGCCTTATCCGCCGCCTGGGCGATGCGCCGCTCGATCTCCGACAGCTCCACGGTGGTGAAGCGCATGGCGCTGGCCATCGTCTGGCGATGGATGAACGCCGTCCCCGAGGGGGTGGGGGTATGGGGATCGGCGTGGAGTTTCGCCGCGTGGGTCGGCGTCACCTCGATGTAATAGCCCAGCACATTGTTGTGGCGGATCTTCAGGCTGGCGACCCCCGTCTCGGCGGCGTAGCGCGCCTGCAGCGCCGCCATGGTGCGCCGGCTCTCGTCGCGCAGCTGGCGCCATTCGTCCAGCTCGGCCGAATAACCCGGCGCGATGAAGCCGCCATCCCGGGCGAACAGAGGCAGGTCGTCGCCGAGCGCCCGGGTCAGGCGATCGACGAACACATGGTGCTCGCCAAGATCGGTCAGCGCGTCGGCGATCTCGCCGGCCGCCTCGACATCGGCGAACCCTGCCAGCAGCGGCTTCAACCGCGCGGTGGCGGCCAGCCCCTCGCCCAATTGTGCCAGATCGCGCGGCCCGCCGCGGCCGAGCGTCAGGCGCGACAAGGCCCGCGCCATGTCGGGCGTCCCCGCCAGCAGCGCGCGGACGGCTTCGCGCCCGGCCGTCTCGCGGATGAACAAGGCAACGGTGTCGAGCCGCCGGTTGATCGCCGTGGGATCGGTCAGCGGCCCCGCCAGCCGGCTCGCCAGCAGGCGGGCGCCGGGACCGGTGCGTGTCCGGTCGATTGTCGCCAAAAGACTGCCCCGCCGCTCGCCGGTCGCGGTGACGCTGAGTTCCAGGTTGCGCCGGGTCGCCGGGTCGATCTCCATCAGCGTGCCGGCGGCCACTTGCCGGGGGGTGGTCAGCGGCGGCATCCTGCCCTGCTGGGTCAGCGCCAGGTAATCGATCAGCGCGCCGCCGGCGGCGCATTCCGCCCGACCGAATCGGCCGAAGCCGTCCAAGGTGCTGACCTGATAGAGCGCTTCCAGCCGTCGCCGGCCCGCCTCGCTGTCGAACCGCGCATTGGGCTGCGCCGTCAGCGCCGTCTTCCACTCGGCCAGGAGCTCGAACAGGTCGGGCCGTTGCAGCAGGCGTTCGGGCAGCAGGATCTCGCCGGGCGCCAGCCGCGCGAGGGCGGCGGCGAGTTCCGCTGGCCGGGTCGGCTCCAGTTCGACATCGCCGGTCGACATGTCGACCGCGGCCAATCCGAACTCGCCGCCGACCTCGGCCAGCGCCACCAGGAAATTGTGCTGGCGCGCATCGAGCAGCGTGTCCTCGGTCAGCGTCCCGGCCGTCACCAGCCGGACCACGGCGCGCCGGACCGGCGTCTTGCCGCCGCGTTTCTTCGCCTCGGCCGGGTCCTCGATCTGCTCGCAGATCGCGACGCGGAACCCGTGCCGGATCAGCCGCGCCAGATAGCCATCGGCGGCATGCACGGGGACGCCGCACATCGGGATATCGGCACCGTCATGCTTGCCGCGCCGGGTCAAGGTGATGTCAAGCGCCGCCGATGCCGCGACCGCGTCGTCGAAGAACAACTCGTAGAAATCGCCCATACGATAGAACAGCAGGCAGCCGGGATGACCTCGCTTGATCTCCAGGTACTGCACCATCATCGGCGTCGCACCCGGCGAAATCGTCGAGTCGCTGCCCGGGGCCACGGAAATCGGCGACGGATCCTCGATATCGTCCAACAAACTAACTGTTTCCTCGGGGATTGGCGGCTCGCACCGCCCCTGATCGTTGCTGTTTAGCCACATATTCGGATCGAGCTAAGGAATTTTTAACCATAGGACGGTCAGCGGCCCGATCAATGAGCTTCTGCCGTTCCAATTCCTGCGATGATGGTTAACAACCTTTGCTAGTGTGCATTTGAGGAGAACCTTATGTCGACTTTCAACTTGGAAATCGCCTGCATGGTGTTGGCCATCGCGGTCGTCTATCTGGGTGCGCGTCTTCTTGTCACGTATCGCGGGCTGGGCATGCTGGTCCTGGCGATCGGTATTCTTGGCGGCGGCGCCGGCATCGGCCAGTTCAAGGGCAAGATGATGAGCGCCCGAACCCTTGGCTTCGGATCGGTCGCCGAAGCCCGCGAGATGCGGGTACCGGTGCTGGACACGGCGCAGCAACGGCGGGTGGCCTATCTCGAGGCGCAGAACGCCGCGGTACGCCGCTGGAGCCAGGCGCGCTGAGGCTTCGCCTGACGACAGATTAAAGAGGGGGTCCCGCTCTCGCGGGGCCCCAAGATCAGAGTGACCGTGCTCGCCCCGCAATTCGCGGGGCGACGTGTTTCGGGGCCCGATTTCGACGGCCGATTTCTTGGGGACGGCCTTTGGTCGCGGCGATGAACTCGTCCGCCCGATATCCGTTTAGGACTTGCCGACCGCCCGGCTGGGTGTGTGGATCTGGGCGTGCGACCGCGAAGGGGTAAACCTGATGACATCCACGATCCTTCCAGGGGCCACGGTCTTTCAGGGCGGCTGCTTGTGCGGCGCGGTGCGGTATCGGGTGACCGGGTTGCCGACCAAGGTGAATATATGCCACTGCGGCCAGTGCCAACGGCAGACCGGGGCGCCGTTCGCGGCATTCGCGGCCTATCCGCTCGACCGATTCGACTTGCTCAGCGGCCAGCCGGCGGGGTATCGGGCGTCCGATCTCGCGGTGCGCGAGTTTTGTGCCGCCTGTGGCTCGACCCTGTTCTGGCGTGCCGATGACGGTGTCGTGCTGGATATCTTCCTCGGCGGTTTCGATAACCCGGCGGCGTTCCCGCCGCCCGATTACGCCCTGTGGACCCGTCATCGATTGCCGTGGCTGCCGCCCCTTCCCGGCGTCCATCATTATCCCGAAACGCGTTTGTCGCAGAAATAAGGTTGTGCGGATCGAGCGCACCCCGCTAAGCCAGTTGCATCTCGCCGAGGTCTCGCCGAGGCCGATACGGTTTCGGACCGTTTCGGACTGACCCTCCTTCGAGTTGATCGCCGCCATGCCAGTGCCGCGTCTGTCGCTCTCCGCCGTGTCGATGGCTCTGGTCGTGGCCGCGGTTCTGGTCGTGTTGGTGCTCAGCGGGCAATTGGCGGCCGAGCCCGCCGCCGCCGCGTTCGTCGCCATCACCGTGGTGCAGGCGTTGCTGTTGCGCGCGCTGATCCATGGCATCGCGCGCATCCGTCACGCCCTCGACCAGCTGTTGACCGACGATCTGCGGGTGGTCCCCGCGGTACGCTCCGCCTCGCCGACGATCGACGATCTGTGGCTCGCGATCATGCGGCTGACGCGCAGCTGGCGCGAACGCCTCCGCCGGATGCAGGGCGCGCTCGACGGCTCCAACGCGGTGCTGCTCGCCTTGCCGGATCCGCTTCTGGTGATCAATGACCGGCGCGAGATCGTCCGCGCCAATCCCGCCGCCCTGGCCCTTTTCAGCGAGACCCTCGGCGGTGCGCCGCCGGCTGCCGGTCCGTCCGCCGACCCACCCGTCGCGTCGTCGCCCGGATCGGCGGACGGACCGGCCCGCCAGGAAGCGCCGGCCCCCGACTCGGCCATGATCGGCCGCGACCTCGCGGTGGCCCTGCGCAATCCGGCAGTTCTGGCGGCGACCGACGCGGTGCTGCGCGGCAGCTCCCCCAGGGTCGTCGAATTCAACCTCTCGCTCGCCGCCGATCGACACATGATCGCCCGGGTGACGGCCCTGCCCGGCCGCCTCGACGAAGGAACCGCCGCGCTGATCATGCTGCACGACGTGACCAGCCAACGGCGAACCGAGCAGATGCGTGCCGATTTCGCGGCCAATGCCAGCCACGAGCTGCGCACGCCGCTCTCGACCTTGATCGGCTTCATCGAGACGCTGCAAGGGCCCGCCGCGGATGATGTCGACGCCCAGCGCCGGTTTCTGGCGATCATGCAGCAGCAGGCCGGGCGTATGTCGCGGTTGGTCGACGATTTGCTGTCGCTCTCGCGCATCGAGCTTAACGAGCATACGCCGCCCACCGACCAGCTATCGCTGGCCATGCTGCTGGAGGGGCTGGCGGCGACGCTCGAACTCAAGGCGGCGGCCCGTCGGATGGCGATCGAGCTTTCCCTGCCCCTCGATCCGCCGACGGTGATCGGCGATTCGGAGGAATTGGCCCAGGTGTTCCAAAACCTGATCGACAACGCCATCAAATATGGCCGGCCCGGAACGCCGGTGACGGTCACGGTCAGCGCGTCCACGCGGATGCCGAACAGCGTGGCGGTGGCCGTCCGCGATCAGGGCGACGGCATCCCCCGGCTGCACCTGCCGCGGCTCACCGAACGGTTTTACCGCGTCGATACCGCCCGCTCGCGGGAGATGGGCGGGACCGGCCTCGGCCTCGCCATCGTCAAGCACATCGTCAATCGGCATCGCGGCGTTCTGGAGATCGACAGCGAATTGGGCGAGGGATCGACCTTCACCGTTCATCTGCGAACCGCCCGCCGCCGGCGGGTGGAAACGCCGCCGAGCGACGATCAGGCGAGCCCCATGCTGAAAGCCTCGTTGCGTCGCCCAACGGGCTAAGCTGGCACGGTCCTTTCAGCCGCCGCTTCTATTCATGAATCGAGCGCGACCCTGTCATAAAACTGTAACATATCCGGCGTATCTCCCCGTCTCATGACAGCGCTGTGGATTTCTCGCTGTTGAGAGATCCCAGCCGCGTTCACCATAAGGCCGAGGAGGTTTTTGCCCGTGAAGCCATTTCAACGAACCATCATTGGCGGGTTGCTCGCCTGCGCGGTCACCCTGGCCGCGAACGCCTCCCAGGCCGCCGATATCTCGGGCGCCGGGTCGACCTTCGCCTATCCGATCTTCGCCAAATGGGCCGATGCCTATAAGACCAAGGCCGGCGTCGGCATGAATTACCAGTCGATCGGCTCCGGCGGCGGCATCAAGCAGATCCAGGCCAAGACCGTCGATTTCGGCGCCTCCGACGCGCCGCTGAAGGCCGAGGACCTCGATAAGTTCGGGTTGGTCCAGTGGCCGCAGATCATCGGCGGCATCGTGCCGGTGATCAACGTCAAGGGCATCGAGGCCGGCAAGCTGAAGTTGACCGGCGTGCTGCTCGCCGATATCTACATGGGCAAGATCACCAAGTGGAACGACAAGGCGCTGGCGGCGCTTAACCCTGATCTGAAGCTGCCGGACCAGGCGATCGCGCCGGTCTATCGCTCCGACGGGTCGGGCACCACCTACAACTTCGCCGACTACCTGGCCAAGGTCAGCCCGGAATGGAAGGACAAGATCGGCGTCAACACCTCGATCCAGTTCCCGGTCGGTCTCGGTGGCAAGGGCAACGAGGGGGTGGCGGCGTTCACCAGCCGGACGGACGGTGCCATCGGCTATGTCGAATACGCCTATGCCAAGCAGAACAAGATGACCTATGTGTCGATGCAGAATAAGGACGGCGCCTACGTCCTGCCGACCGCGGCGGCGTTCCAGGCGGCGGCCGCCAATGCCGATTGGGCTCATGCCCAGAATTACTACCTGATCCTGACCGATCAGCCGGGCAAGGAAAGCTGGCCGATCACCGCCTCGACCTTCGTCCTCATGTACAAGAAGCAGGACAAGCCGGATGTCGGCAAATCGGCGCTGGAATTCTTCAAATGGTCGTTCGAGAACGGCCAGAAGATGGCCGAGGAGCTCGACTACATCCCGATGCCTGAAAACGTCGTCAAACTGATCGAAAACACCACCTGGGGTCAGATCACAGACGGCAGCAAGCCGATCCTCTAGGGCTGTCCGGCCCGACGAAGCCTGGCCAGATTCCACCCTGGCTTGGCCAACTCTCGACCAAGACCCAGGCCCCTTTCGTCCCGACGGCGGAAGGGGCCTCGATTGCCCCAGACCTCCGCGATGTTCTCCGCGAAAGCCCCCGATCCTTGGTTGATGTAACCCTTAAAACCAGCGGCAATAAGACGATGTCCGGGCAGAATGTCGCGGACAAGCTGTTCTTCGGCGCCACCGTGGGCTTCGCGTGCCTGGTGCTGCTGATCCTGTGCGGCGTGATCTTCTCGCTGGTCAGCGGTGCCGCCCCGGCGCTGCGAACCTTCGGCTTCGGGTTCCTGACCAGCGAGGTCTGGAACCCGGTCACCGAGAAATTCGGCGCCGCGGTGCCGATCTACGGCACGCTCGTCACGTCGATCATCGCCATGATCATCGGCATTCCGGTCAGTTTCGGCATCGCGTTTTTCATCACCGAGCTGTGCCCGCCGATCCTGAAGCGCCCGCTCGGCATCGCGATCGAGCTGCTCGCCGGCATTCCCAGCATCATCTACGGTATCTGGGGATTGTTCGTCCTGGCGCCCATCCTGCAATCCACCGTTCAGCCGTTTCTGATCAATACCCTGGGCAATATACCGGTGATCGGCAATCTGTTCGCCGGTCCGCCGCTGGGGATCGGCGTGCTGACCGCCGGCATCATCCTTGGCATCATGGTCCTGCCGTTCATCACCTCGATCATGCGCGACGTGTTCGAGACCGTGCCGCCGATGCTGAAGGAAAGCGCCTATGGCTTGGGCGCCACGACGTGGGAGGTCGCTTGGAACGTGGTGCTGCCCTATACCCGGGTCGGGGTCATCGGCGGCATCATGCTGGGCCTCGGCCGCGCGATGGGCGAGACCATGGCCGTGACCTTCGTCATCGGCAACGCGCATCGCATCGCGACGTCGCTGATGGCGCCGGGGGCGACGATTTCATCGGCGCTCGCCAATGAATTCACCGAGGCGGTGGGCGATACCTATCTCTCGTCGCTGATCGCCCTTGGTTTCGTGCTGTTCGTCATCACCTTCCTGGTCTTGACGGCCGCGAAGATCATGCTGATCCGCCTGCAGCGCCAGACCGGGAGCTGACACCATGGTGATGGTTCAGAGCTTTTCGACCGAGCGGTATCGCCGTCGCAGGATCGTCAACCGGACGGTTCTGGCGCTGTCGATCGCGGCCACGGTCTTCGGCCTGTTCTGGCTGGCCTGGATCCTCTGGACATTGCTCAGCAACGGTATCGCCTCGATCAATCTGCAGCTGTTCAGCCAGATGACGCCGCCGCCCGGCGGCAAGGGCGGCTTGCTGAACGCGATCTTCGGCAGCGTGTTGATGACGCTGGTCGGCACGGTGGCCGGTACGCCGATCGGCATCCTGGCCGGGACCTATCTCGCCGAATTCAGCTATGGCAATAAATTCGGTCAGGTCATCCAATTCATCAACGATATCCTGTTGAGCGCGCCGTCGATCATCATCGGGCTGTTCGTCTACGAATTGCTGGTCGTGCGGATGGGGCATTTTTCCGGCTGGGCGGGCTGCGTGGCGCTGGCGATCATCGTCATCCCGGTGGTCGTGCGGACCACCGTCGACATGCTGAACCTGGTGCCGAACGCGCTGCGCGAGGCGGCCGCCGCCCTGGGGACGCCGAAATGGAAGGTGATCACGATGATCTCCTACCGGGCGGCGTTGCAAGGCATGCTGACCGGCGTCATGCTGGCCGTGGCCCGGGTCAGCGGCGAGACCGCCCCCCTGTTGTTCACGGCGCTCAACAACCAGTTCTGGAACACCGATCTCGACCGCCCGATGGCCAACCTGCCGGTTGTCATTTTTCAGTTCGCGCTCAGCCCCTATGATGACTGGCAGCAATTGGCCTGGGGCGGCGCCCTGCTGATCACCGCCGCCATTCTGCTGCTGAACATCGTCTCTCGCTCTCTCGCCAATTTGAGCAACCTGAAATGACCCCAGAATCCAGCACCCGTCGATCGGAGCCATCCATGGCGAGCGGCTTCACCATCGGGGCTCACAACGAACCGGCCGCCGCCCGGCCCGCCGCGCTGACCAACAAGATCGAGATCAACGAACTGAACTTCTTCTACAAGAAGTTCCACGCGTTGAAGAACATCAACATGCGTCTGTACGACAAGCGCGTGACCGCGTTCATCGGCCCATCGGGCTGTGGAAAATCGACGCTGCTGCGTGTCATGAACCGGATCTATGGCCTCTACCCTGGACAGCGCGCCACCGGCGAAGTCCTGGTCGACGGGCAGAATATTCTCGACCCGCGACAGGATCTGAACCTGTTGCGCGCGCGGATCGGCATGGTGTTTCAAAAGCCGACGCCGTTTCCCATGTCGATTTACGACAACATCGCGTTCGGCATCGGGCTCTATGAAAAGCTGCCGCGCACCGAGCTCGACGAACGGGTCGAATCGGCGCTGCGCAAGGCGGCCCTCTGGGACGAGGTCAAGGACAAGCTGAAGCAAAGCGGTCTCAGCCTGTCGGGCGGCCAGCAACAGCGGCTGTGCATCGCGCGCGGCATCGCCGTGAAGCCGGAGATCCTGCTGCTCGACGAGCCCTGTTCGGCGCTCGACCCGATTTCGACCCAAAAGGTCGAGGAGCTGATCAGCGAGCTCAAAGCCGATTACTGCATCGTGATCGTGACCCACAGCATGCAGCAGGCGGCGCGCAGCTCGGACTACACCGCCTTCATGTATCTCGGCGACCTCATCGAGTTCGACCAGACCGAGGTGGTGTTCACCAACCCGACCAACAAACGAACCGAAGACTACATCACCGGTCGCTTCGGCTAACCGTCATCTCGTAGCCAGCCAAACCGCGCGTTCAAGGGCCCCGCCATGCCGACCGATCATATCATGAAGAGCTACGACGAAGAGCTGAGCCGGCTGAACAACATCATCATCTCGATGGGTGGTCTCGCCGAAAGCCAGCTCGCCGCGGCCATGCAGGCGGTGGTCAAACGCGACAGCGAGCTGGCCGCCGAAGTGGTCGAGCAGGACGCGCAGGTCGATCAGCTGGAGCGCGAGGTCGAAGGCCTGGCCGTCCGGCTGCTGGCGCTGCGCCAGCCGATGGCGCGCGACCTGCGCGAGATCGTCGCGGCGTTGAAGATCTCCAGCGATATCGAGCGCATCTGCGACTACGCGGCGAATGTCGCCAAGCGGACCATCGCCCTCAACCAGGCGCCGCCGGTGAAGCCGGCCTTCGCCCTGCCGCGGATGGGCAAGCTCGCCCAGGTGCTGATCAAGGACGTGCTCGACGCCTATGTCCACCGCGATGCGGAAAAGGCGATGCGGGTATGGCTCGCCGATGAGGAGCTGGACGAGCTCTATACCTCGCTGTTCCGCGAGCTGCTGACCTACATGATGGAAGACGCCCGCAGCATCACGGCCGGCACGCATCTGCTGTTCATGGCCAAGAACATCGAACGGATCGGCGATCATGCGACCAACATCGCGGAGACACTCTATTTCATGATCAATGGCACGCCCCTGCGCGAGACCCGGCCGAAGCGGGATAACTCCAGTTCATCGGTCGTGCTGCAGGGCATCACCGGCGTTGTCCCGACGACGAAGGCCCCCACTAACCGGGCGCCGACCGCGAAGGTGCCGAAATGAAACCGCTTGTGATGATCGTCGAGGACGAGCCCCATCTCGTCACGCTGCTGCGCTACAACCTCGAGAAAGAAGGTTTCGGCGTGTGCGAGGCGGGTGACGGCGAGGAGGCGCTGGTGCAGATCGCCGAGCGCAAGCCGGATGTCGTGTTGCTCGACTGGATGCTGCCGCTGGTTTCGGGCATCGAGGTCTGCCGGCAGATCCGCC
Source organism: Allostellaceae bacterium (assembly GCA_035555315.1). Taxonomy (GTDB): domain Bacteria; phylum Pseudomonadota; class Alphaproteobacteria; order ATCC43930; family CGMCC-115725; genus DATMGU01. The sequence continues at coordinate 25,669 of DATMGU010000048.1, forward strand.
GGGCGCCGGCGTCCCGCGCCGTGCCGATCATCATGCTGACCGCGCGTGGTGAGGAAGGCGACAAGGTGCGCGGGCTCAACAGCGGCGCCGACGATTACATCACCAAGCCGTTCAGCCCGAGCGAGTTGATCGCCCGGGTGCGGGCGGTTATCCGCCGCGCCAAGCCCGACGTGTCGGATGAAAGCCTCAGCTTCACCGATATCGCCATGGATCTGGCGGCGCACCGTGTGACCCGCAACGGTCGCCCGATCCACCTGGGACCGACCGAGTTTCGTCTGCTGCGCTTCCTGCTGGAACACCCGGGCCGGGTATTCTCCCGCGAACAACTGCTCGACGCGGTTTGGGGTCACGACGTCTATGTCGAACCGCGCACCGTCGATGTGCATATCCGGCGGTTGCGCAAGGCGCTCAACGCCACCGATGAGATGGACGTGATCCGCACCGTGCGTTCCGCCGGCTACGCCTTGGATCTGTCGTCGGAATAGCTGTTCTAGAAACCGGTACGTCTGCATCGCTGGCAGCGGACTGGCTCCCGGGCAAATAACCTAGACGTATGTTTAGGTTTCTGTCATTGCTCCATATGCCAACTGTTCTAACATTCAAAAACATTCGGATAGCGATCTATTCGAACGATCATCCACCCCCGCATGTGCACGCGATCCGGCGGGATGGCGCGCGGGCGGAGATGGACTTGAATTGCCCGCGTGGCCCGGTTGTGTTGGTCGATCAGGCCGGGTTTCGCAGGCTCGAAATCGCGGAGATTGGCACGGCTGTGGCGGCGGCACTCCCCGTGATCTGCACAAAATGGAGAGAGCTTCATGGCTGAATTCGAGACTCTTTCGGAACAAGAATTCGACGCGATCACCCGGCGGACAGCGGAACGCATGAAGCGCCAGCTCCTCGCGGTGTCGGCCCGTTACGATCGACGCGGCGGGCGCGTGATGATCACCTTGAACAATGGGACTGTCGTCGGTTTTCCGCTCTCCGTCCTACCCGGCTTGGAACGCGCGACGCCCGACGATCTGCGAAAAATCGAGATCGAGGGCGGAGGGTACGGACTACATGTCGCAAGGCTCGATGCGGATATCTCGGTCCCCCAGCTCCTTGCGGACCAACTCGGATCGACCACGATGAGACGAGCCATGTCCAGGTCGACCGCATCCAAAGCCAACGGCCGCATGGGCGGTCGGCCGAGAAAAGACGCGGTGGCTTAGGGACTGTCGACCTTCGTAATCGCGATCGGCCGAGCGCTCACGCCCCCGATAGCTTATTTCCCGGCCTTTTCATCGGCCGCGCGCTTGACGCCAGCCAGGATCATATCGGCCGCCGCCGCCGCGTCGACCCAGCTCTTCACCTTGACCCATTTGTTCTTTTCCAGGTCTTTGTAATGGGCGAAGAAATGGCCGATCTGCTCGAGCAGGATCTCCGGCAAGTCGTCGTAATTTTTGATCTTGGTGTAGTACGGGTGCAGCTTGTCGACCGGCACCGCCAGGATCTTTTCGTCGACGCCGCTTTCGTCCTCCATCATCATGGCGCCGATCGGCCGGCAACGGATCACCACCCCGGGCGCCACCGGGCAGGGGCCGATCACCATGCAATCCACCGGGTCGCCGTCATCGCTCAGCGTGTGCGGGATGAAGCCGTAATTCGCCGGGTAGAACATCGCGGTATGCAGGAACCGGTCGACGAACAGCGCCCCCGACTCCTTGTCGAGCTCATATTTGATCGGCACGCCACCCTGCGGGATCTCGATGACGACATGGATGTCGTGCGGGGGGTTGGGGCCGATCGAAATCTTGTTGATGTCCATATCGAAATCCTGGCTGGGCGGTGATTTTCCGGGGCGACGCAAGCGCCGAGACTGGACGCTTTTAGCAGATCCGGCGGCGGCTCGCCTGCGCTTTGACGTCGCGGTGTCGCATTAGGCCGCGCGGTCTCGATCGGTCGCTTACGACGCTTGACCCTGTGGCAAGCCACCCTTCGCCAGCGGGATCGCCGGCCTCTGCCGGCGCAGCAGCCAGACCAGCAGCAGCAAGCCTGGGATCGCCATGGCCGTCGCGAAGCCGAAAAAGCCGATCCAGCCCAGCTGATCGGCGACCGCGCCGCCCAGCGAGGCGAGGAAGGTCCGGGGCACCGCCATCAGTGACGACAGCAGGGCATATTGGGTCGCCGTATAGGCGGGACTGCACAGCCCGGAGAGATAGGCCACGAACGCCGCCGATCCCATGCCGCCGGCGATGTTTTCCGTCGCCACCGACAGGGTCAGCACCCCGACATCCGGACCGGCGAGCGCCACCGGTATGTACATGAGGTTCGATGCCATCTGCAGCACGCCGCATACCAGCAGCGCCCGCATCACGCCCAGCCGATGGACGATGATGCCGCCCAGAAAGATGCCCAGCATAGCGGCGCCGACCCCGAACAGCTTGCTGACATTGGCGATGTCGGTGTTGCTGAACCCGGTATCGACATAAAACACATTCGCCAGATGCCCGGCGGTCGCGTCGCCCAGCTTGTACAGCAGGATGAACAGCAGGATCAGGATCCAGCCGGGTTTGCGCATGAAATCGGCAAACGGGTCCAGCACGGCGGTTTTCAGCCAATCGCCCGCCGGTGCCGCCGGCGCGCGCGGTTCCGGGGTCAGCAACACCGTGGCGACGCCGATCAGCATCAGGGCGGCCATGAATCGATAGGTGGCCTGCCAGCCGACCGCGTCGGCCAGATAGAGCGCGCCGGCGCCCGAGGCGATCATGCCCAGGCGATACCCCAACTGCGTCGCGGCGGCGCCGGCACCTTGCTGTTCGGCGGTCAGCAAGTCCACGCGGAACGCGTCGATGACGATGTCCTGGCTGGCTGACAGGAACGCCACGACGACCGTGCAGGCCGCCAAGGCCGTGACATTGACCGTCGGATCGCATTGCCCCAGCGCCAGGAGCGCCAGCAGCAGGCCGATCTGCAGCAGCACCGCCCAGCTCCGCCGCCGGCCGAGCCACCGCGTCAGCAGCGGCACCGGTAAACGGTCGACCAGCGGCGACCAGGCGAATTTCCACGTATAGGCGAGGCCCGCCAGGCCGAACAGGCTGATATCGGTCCGCGAGATCCCTGCCTGGCGCAGCCATACCGATAGCGTGCTGAAGGTCAGGGCCAGGGGCAGGCCGCTGGAAAATCCCATCAACAGGATCGCCAGCAGCCGGGGCTCCCGATAGGCCGCCAAGCCCCTGATCAGCGCGCTCATCGGCGGGTCTATGGGGTCAGAGGGGCGGCTTCGCCGCGATCAGGACTTCTTCTCGGCGTCGGCGGCGACCTGCATGCGGATGATGTGGTCGGGGTTGCTGACCGTGCCGTTGCGGGCGGCGTCGCCCTTCTTGATGGCGTCGATGAATTCCATGCCCGAGGTGACCTTGCCCCAGATCGTGTATTGGTTGTCGAGCCACGGCGCATCCGCCAGAACGATGAAGAACTGGCTGTCGGCGGAGTTCGGGTCGCTGCTGCGCGCCATCGAGACGACGCCGCGAAGGTGTTTCTCGCGCGAGAATTCCGCCGCGATCTTGGTGCCCGACCCGCCGGTGCCATTGCCCTTGGGATCGCCGGTCTGCGCCATGAAGCCGTCGATCACCCGATGGAACACCAGCCCGTCGTAAAAGCCGCTCCGGGTCAGCGCCTTGACCTGGGCCACATGCTTGGGGGCGAGGTCGGGCCGCATTTCGATGACGACCCGTCCGGCGGGCACGTCCATGTAAATCGTGTTTTCAAGATCCGCGGCCATGGCCGGTGTTCCTCCGATGACGATGATGGCGATCACGGCAAGCCATCTCAGCAGACTTGGCATTCGCGTTCCCATCCGGTTGTTCCTGATAATCCCTGGCCGGACCATAACCGACGCGTCCGGCCAGGGAAAGCGCTGGCGGAAAGCCCCCCGCGCTTTCGGGGGAGGTGTCGCGACGGCTTGCGGCGATGCTCGGCCCCACGGCATCCTGGCGTTGCCATGCCCGACCACCCCATCCCCTCCGACGCCGATAAGTTCATCGATCAGGCGCTTACCAACCCGTTGAACCGGATTATTCTAGAGCGGTTGCCGACGCTCGGCTTGCCGGATGCCTGGCTGGTCGCGGGTTGCCTCTACCAGACGGTCTGGAACCGGCTGGCCGGCCGCTCGCCCGGCGCGCTGATCAAGGATTACGACATCTTCTATTTCGACGATGCCGATCTCAGCTGGGACGCGGAGGATCGGGCGATCCGCCGGGCCGAGCGGTGTTTCGCCGATCTTGGCATCACAGTCGAATTGCGCAACCAGGCGCGCGTCCATCTCTGGTATGCCGAACGCTTCGGCCCCGGCTATCCGGCGCTCCGCTCCAGCCGTGACGGCATCGATCGCTATCTGGTCGAATGCACCTGCGTCGCCCTCGCCCCCACACCCGGCGGCGCACCCGAACTCTACGCGCCCTACGGCCTCGGCGACCTCTATGACGGCATCCTGCGGCCCAACCCGATCAACCCGCGGCCCGCCTTGTTTGCCGCCAAGGCGGCGAGCTACCGGGCGCGCTGGCCGTGGTTGAGGGTCGCCGGGATCTAGGGGATTTTGCTTTCCAAAACTACCCCATTGGGGTATATGATTTCATGGGTGAGCGTCCGATATCCGTCATCGAACTCTCGACATTCGTCCGATCGGCGGAAGCGGCAGGAATGGGCGAGGCCGAGCGTGGCGAACTGGTTAATTTCCTTGCCCAAAATCCACGGGCTGGAGATGTCATCAAGGAAACCGGTGGCGTTCGCAAGCTGCGCTGGGCACGTGCTGGCGCAGGCAAACGCGGTGGTTATCGGGCGATTTATTTCTATTTCGACGATGAGGTGCCGATTTACGCGATCCTCGTCTATGGCAAAGGCCGCCAGGCGGATTTGAATCCGGCCCAGCGGAAGGCTGCGGCAAAATTCGTCGAGGAGCTGAAGAAGGAGTTCCGGACGGCACGAGGTGGAAAGGTAGGAGCAGATGAACGACTTCGGTAGCATGCTGCTTGAAGGATTGAGTGAGGCTGTCGAGCACGCCAAGGGCCGTCGGACCAATGCGCGTGAGCGTGTCGTCATGGTCCGGGTTCCCGCCCAAATCGACGTGGCGGCGATTCGCCAGCGCCTCGGCATGAATCGCCCGGCCTTCGCGGCACGTTTCGGCTTCAACGTTAAGACGCTGACCAAATGGGAGACGGGCGAGCGGGCACCGGAAGGGCCGACACGCGCCTATCTGACGGTGATCGACCGCAATCCGGAAGCCGTGGAGCAGGCGCTTTCGGGAGCGGACGTCGAAACAGCGGCTTAGCTAGGCCGACCAAATTTGGTCAGCTCGCCGCGGCCGACCGGCCGGCCCGCTTGCGCTCGTTCGGGTCGAGCAGGCGCTTGCGCAGCCTGATGCTCTTGGGCGTCACCTCGACCAGCTCCTCGTCCTCGATATAGGCGATGGCTTGTTCGAGAGTCATCATCCGGGGCGGCGTCAGCCGGACGGCCTCGTCCTTCGAGGTCGTCCGGATGTTGGTCAACTGCTTGCCCTTCAGCGGATTGACCTCCAGGTCGTTCTCGCGGGTATGCTCGCCGATGATCATGCCTTGATAGACCGGCGTGCCGGGCGTGATGAACATCGGGCCGCGATCTTCGAGGTTCCACAGCGCATAGGCCACCGCGGCGCCATCGCCATTGGAGATCAGCACGCCGTTGCGCCGGCCCTCGATCGGCCCCTTATAGGGCGCATAGCCGTGGAACAGCCGGCTCATCAGCCCGGTGCCGCGCGTATCGGTCATGAAATCGCCCTGATAGCCGATCAGGCCGCGCGACGGGCATAGGAAGGTCAGGCGCAGCTTGCCGCCGCCGGACGGCCGCATGTCCTGCATATCCGCCTTCCGCAGGCTCATCTTCTCGACGACGACGCCGGAAAATTCCTCGTCGACGTCGATCTGCACTTCCTCGATCGGCTCCAGCCGCTGACCGTTCTCGGTCTTGTACAGCACGC
>DATMGU010000049.1:0-13758 GCA_035555315.1 Allostellaceae bacterium
CATCTTCGCCAATCTGGGCGACGGCACCTACAACCATTCCGGCATCCTGGCGATCCGCGCCGCGGTCGCCGCCAAGGTCAACATCACCTACAAGATCCTGTTCAACGACGCGGTGGCGATGACCGGCGGCCAGCACCATGATGGCGGCCAATTGACCGTGCCGCAGATCGCCCGGCAGGTCTGGGCCGAGGGCGTCGGCCGCATCGTCGTGGTGACCGACGATACGGACAAATACTCGACCGCCTCGGGCCTGCCCGCCGGCGTGCCGGTGCGGCATCGCGACCTGCTGGACGAGGTCCAGCGGGAGCTGCGCGAGGAAACCGGCGTCACCGTCCTGATCTACGACCAGACCTGCGCCGCCGAGAAGCGCCGCCGGCGCAAGCGCGGGTTGATGGTCGATCCACCCAAGCGCGTCTTCATCAACGAGGCGGTGTGCGAGGGCTGCGGCGATTGCTCGACCAAGTCCAACTGCCTGTCGGTGGTGCCGGTCGAGACCGAATTCGGCCGCAAGCGCGAGATCGATCAGTCGTCCTGCAACAAGGATTTCTCCTGCGTCAACGGCTTCTGCCCCAGCTTCGTGACCGTGCATGGCGGTGCCCTGCGCAAGAGCCGCGGCAATTCGGCGGCGGCATCGGGCTTCGCCGATCCGCCGGCGCCGCTTCTTCCCTCGGTCGAGACGCGGCCTTATTCGATGCTGGTGACCGGTGTCGGCGGCACCGGCGTCGTGACGATCGGCGCCCTGCTGGGCATGGCGGCGCATCTCGAAGGCCGGGGCGTTTCGGTACTGGACATGACCGGCCTCGCCCAGAAGGGTGGCGCCGTCTACAGCCATGTGCGCATCGCCCGGGCGCCGGAGGCGATCCACGCGGTCCGCGTCGCGGCCGGCGGCGCCGATGTCGTGATCGGCTGCGACATGGTCGTGGCGGGTTCGCTCGACAGCCTGTCGAAGATCGAAAAGGGCCATACCCGCGCGGTGGTCAATGCCGGCGAGGCGATCACCGGAGCGTTCACCAAGAACCCCGACTTCACCTTCCCCGGCCAGGAGCTCCGTGCCGCGATCGCCCAGGAAGCCGGCGCCGACGCGGTCGACTTCATCGATGCGACGCGCATTGCTACGACATTGCTGGGCGACAGCATCGCCGCGAACCTGTTCATGCTCGGCTTCGCCTTCCAGAAGGGCTATGTGCCGGTCTCGGCCGAGGCGATCGACCGGGCGATCGAGCTCAATGGCGTCGCCGTCGAATTCGGCCGCAAGGCGTTCCTCTGGGGCCGGCGCGCCGCCCATGACCGCGCCGCGGTCGAGGCCGCCGTGGCGCCGAAATCGACCGGGATCGGCCCCCGCCAGCTCAGCCGGGGTATCGAGGAGACCATCGAGCGCCGGCGCGGCTTCCTGACCAGCTACCAGAACGCCGCTTACGCGGCGCGCTACGAGGCGCTGGTTCGGCAGGTCCAGAAAATCGAGGCCGAGAAGACGCCGGGACGCGGCGGCTTCGCCGAGGCGGTCGCCCGGTACCTGTTCAAGCTGATGGCCTATAAGGACGAGTACGAGGTCGCCCGGCTCTACACCGATGGCAGCTTCATGAAGCAGCTGTCGGAGCGGTTCGAGGGCGATTTCACGCTGGAATTCCATCTCGCCCCACCAGGCTTGGCCGAACGCGATCCGGTGACCGGCCACCTGAAGAAGCAGGCGTTCGGCCCCTGGATGATGCGGGCGTTCGGCGTGCTGGCCAGGCTGAAGGGCCTGCGCGGGACCCGCTTCGACCCGTTCGGCCGGACCGAGGAGCGGCGGACCGAGCGGCGCCTGATCGAGGAGTATCGGGCGCTGATCCTGGAGATCATCGGCGGGTTGAACCACGACAACCATGCGATCGCGGTCGAGCTCGCCAGCTTGCCGGAGCGGATCCGCGGCTATGGTCACATCAAGGAGGCGAACCTGGCGCAGACCAAGCAGCAGGAAACCAGCCTGCTCGCCGCCTTCCGGGCGCCGCCCAGCACCGCCGTCGCCGCCGAATAAGGCTCAGCGGCGCCGCCCGGTCAGGTGCAGGGCTAAGGCCAGGATCGCGGCGCCACCGCAGACGCCGACGACCGCCGGCCAACCGGCGATCTCCCAGGCATAGCTGCCGAGGGCCGAGCCGGCCGCCCCGCCCAAGAAGATGCCGACGACGAAGATCGTGTTCAGCCGGCTGCGCGCCTCCGGCCGGATCGAATAGACGATCGACTGGTGCGAGATCATCGCCGCTTGCAGCCCCAGATCCATCAGCATCACGCCCAGTGCCAGGCCCAGTAGGCTCGGCCAGACGCCGAACAGGATGAAGCCGACCAGCACGCAGGCGATGCCGAAGCCGATGACCGGCCGAGGCCCGTACCGATCGGCGAACCGGCCGGAGAGCGGGGCGGCGAGCGCGCCCGCGGCACCGACGACGCCGAACAACCCGGCGACCGTGCTGCCCAGGCCGAAGGGCGGCCCGGCGAGAAACAAGGCCAGCACCGACCAGAAGGCGGAGAACCCGGCGAACAGCAGGGACTGCACCAGGGTCGTGCGCCACAAGGCCGGCTCCTCGCGCAGGAGGGTGCCGAGCGAGCCCATCAGCCGGCGGTATGACGCATCCGTGGTCGGCGTGCTGGAGGGCAGCCAGATCGCCAGCACGGTGCCGAGCCCGACGGTAATCGCCGCCCCCAACCCGAACATGGCGCGCCAACCCGCGTATTCGCCGACGAAACCGCTGACGGTCCGGGCGAGCAGGATGCCGAGCAGCAGGCCGGACATGACGGTGCCGACCGTGCGGCCGCGCGTCGCCGGGCTGGCGAGTTCGGCGGCGAAGGGCAGGATCTGCTGGGCGATGCTGGCGGTGACGCCGATGGCGACGCTGGCCAGCACCAGGGTCGTGAGGTTGGGCGACAGGGCGGCGATGATCATGGCGGCGCAGAGGGCGACCAGCTTGCCGAGGATTATCGGCCGTCGGTCGACGCGGTCGCCCAGCGGCACCAGGAGCAGCAGCCCCAGCGCGTAGCCGAGCTGAGTGGCGGTCGGAATCAAGGCGACGCGGGCGGGACCCACCCCAAAATCCTGGCTGATCAGCGCCAGCATCGGCTGATTGTAATAGAGGTTGGCGACCGCGGTGCCGGTCGCCACCGCCATCAGCAAGGTGAGGCCGGGCGTCATCCCCCCGGCGGTCTTTGGCGCGGTCTCAGCCGAGTCGGCGGTGGCCGTCGGCACAGCGATCGGGTCGGCGGATGAACTGGACATGGACCGGTGGCAACTCCCCCGCTGCGCTCGCAGCGACTCCCCCGCTGCGCGCTCGCACGAGATGGCGTCGATCGGGGAAAAACCTACCGCCAGTGTCGCAGGCTTGGCTTGCGCCAACCGCATGAGGCAGTGGCCCGACTCGGCGAACGACCGGTGGCATATCCGGTCAAATTTGCCGCCCCGTGCCGAAACGACCCGGCAATTTCTGCAGGCGGAACCATCTCTCCGCGCTCAATATTCAATAAAACCAAATGGTTAGACATCGGCACACCCCTTGCGGAATTCACCCTTGCTAAAGACGCATATTGTTTTCGAGGGTGTTCCATGGAACTGAGCAAGATCGACCCGAGTGCGATGATCGACCATGCCGTCGATGGCGGCTTACCGGCGATGTTGCGCGATGCGTCTTGGCCCAATCCGGCATTTCATGCGGAGCGCGAGGCGATGACGGCGCGGCTCATGGAGGCGGAGCGCGTCATCGCGGAGCAGCGGCTTCGGCTCTCGGCGCTGGAAACCCTCACCGTCACCGACGAATTGACCGGCCTCAACAACCGCCGCGGCTTTTTCGCCGAGCTTGGCCGGCAGCTGGCCCGCGCCCGGCGCAAATCCAGTGCACGCGGCGTCTTGATCATGGCCGATATCGACGATTTCAAGAAGATCAACGACCGTCGCGGCCATCTGATGGGCGACGCCTATCTCAGGCGCGTGGCCGAACTCCTCACCGAGCTCGTGCGCGAGACCGACAGCGTCGCGCGCTTCGGCGGCGACGAATTCGCGGTGCTGCTGACCGATACGGACAAGGCGAATGGCGAGCGGCGCGGCCTGGAAATCAGCCGGCAATTGAACAACGCCTGGTGCAATGTCGGCACGGCCCGCGTCACCATCCGGGTCAGCATGGGCATGCACATCTATGGCGGCGATGACGAGGGTGTCGACGTGATCCGCGCCGCCGATCAGGCGCTGTACCGCAACAAGGCGGAACGCCGCGAACAGCGCCGGCGCTCCCGCCCGGCGCCGACCTCCAGCCTGGTCGCGGCGCAGATCGCCATATAGGGAGCAGGTCTACTCTGCGGCCCGCTCGGCTTCGCTTTCGAAGTCCGGCAGCATGCCGAGCGCGCGCTTGTAGATGTCCAGCAGGGTTTCCTGCTCGTCCAGATCGTCCTTGTCCATTTTCCGGATGCGGATGATCTGGCGCATGATCTTGGTGTCGAAACCGGTGCCCTTCGCCTCGGCGAACACCTCCTTGATGTCCTCGGCGAGCGCCCGCTTCTCTTCCTCGAGACGCTCGATGCGTTCGATATACGAGCGCAGCTGGTCGCCCGCGATCCCCGCCACATCCGACATTCAATCCCCCTAAAACCTGCCATCCGATCACGAGCGCCGGACCATATCGGCAGGTCCGGCCTCGTGCAAGGCGATGCTGGGGCCGGAACGGCGCCACCAGCCGTCATCAGTATCGGGCCATCGGTAGCGGGCCGCCGGTAGCTTGCCCTGCCGCATCACCGCTGCTATACGCGGCACGATCACATCGCAGAGACGAAATCCGTCGTGCCCCGGGCACCGATTCCATTAGGAGAAGAGCATGTCGACTGTCGCCGACTATAAGGTCGCGGATATCACCCTCGCCGATTGGGGCCGCAAGGAAATCACCATCGCCGAGACGGAGATGCCGGGCCTGATGGCGCTGCGTACCGAATTCGGTGCGTCGAAGCCCTTGGCCGGCGCGCGCATCGTCGGCTGCCTGCACATGACCATTCAGACCGCCGTGCTGATCGAGACGCTGACCGCCCTGGGCGCCACCGTCCGGTGGTCGTCCTGCAACATCTTCTCGACCCAGGACCAGGCCGCCGCGGCGATCGCCGCCGCCGGCGTCCCGGTCTTCGCCTGGAAGGGCGAGACCGAGGAAGAATACGAATGGTGCATCGAGCAGACCGTGCGCGGCCCAGATGGCTGGACGCCGAACATGGTGCTGGATGACGGCGGGGACGCCACCGTCCTGTTGCACGACAAGTATCCGGAATTCCTGAAGGATGTGCGCGGCATCTCGGAAGAGACCACGACCGGCGTGCATCGGCTCTACGAGATGATGAAGGCCGGCAAGCTCAAGGTGCCGGCGATCAACGTCAACGACAGCGTCACCAAGTCGAAATTCGACAACCTCTACGGCTGCAAGGAAAGCCTGGTCGACGGCATCAAGCGCGCCACCGACGTGATGATGGCGGGCAAGGTCGCCGTGGTCTGCGGCTTCGGCGATGTCGGCAAGGGGTCGTCCGCCTCGCTGCGCAGCCAGGGCGCCCGGGTCATCGTCACCGAGATCGATCCGATCTGCGCGCTGCAGGCGGCGATGGAAGGCTATCAGGTCCTGACCATGGAAGACGCGGCCCCGCTGGGCGACATCTTCGTCACCGCGACGGGCAATGTCGACGTCATCACGCTGGACCATATGCGCGTGATGAAGGACCGGGCGATCGTCTGCAACATCGGCCATTTCGACAGCGAGATCCAGATCGGCGCCCTGCGCAACTACGTCTGGGACGAGGTCAAGCCGCAGGTCGACGAGGTCGTCTTCCCGGACGGCAAGCGGCTCATCGTCCTGGCCAAGGGCCGGCTGGTGAACCTGGGCTGCGGCACGGGTCATCCCAGCTTCGTGATGAGCGCGTCCTTCACCAACCAGGTGCTGGCTCAGATCGAGTTGTGGACCAACCACGGCAAGTACGAGAACAAGGTCTACGTCCTGCCCAAGCATCTCGACGAGAAAGTCGCGGCGCTGCATCTGGCCAAACTGGGCGTGAAGCTCACCAAGCTCACGGCGCAGCAGCAGGAATACCTCGGCCTCGAAGCGGCCGGCCCGTTCAAGCCCGATCACTACCGCTACTAATAAACCCTGGGCACGACCCCGGCGCCGATCTTCCCGCCCTGCGCGGGAGATCAGGCGCCGGGCCTATCGCCCGACCGTCAAGTGCCTCGCGTCGAGACTTTTTTAGGGACACAGTACCCATTTGACAGCGCCGCGCCCCGGTGTCAGTCTCCACCCATGGCACGCATGGCCCGCATCGTCATCCCGCACCTGCCGCACCACGTCACCCAGCGCGGCAACCGGCGCCAGGACGTGTTCTTCGGTGCCCCCGATTACGCCGCCTATCTCGCCCTGCTCGGCCGGTTCTGCGGCTCGGCGGGGGTCGCGGTCTGGGCCTGGTGCCTGATGCCGAACCATGTCCATCTGCTGCTGGTGCCGCCCCACCCCGACGCCTTGCGCGCCGCCCTGGCCGAGGCGCATCGCCGATATTCCCGCGCGGTCAATCTGCGCGAAGACTGGCGCGGCTATCTGTGGCAGGGCCGCTTCGCCTCGGTACCGATGGACGAGCGCCACACACTGGCCTGCGCCCGCTATATCGAGCTCAACCCGGTGCGCGCCCGATTGGTCGACCGGCCGGAGGATTGGCCCTGGTCGAGTGCCCGAGCGCATCTCACGGGCGAGCCGGACGGGCTGACCGCGACCCAGGCACTGGGCATCCCGCCGGCGGAATGGGCCCCCTTCCTCGAGGGCGGTCTCGCCGAGACGGAGGCCGAAGCGCTGCGTTCGGGCGAGCGCACCGGCCGGCCGCTCGGCGACGAGGCTTTCGTCGCGGGGCTGGAAGCCCTGACCGGCCGAACCCTGGCGCGACGCAAGCCGGGGCGCAAGCCGAGGGTGAGGGTGCTTGAGGAATAGGTATGTGTTCCCATCCTACGCTGAATGGCCCGGTCAGCGATCCTGCGAGCCATGCCAAACACGCAGGATTGTCACCGTGTCAGCGTCCGTAACTTCATAGACGATGAGATAGGGGAACGCGGCGACGAGTTCTCGCGTGCCGGGAATGCGTCCCCGACGGCCCCGGCGCGGAAATACTCCCAAGCTGTCCCCGGCAAGCAAATGCTCGCGGCCGGCCGCCAGTTAACCGGCTCGATCACCGAGGAATAGGCGGCGGCGCATCGAAGTTACCAGCGGCGATCTCAAGCAACCATGCCCGTACTTCGGAATGAGGAACGGAGCGGCTATCGGCTCTCGCCTCGGCAACCGCCACGGCCAGGGCGGCAAGCTCGGCCTCGTCGTCGTCGATATCGGGCAGGGGCACGGGGTTGCTCATGGAATTAAGATGGCATCGGCTCCGGCCGATGTCGAGGGGCGCGGGATTGGCAAGCCGAGCAAAGGGGCACTCCACAACAGTCGGAATACCGGGATGTGGACTGTGTTCCTATAATTCCACCAGGGGCCGTTCGGGTCCTTATATTTCGCCACCTCGCCAGGGACGCACGCGGATGAACAACACCGATATCGAGGAGATGTTTTCGGCACTCGGGCACGTGACGATCAAGCGCATGTTCGGCGGCAAGGGCGTCTATCACGGCGGACGCATCGTCGCGGTCGAGTTCCACGACGAGATGCTGCTGAAGGCGGACGACATCAGCGCACCGGAATTCGAAGCGGCGGGCGCCCGGCGCTGGGCCTATGAAGGCAAGAAGGGCAAACCGGTCTACATGCCCTATTGGTCGATCCCCGACGATGCCTTCGACGATCCCGACATCATGGCCCGCTGGGTGCGGCTGGCCTATGAGGCCGCCCTCCGGGCAGCCTCTGCTTAACGGTATCAACTGGTGGATAAGGTCAACGGCGGCGCCGTGATTGGTTGCCCGCCCTGTTGACGGCGGTCAGGGCAGGGCCGCGACGAACGCGTCCAGCTCGGCATTGAAGCGGGCCGGATCCTCGGCAAAGGTCGAGTGGCCGCTCCCGGCATAAAGCGAATACCGGGACTCCGGGATCAGCGAGTGCGTGAAGGCGCCGATGGCTTGCGGCACCACCCGGTCCTTGTCGCCCTGCACCACAAGCGTGGGCACGCGGATCGATTTCAGCGCCTCGACATAGGCCAACGGGCGCCTGGCGAGTTGCCGTCGGACGTAGAGCGGCGTCTGCATGCTCGCCAGGGTGAGCGCGTCGGCCTCGTCCGGCGGGGGCGGCGTCTCGAAGCCGGCAAGCAGGAATTGCCGCGTTCCCTTCATGAAGATCATCGGATCCTCGCTGGCGAGATTCCGGCTGGCCTCCACCACCACCGGGTCGGGCTGTTCTCCGGGCAAGGCGGAGGTGGAGCGAGCGCCGACATAGACCAGCCCGCCCAACCGGGCATCGCCATTGGCGACCAGATAGTCGTTGATCACGCGCGCGCCGTAGGACCAGCTGACGACGACGGGCTTGGTCAGCTTCAACGTATCGAACAGGCTGGACAGGTCGTTCGCCCAGCGCTGTCCCTCGCGATAGTATTCCACGCCGTCGGGCTTGTCCGAGGCGCCCTGCCCGCGCAGATCGATCGCGATCAGCCGATAGCGGGCGGCGAGGGCGGGGTCCGACACCTGATGCGACCAGGAGAGCGCCGACTGGTAGCTGCCATGCACGAAGACGATCGGTCGACCGTCCGGACTGCCCCATTCATAAGCGATGAACGTCACGCCGTCCGGCGACCGGACCGGGACGACATGGGTGGCGGGCACCGGCGAAAACGCCGCGGCCGCGCCCGGCAAAGCCAGCACGCCGAGCCCGACCACCATGGCGGCGGCGACACTCCTCAACGACCGCGCCATGATAATCTCCCGTTCGACACCGCCGACGCGACCATAGAAGCGCCGGGGCCATTCCGAAAGCGGCTCGGCAAGCAACGGCGAAGCCGACGTTGGGGCGGGGTATCGACGCGGCGCCTCTCGTACGATGAACTTTTTATTGGGGGACACAGTATATATTTGACATCGACGTGCCCCCCTCAGTGAGTCTCTATCCAGCCAGGTTTAAATTTCACGCCAAGGCAGGTACTGCGCGGCATGTGAAATGGCACAAAAGGGAGAGAAGGATTATTTTTATCACCCTGGAAGAGTATGCGGAGTTTAATTTCAGCTTCTTGTTTTTCAATATCAGCGAAATATCGCCTGCGGAATGAGGCTGCCCCCGCGGACATTTTGCTGCGTAGACCGAAATTATCTACCATCACGTGAAAATCGTTTCCGTCTTGATTGAATTCATATGAGACTTCGAACCAAAATTGGTCACCTTCCGCCTCTATAACAAATATTTCCACGGGGGAATCATCTACTCCCCTTACGGTTCCGTCGAACTTGATCATAGCGTTATCAAACAAGTTACCTAATCTGCTCATCACTGCGTTCTTTCCCTCAAATGTCGGATGTCACGCCCTCGGCTGTACCAGCCGCTTCGCTGGTACCATAAATGGTTGCCATGGAGCCGTTCGCACAAAGACCGATGGCATCAGTCGATCCGAATACCGCTTCGCCGACACCACAGATCCCGACCGAGTTGCCCGAGATGTCAAACACCGCGCTATCCCCGGATCCGGTCACCGTTGCGTCAGCCTCGGCCACGCCGAGGGGGGAAATCACCGTATCGTCGTCGTCGCCAGCGATGGAGGCAGCAGAACTGCTGGTGAGCTTGTCCAGCCAGCTCCGCCGGTATTCCGCCTCGGTCGGCTGACAGGGACCCGACAACTTGTCGGATAAGTGTTCCTGTGGACGGCCGCTCCCAACATTGTACCGATCGCTCTAGCACCATTTCGCTGGAATGCCGCTTCTTGCCACACCTTGCCCAGCGCGTCCTTGAAAGCGCCCGTCCTCATTTTTTAGATCGATCATTTCGCACCCGTAAAATGCCCATGCAACACTACGCGTCCTTCCCTCGGGTCCATGCCGCCGGTGATCTGCCGCACCGCATGCGGGATGCGATCGTCGAAGATGAGGAGTTGGTTGAACTCGGCCGGGATCGTCTCGAAGAAGGGTTGGCCCGCCATCGCCCGCCCACCGGCGAGCGAGGCCGAATAGGCGGTGGGCCGCATCAACAGGGTCTCACCACCGGTGAAACTGCGCTGCGCCCATCTGGTCAGGGAATAGACATAGCCATAGCTGCCGTTGAGCGCGTCGTTATGGAGTTCCTGGCGGCAGCCATTGATGTAGAGCGAGAGAATGGGCGCGACGGCGTGCAGCCCAGTGTGGCATGGCCCCAGGCCGTCAATCGGGCCATGAGGGCAGCGAGCAGCGGGGCGGGAGTTATCCCGCGTTCCAGGCTTGAGTACAGCAGGCGATGGAGGGAATGTGAGGACCTGAGAGGTGCGCTCACCGAACAGGATGCGGCGGTATTCCGATTCGGGTCTCGTTCCTGCCTCGAAAAATGCGATGCGCTCAAATCCACCCCCTATACCTCGGCGAACGACGGTTCCGACGATGCAACCTTAACGGGATGTATCGATCGGGAAAGGTCTATCTTCCGACGATCTGGTGCCCTTCGCGGCCCGGCGTCCTGGCAATCCTTCGCCGCGTTTCGATGGACGGTTTGGAAGTCACGGGTTGGCATGATCGCATCGGCCGGCATCGCCCCCGTCGCCCGGCTTGGCATGGCGGTCGATACCTCGTACGATCCGCGGCGATTATGTCCGTTTTCGCAGGATATTCATGACTGGATCGGCCTTCGGGCGCCCGCGTGGCACGGGGCGCCCGAAGGGCGTCGCGTGCTCGGTCCGGGGATCGTGAGGGGGCCATGTCCGGCGCCACGCTGACCGCGATCGCCCTTGTCTGCGTCATCCTCGTGGTCCTTGCCGGGCTGCTCGTCAGGGCGCGGCGGCGCTACGTCGCGCTCGCCCGGACGGCGGCGTTGCTCGCGGCGGCGCAGGAAGGGGCCGGTGCCGCGTGCTATCACCTATCCGCCGATGGCGGACACCGCCTCGGCGCGGGCGACGCGGCGGGATGGCCGGACAAGCTCGGCACGATCATCGACTGCCTGCACGATCGCGACAAGGTGACGCTGAGCGAGGCCATCGCCCAGCTGACCGCGACCGGCGCCGGGTTCGATCTCAAGCTGTCGCGCGGCGCCATGCCGATCGCCGCCACCGGCCGCCGGGTCGGCGCATCCGACCAGGGTGGCGCATCCGATCTGGTCTGGCTCTCCGATATCGCGGCCGCGACCAAGCTGGAGGCCGATCATCTATCGGCGCAGCAAACCGCCGCGCGGCTGACCTGTATCCTCAATCAATTGCCGGTCCCGGTATGGTGGCGGGCCCATGATCTCGGCCTGGCCGGCGGCAACCTGGCCTATGCCCGCTCCGTCGATACCGATCTGGAACAGGCGCTGCGGGAAGGACGGGAATTCGTCGCCGGCCCGGACGGCCATGCCGGCCGCGACCAGGCGGCGCGCGCGGAACTCAGCCCAGATCCGGTGATGGAGGAGCATTTCGTCGTCGTCGACGGTTCCCGGCGCGCGGTGACGGTGACCGAGATGCCGCTCTCGGATAATTCCGGCTATCTCGGCTTCGCCATCGACCGCACCGATGCGCGGGAGGCCGAGGCCGAGTTGTCGCGCCATGTCCTAGCCCATGCGGAAGTGCTCGAAGACGTCGCGACCGCGATCGCGATCTACGGCCCGGACATGAAGCTGAAGTTCTTCAACACCGCCTTCGCCATGCTGTGGCAGTTGGAGCCGTCCTGGCTGGTCACCGAACCCACCCTGGGCGAGGTGCTGGAAACCCTGCGCGAATATCGGCGGTTGCCCGAGCATGCGGATTTCCGCAAGTTCAAGACCCAGCAGCAGGCGTTGTTCACCTCGCTGGTCGACCCGCAGGAAGAGCTGCTGCACCTGCCGGATGAGCGCACCCTGCGGCTGACCATCAATCACCACCCGTTCGGCGGCCTGACCTTCACCTATGAGGACGTCACCGACAAGCTCGCCCTGGAGCGGTCCTACAACACGCTGATCGAGGTGCAGCGCGAAACCCTCGACAATTTGTTCGAGGGCATCGCCGTGTTCGGCAGCGACGGTCGGCTGCTGCTGTCCAACCCGGCCTATGGCAAGATCTGGAATCTGTCGCCGGGCGATCTGGAAAACCGGCCGCATATCGCCCTGCTGGTCGAAAAGGCTCGATCGCTCTATGGCGACGAAGGGGATTGGGAGGGCGCCAAGGCGCGGATCATCGCGCGGGTCACCAGCCATACCGCCGCCACCGGCCGGATGGAGCGCGGCGACGGGTCGGTGCTGGAAGCCGCGTCGCTCCCGCTACCCGACGGCAATGTGCTGCAAAGCTATCTGGACGTGACCGACAGTTTCCGCGTCGAGCGCGCGCTGCTCGAACGGAACGACGCGCTGGAGACGGCGGCCCGGCTGAAAAGCGAATTCATCGCCAATGTCTCCTACGAGCTGCGGACCCCGCTGAACGCGATCATCGGCTTCGCCGAGATCCTGACGAACCAGTATTTCGGCGAGTTGAACCCGCGTCAGTTGGACTATTCCCGCGGCATCCTGGACAGTTCGCAGCGCCTGCTGTCGCTGATCAACGACATCCTGGACCTCGCGACGATCGAAGCCGGCTACATGACGCTGGAGGTCGATATCGTCGACGTCCACACCCTGATGGCCAATGTCCTGGCGCTGACCCGGGAGCGGGCGCGCCGGCTGGACATGGTGCTGAGCTTCGACTGCCCGACCGATCTGGGCACCTTCCCGATCGACGAGCGGCGCATCAAGCAGGCGATGTTCAATCTGGTTTCCAACGCCATCAAGTTCACGCCGACCGGCGGCGCCATCACCCTGTCCGCGCGCCGGGTCGGCAACGAGATGGCGTTGACGGTCGCCGATACCGGGGTCGGCATCGCGGCCGAGCATCATGGCCGCGTGTTCGAGATGTTCGAGCGGGGCAATCCACAAGCGCGGCTCGCCGGTGCCGGCCTCGGCCTGTCACTGGTCAAGAGCTTCGTCGAATTGCATGGCGGCCGGGTCGAATTGTCCAGCGAAGCCGGCGAAGGCACGCGGGTGACCTGCTATCTGCCGATGGCCGAGGCCCAGATCGGCACCACGGCGGCGGCGGACGAGACGGCGACGGCGACCGAGGCCGATGCGCTCAGTGCCCCGGAACCCCCTTCGTCGTCGAATATTCGAAGTGCAGCGCCTCGCCGGGAAAGATCAGCGGATGGATCGCGTGCGCCGCGTGCGCCGCTTCGGCGAACCCGGTCATGATCAGCTTCAGCTTGCCCGCATAGGTCGCGACGTCGCCGATCGCGAAGATGCCCGGCTGGCTGGTCGCGGCGGTCGATTGATCGATGCGGATCTGGTGCCGGTCGAGGTCCAGGCCCCAATCCAGGATCGGCCCCAGCTCGGTCGACAAGCCGAAGAACGGCAGCAGGATATCGGCCTCCAGCCGGCGAACCTCGCCATCCAGATCCGCCACGGTGACCGCCGATAGCTGGGCGCCCTCACCCTCCAGCCCGTGCAGCTGATAAGGCGTCACCAGCTCGATCCGCCCGGCGAAGGCCAGTTCCTGCAGCTTCGCGGCACTGGCCGGGGCCGCGCGGAATTTCGGCCGGCGATGCACGACCATGATCGCCGCGGCGATATCGGCGAGGGCGATCGCCCAATCGACCGCGCTGTCGCCGCCGCCGGCGATGACTACGCGCTTGCCCCGGAAATCCTCGCGCCGGGCAACCAAGTAGAACACGCT
>DATMGU010000050.1:0-16829 GCA_035555315.1 Allostellaceae bacterium
GCGATAGCGCGTCAGCACCTCGACCAGCGGCACTCTGACGATCTTGTGTTCCCGTTGGGCGTTCAGGAACAGCGGCGACTCCTCGACGCGAAAGCGGACATAGGAGCCGACGAACAGCAGCACGAGGCTCAGGAGGAACGGCACGCGCCAGCCCCAGGCCAGTAACTGCTGGTCAGGTAGCGAGACGATCGCCATCAGGACGAAGGAACCGATCACTTGTGCGAACGGGCCCGTCGCCATGACGATGGCGCCGAGGAAGCCGCGGCGATGGGGCGGCGCGTTCTCGATGATCATCAGCAGCGCACCGATGGACTCGCCGCCCAGAGCAATTCCCTGCAAAAACCGGCAGACTATGAGAAGGACAGGCGCCGCAGTGCCGGCGCTGGCATAGGTCGGCAACAAACCGATGGTGGTGGTCGATACGCCCATGAGGACCATGGTGATCAGCAGCACCCGCTTGCGCCCGAAGCGATCCCCGAAATGAGCGAAGACGAGACCGCCGACCGGTCGAGCAACGAACCCGACGCTGAAGGTACCGAGCACGACAAGCGTACCCACCGCCGAAGTCATGTTCGGAAAAAACAGCTTATCGAACATCAGCGTAGCGACGAATCCGTAGATAAAGAAGTCGTACCACTCCATGGCCGTGCCGACGCAACTCGCCAAAACGACGCTGAAAAGCTGCCGCCCCTGCGCTGTCGAAGCCGGGAGGGGGGTGGACGCGCCCTGGGACATTGTTTCCTCCGATTCTTATTTTTGCTGTCGCGCCGGTGACTTCGTGATGTCGCTATTTTCCCTTGCCGCGGGAGGTCGGCAGCTTGGCGATCTCCGCGATGGCCTCGCGGTTGGGCTCGAAGCCGAGGCCGGGTGCCTCCGGCAGCGTGAGCCAGCCGTCCTTGGGTTCGGGCACGTCGTGGTAGATCCGTCGCATCATCGAAACGGCGACCAAGTGCCATTCGACCTTGCCGCCATTCATGAGCCCGCCATGCAGGTGCATGTTGTGCAGTGGGAAGGCGCCGCCGTTGGCGATGCCGGTATTGAAGGCCGCGGCCATGCCGGCGATCTTCGCCGACTGGGTGAAGCCGCCGCTGATCACCACGTTCGGCTGGGCGTAGTCGATAGCCCCCGCCACCAGCAGATCACGGAAGCGGAAGGCCTGGCCCTCGTTCTGCCCCGCCGCGACGGCGATGCCGGTGCGGCGCCGCAGATCCGCCAGCTGGGCCGGATCGTTCTGTGTGATGGGCTCTTCGAAGAAGGCGATATCGTAGGGCATGACACCGCGGGCAAGCCGATCCGCATGGAACGGATCGAGGCTGCAATTGGCGTCGATATAGAGACCGGCCTGCGGGCCGATAGCCGCGCGCACCGCCGCTACGCGGGCGATATCCTCCGCGACCACCTTGTCCAGGGCGCGAGGCTCGTCGCGCCGCTGCAGGCCGTTATGGCCGACGACCATCTTGAGGTGGGAGAAACCCCGCGCCAAGCAGTCGTCGGCCACCGCCAGCAGCTCATCACGATCGAGGAAGCCGAAGCCGAAGGTCGTATAAAGCTGTACCTTAGACCGCGCGCCGCCCAGCAGCTTCCAGATCGGCAAGCCGAGTGCCTTACCCTTGATGTCCCACAGGGCGATGTCCAGCGCGGCGATGGCATGCATCGCGTAGCCACTCTGCCCACGCGGGGCGAGCAGCCAATAGAGCCGGTCCCAGAGCATCTCGATCCGCAGGGGATCCGCGCCGAGGAGTGCCGGGGCGGCCACCTGGTCGATGATGGCCGCGATCACCTCTTCTTCGGTGATCGCGGTAAACCCGTGACCGATGATGCCGGTCGACGTCTCGATTTCAACGTAGCAGGCGGATTGCTGGGCGACGCGGCGCACGCCGCCATAGTCGAAATCAACCGGAACATTGATGGGCGTGGCCGTCACGCGCGTGATCTTCATGCTCGCTCCCTGAACAGCCGCTTCGTGTCAGCGGCTTGACGGAAACTAAGCAAGAGGCCGGTGGCCGGCCCATTGGCGATTTCAAGAACCAGCTTTCGCATCAGGCGAAGCCAGCCCGACCAGGAAGCGGAGCGCCACCGCGGCCGCGGAGGTCAACTCCCCCTCCGGGCGCTGGCAGATGGCAAATTGGCGTCGTGCCAACTCCTCCTGCAGGGTGACGACATGGAAGTCGGGCCCAGCCGCGAAGAGCTCGGCGACGCTCTTGGGCACAAACCCGATCCCGATGCCGGCGCGGATCATCGACAGCATGCTGTCGAAGCTGTTGACGCGCACCCGCATGCGCAGGGCGATGCCGTGAGCCTCGGCCATGCGCTGCATCGCCAGCCCGATCGCGGTATCATCCGGCAGCCCGACGAACTCGTAAGGCAGCGCGTCGGCAAAGCAGGCGACGCTGCGCGCGGCGAGAGGATGATCCGGCGGCATCACCAGCACCAGGGCATCCTGGCGGTAGCGATGCTGCCGCAGCCGTACCGGCCCAATGCTGCTTTCGTAGACACCGAGCTCGGCGCGGCCCTCTTCCACGGCCTTTACCACTCCCCGGCTGCTCAATTCCTGCAGATCGATCTCGATCTCGGGATGGGCGGTCTGAAAGTCGCGGATGTCCCAGGGCAGAAACTGCAGGACGGCGGAGGTGCAGGCCGCGATGCCGACGGTGCCCTTGCTGCCACCCGCATGGGCCTGGGCTTCGCCATACATGTGTTCGACCGTCTGCATCAGGGCAAGGGCGTGGCGGAGCAGCTCCCGGCCGGCCCTCGTCGGCACCATACCGTGAGGTCGCCGGTCGAAGAGCTGGATGCCGAACTGCGCCTCGAGCTCGGCGATCCTGCGCGAGGCCGCGGCGACGGCGACGTGATGACGCTCCGCCGCCCGGGTGACGCTGCCCTCGCTCGCCGTGGCGATAAACAGCCTTATGGTGATCAGGTCGAAGCGGAGCCTGTTGAGCGACGTCCCATCCGACATGCCAGCCTCCTTAGAGACCGTTTGAGAACACGGTCGGGTCGGTCCAGCGGGTCTTTTTCGCGTCGGGAGCGTCAGCCGCTTGCCACGATGTCCCAGCATCGTGGCCGCGCGACCTCCTTCCCGACCCGAAAAATCCCTCGCCGGCCCTCCGCCGCCGCATTCTCAAACGGTCTCTTAGCAAATGGTACCCGCGTGAGGTCGGCACCCGCCCCGGCACTAGGCGATCTCCCGCCCGCTCCCATCGAGGGAATGCGGGCCGAGGGCTGCCAAGGATTGGCAGCCGAGCAAGGCAAGGACCCGATCGATCTCGTCGCGCAGCAGCGCCAGGACGGCCGTGACGCCCGCCTCGCCCGCGACGGCGAGACCATAGAGCGTGGCGCGCCCCAGCAGGACGGCATCCGCGCCCGACGCCAGCGCCTTGACGATATCCGAGCCGCGCCGAAAGCCGCTATCGACCAGCAGCGGTACCGGTAGCCGTTCGGTGAAGCGCGGCAGCACCTCGATCGGGGACGTCACGCCATCGAGCTGACGGCCTCCGTGGTTGGAGAGAATGACCCCGTCGACGCCGGCGGCGACCGCCCGCCGCGCGTCGTCCGGATGGAGCAATCCCTTGACGAGCAGGCGATGCGGCCAGCGATCGCGCAAGCGGCCGAGATCGTCCCAAGAAAAACTAGCATCCATCTGGCGGCTCAGCAGCGCCGCCTGGGCATTCGCGTCGGCGGCGGCGGCGCTCGCGAGGTTCTTGAGTTCGGGGGCTCCGGATCGCAGGGTACTCGCCAGCCAGCGAGGATGCCGCAACATGTCCGCCAGGACCGGAAGGGACGGCTTGAAGGGCTGGCTGAAACGGTTGCGCAGGTCCCGCTCGCGTTTCCCGCTGAGCGAGACGTCGACGGTCAGGACGAGTGTCCGATAACCGACGGAGAGCGCCCGCGCCACCAGCCCATCGGCGATCGACCGGCTGACGATATAGAGCTGGAACCACAGGTCGCCGCCTGCTCGTTCGGCAACCTCCTCGATCGTGCTGTTGGATGCCGTCGACAGCACGAAAGGAATTCCGACCTGGGCGGCGGCGCGAGCCAGGGCGATATCGCCGTCCCGCCAGAAGAGGCCGTTGAGACCGGTCGGCGCGATCACCACCGGCATGGCGATCCGGCTGCCGAAGAGCTGCGTCGACTGATCGCGCCGGCTGACATCGTTGAGCGGCCGCGGACACAACCGCAATCGCTCGAAGACCTCTCGATTGCGACGCAGGGTTACCTCGTCCTCGGCCCCCCCATCGAGATAGTCGAAGACAAGGCGCGGCAGGCGGCGGCGAGCCTCCTCGCGAAAATCGGCGATGCTCACGAGACGCCTCATGAGGGCGCCTCCGCTGCTGGAGGACACATTCCCGACGCCACCGGATCCAGCGCGGCGCCTGCATCGGTAATGACGATCCGCATCCTACCTCCGGTCTAAACCACCCGGACCCACCCGGTCGGATCGTTGGAACACGTCCAAGAACGCGGCTCATCCGTCCTCAGGCGCCTGTTCCAATCCTGTGCTCATTTGTGGGCAAGAAACGAAAAAATGCAAAATATGGCTGTTTGTAGATGAGCTACGCCGGCTTCTCTCTACCGACACCGTATCTGTCAATGTTCGGAAGACGCTGGGCGAGGCCACCAGGGCGGTCGGTGAATTGCCCGTTTCGGCCACTCCACGCCCGCAGCAGGAACCACCTACCGCCGCAACCGATGGCAACGTCCGGTGAGGACCGCCTTGCGCGCGTGACGGGTGGCTGAGACTATGGGACCAGGATCGTATAGCGCCTCGATGCAGGAGGCGGCCGGCTGGTGCCACCGGCGATCAATCGGCTTCGCCGGCAAGCTCGGAGCTCAGCTTTTCCCATTCTGGAGACGGCCTGATGCGCATTACCGACATGAACTGGATGCAGGTGGAAGCCTACCTGAAGGACGATGATCGGGCCGTCGTGCCGCTCGGCAGCGTCGAGCAGCACGGCTACCTCAGCCTCGGGGTCGATGCGATCCTGGCCGAGCGGATATCCGTCGAAGCGGCGGCGCCTTTGGGTGTTCCGGTCTTCCCGACCCTGTCCTACGGCATCACGCCGTATTTCAAGGCCTATCCCGGCACCATCTCGCTGCGTATCGACACGCTGTTGGCGCTGGTCCGTGACCTGTTCGACGGCCTGGCGGCCCAGGGTTTCCGCCGGATCCTGATGGTCAACGGCCATGGCGGCAACAGTCCGGTCCAATCCTTCGTGGCCGAATGGCTCTCCGAGCATCCGGCGATGTCGATCAAGTTCCACAACTGGTGGAGCGCCCCGCGCACCTGGGCCCAAGTCAATGCGACCGATCCGATCGCGAGCCACGCCTCCTGGATGGAGAACTTCCCCTGGACCCGGCTCGGCAACATCGCCCTGCCTACGCAGCGGAAACCGATGGTCTCGGTCGACCGTATCCGCCAGTCCACGCCGGCGCAGGTTCGCGCGCTGCTGGGCGACGGCAACTACGGCGGCTACTACCAGCGCCCCGACGAGGAGATGCTGGCGATCTGGCAGATCGCGGTCGAGGAGACCCGAAGCCTGATCGATGACGACTGGTCCCCCGAGGTGCCGCCGTGAGCGCATCGGCGGAACCCACTCTCATCTGGGGCGCGGGTGCCATCGGCGGCACGGTCGGCGCCTATCTCGCGCGGGCCGGAGAAAACATCCTGTTCGTCGATCAGGCGGCGGAGCATGTCGCCGCCATGAACGAGACCGGCCTCGCGATCGAAGGACCGATCGAGACATTCGCGGTCCCGGCGAAGGCCGCGACGCCGGAGGCCATCGCCGGCAAGTTCCGACGCATCTTCCTCTGCGTCAAGGCGCACCATACCGCCGGCGCCGTCGCGGCGCTGGCGCCGCATCTGGCCGACGATGGGGTCGTCGTCTCGCTGCAGAACGGTCTCAACGAGCGGGTCATCGCCGCCACCGTCGGCCAGTCCCGCACGATCGGCGCGTTCGTCAATTTCGGGGCCGACTATCTGGAGCCGGGCCGCATCCTCTACGGCGGCCGCGGCGCCTTCGTGCTGGGCGAGCTCGACGGGACGAAGTCGCCGCGGGTCGACGCGCTCGCCCGCCTGATCGCCCCCTTCGAGCCGAATGTCGTCGTGACCGACAACATCTGGGGCTATCTCTGGGGCAAGCTCGGCTACGGCGCGCTGCTGTTCGCGACCGCGCTAACCGACGAGTCGATCGCCGACGTCTTCGCGATGCACCGCTATCGCCCCATCCTGACGGCGCTCGCCTCGGAAATCGTGGCGGTCACGGATGCGCTCGGCATCCATTCGGAAGGTTTCAACGGCTTCGATCCGGCGGCATTCCGGCCGGGCGCGCCCGCCGGCGCCGCCGACCGGTCGTTCGAGACGATGGAGGCGCACAACCGGCGCTCGGCCAAATCCCACAGCGGCATCTGGCGCGATCTCGCCGTGCGCAAGCGCAAGACGGAGGTGGATCCGCAGATCGGGCCGATCGTCGAAGAGGCGGCTCGTCTGGGGTTGGCGGCGCCGATCACCGCCGCGCTCATCCATCTCATCCACGAGATCGAGGAGGGCCGGCGGCCGCTGGCCCTCGGCACGCTAGACGCCCTTGAGACATTCAGCGGAGAACGAGCATGAGCGGCATCGATGACGGGTTCGCCGGGCAGACGGTCCTGGTGACCGGCGCCGGCCATGGCCTCGGCCGTGCCATTGCCTGGGCGTTCGCCGCCCGGGGAGCCGCCGTTTGGGCCTGCGACATCAACGCGGCCGGGCTCGAAGAGACGGCGGCCCGGGCGCCGGCCCCGCTGACCGTGCGCACGGTCGACGTCACCGACCGCGCGGCGGTGCACGCGTTCGTCGGCGAGGCCCTGGCGGCGACCGGGCGGATCGACGCGCTGATCAATGACGCGGGCGGCGTCTGCGGGCAGGTCGGACGACCGTTCGAGGAGGTTTCCGAGGCGGATTGGCACGCGATCTTCGCCGTCAATGCGACGGGCGCCTTCCTCGCGTCGCAGGCCGTCGTGCCCGCGATGAAGGCGCGCGGCTACGGGCGCATCGTGACCATCTCCAGCGGCGCCGGCCTCGGCGTCAGCCTGACCGGCATCCAGGCCTATGCCGCGGCCAAAGCGGCGCAGATCGGCCTCACCCGTCAGCTCGGCCACGAGCTCGGCGTCTTCGGCATCACCGTGAACAGCGTCGCCCCCGGCTTCGTACGCGCCAATCCGGCAACCGAGCGGCAGTGGGAGGCCTATGGCGCGGAGGGGCAGCGCAAGCTGGTCGAGAACATCGCGACACGGCGGCTCGGCACGCCCGAGGACATCGCCCACGCCGTGCTGTTCTTCGCGGCACCGGCGTCCGGCTGGATAACGGGCCAGACGCTGTCGGTCGACGGCGGCAAGTGAGGGATAGGCGATGAGTGACGTCGAAACCTATCTGAGCGGACGGCACGACGAGATTCTGACCGACCTCGTGGCCCTCGCCCGTATCCCCAGCGTCTCGACCGATCCGGCGTTCGTCGACGGCATCAGAGCCGGTGCCGAGTGGGTAGCGGCCAAGATGCGGGCCGTCGGGCTCGAAGGGGTGGCAGTGCGCGAGACCGGCGGCCATCCCTGCGTCACGGGCCATTGGCTGCATGCCGCCGGCGCCCCGACCATCCTGATCTACGGCCATTACGACGTGCAGCCGGCCGATCCGGTCGAGAAATGGGTGACGCCCGCGTTCGAGCCGACCGTGCGCGACGGCCGCCTCTACGCGCGCGGCGTGTCCGACGACAAGGGGCCGATGCTGATCCCGCTCTGGGTGGCGCAAGCCTTTCTCACCACGGAAGGGCGCCTGCCGATCAACGTCAAATTCCTGATCGAAGGCGAGGAGGAAGTCGGCAGCGCCCATCTCCCGAGCTTCGTCGAACGCCACGCCGCGGAGCTCGATGCCGATTTCGTTTTGTCCGCCGACGGGGCGATGTGGCGCGCCGACCTGCCGACCGTGACGGTGGCAAGCCGCGGCATATGCACAGTCGAGGCGACGCTGACCGGTGCCGCCAAGGACCTGCATTCCGGCCGGCACGGCGGCTCGGCGCCCAATCCGCTCACCGGCCTCGCCCGCCTGGTCGCCACCCTGCATGACGAGACGGGCGCCGTCGCGGTCGCCGGTTTTCACGACGGCGTCACCCCGATCGGCAATGCCGCCCGGGTCGGGCTCGCCGGGATTCCGTTCGACGAGCGTGCCTATCTCGACGAGATCGGGGCCGAGGGCCCCGGCGGCGAGGACGGCCTGCCGCTGCTGGAACGGCAATGGACCCACCCGACCCTGGAACTGAACGGCCTCTGGGGCGGCTATACCGGCCCCGGCAGCAAAACGGTGATTCCGTCCGAGGCGCATGTGAAGATCTCGTGCCGGCTCGTCCCGGGGCAGGAGCCCGAGGCTGTGCAGCAGGCCATCCGGCACCACCTGGAGGCGCACTGCCCGCCGTCGTTCCGGCTTGCGGTCACCTTGCCCGACCACCTCTCGCGCGCTTACGCGATCCGCGACGACCATCCCGCCCTCGCCTTGGCGGAAGATATTCTGGAGGAAGTGCTCGGCCGGCGCCCGCTCCGGGTGCGCATGGGGGCCACGATCCCGATCGGCGAGACCTTCGAGCGGGTGTTGGGCATCGATACTATCTTCTTCTCGTTCTCCACCGCCGACGAAGACTATCACGCGCCCAACGAGTTCTTCCGGCTGTCCAGCCTTTCGAACGGATTGATCGCCTGGGCACGCTATTGGCAGCGGCTCGGGTCCCTGTAGTCTTACCGGATCGCCGAAGGATATCCGATCAATCGGATCGGGGAGTTGATGCCATGGTCCACACGCTGCGTCACGAACGTGGAAACATGACCTCCCCGGGAGGCGCTCCAACGCACCCCTCTTATGGTTTTCTGGTCTCGGCAAAAGGCACCTGCGCGAACTTGATGTGCATCGTCCGGAGCGCCTCCTTGCCCCGGATCGTCACGTCGGTGGTCAACTGGAACTGATCCCGGCTTTCTTTCACATAGGCTTTCACCCGATAGAGCGTGCCCCAGGGCTTTTCCGAGACAGTGGCCTTCACCGCGGTCTCCGGCTTGAGATAGGGGCTGGACTGCGCGACCTCGATCAGGCGCCGCCGCACCGCCGCGGCGTCATGATCGGCGTTGAGATGGAATTGGGCGACGCAGAGGAGGCTGCGGCTGCCGCTGGTCGCGTTCGAGATGCTCTTCGACCAGAGGCGCGAATGCGGCACGATCACTTCGGTATCGTCCACCGTCACGATGTGCACAGCGCGGACCCCGATCGCCTTGACCTCGCCGTAGGTTCCATCGACCTCGATCCAATCGCCGGGCTGATAGGTGCCCTCCATGATCGTAACCAGCCCGGCGATCAGGCAACTGCCGTAGTCCTTGAGTGCGAAGGCGAGCCCCAGGCCGATGCTGGCAATCAGCGCCACGGCATTGCGGAAGCTCGGCTCGACCAGCAACGGCATGATCAGGGCGATCGTGCCGATCTCGATCACCAGCCGCGCCTTCGGCGCCCATCTCAGAATGGCGAGACGCAAGCGCGTCGGCCCGCTTTCGGCCGCGCGGTTGATCGCCCAGCGCGCGGCGAGGACGAGAAGACGACCTCCGATGATGATCGCGAGCACCGCGATCAGGTCGTTCCAGTCGAGATCGCGCAGAAAGCCGATTGTGCGAGCGTCTTCAGTCATGACCGATGTCCTTTGGCCGGGCGCCGACTGAGGCGACGCCGGCGTGCCGCGACCATGCTTGCGGGATGAGCCTCTACTTGATGGTGCCGATATCGACGGCATCCCCAGTCGCGGCGACGGCCGTGCCGTCTACCTTGCCTCGATTGGCCTGTTCGGTTTCGATCGCCACATCCGCGGTCCCGCCATCGCCGACGACGATCGTTATGACGTTCATGTTGGCAATGGAACTGACGTTCGCGCCGGTTCCGGCCCCCGCTACGCCACCGGACGCCGTACCGCTGGTCGCGCTCGATGTCGTGGCCGGCGTGTTCGATTGGCTCATTTGCTCGACCTGCCACATCGTGCTGGCACGGGCGGTAGCGGCCGCGCTGCCGCGGACTTTGAAGCCCCAAGGCTCGTGGTTGCGGAATTCACCGGCCATGACCACGCCGCCACACAGGGCCTGCGCGGCAACCGCCAACAGCATCAATCCAATTTGGCTTTTCATCGTTTTTGGTCCTTACGAGAAAGAGCCTCCGCCGGACGGCTTGGCGTCCAGCGGAGGCAAAGAAGTTATTGCGGCGAGGCGAGCGGACCGATCCGGGTCGTACTCGTGTTGAGATTGCCGATCGCCGTCGTCTTGGCACTCGACAGCGGCCGGTCGATCGCCCCGAGATTGCCGTATCCGGAAATCTCCACGCCGCTGACCGCTTGGCCCGTCACATTGCCGATGCTGAGCTGGGTCGTATCGCTGGTCATCAACCCATTGGTGACGAAGCCCGCCGACGGATCGACGCCGAGCACCGGATCGGTGACCAGCGGCTCGGCACGCGGGGCGGCCAGTTCCAGGCTGATGCTGTTGCTGACGGCGCGGGATTCGGCCGATGCCGTCGCATTCGTCACGCCGACGGCGCGGGCACTCGCCGTCGTCTCGTGCGGCGTAAGAACACCACTTGCCACGTCGCCGATCAGCTTGTCGGCATAGGCGTGGCCGCCGTTGGTCGCCGTCGGAGCGATCGCGCCGGGCGCGGCTACCGCCGCCGGATCGACGCCACCGACATGGAACTGACCGATATTGGCCGTCAGCGGCACCTCGCTGGCGCCGGAATAGACGTTGGCGTAACCGGCGGCGCCAACCTCGACATGGCCGAGCTCGGCGGTGCCGTCAAGCGGCGGCACCGCCGTCGCAGAGGGCGCCACGATCGCCGTTCCGTCGGCGTCGGCGTTGACGTTACCCAGATAGATCTGCTTGCTCTCGACCGTCATATCGCCGGTCGGAGCGGCCGTCAGGGATGACGTGCTTGTGCTGGTCTTGGTATCGGTCCGAGATAGATCCCAGGTCCAGTTGGTGGAGTCGAAGGCTAGGACGGATGTCGACGTCAAGCCGAGATAGAGGGCGGTGACGGCGACTCCTGAAAGTAGATGACGAGATTTCATGACTATTCTCCTTGATCGATGGTCGTGAGGGGTTTGCGAGCCATTGTTCCGTCCACGACCAGCCGGCATTCGCGGCTGGCGGGAAGGCCCAGGAAGTCCGTCATGACCTGATGGACGGCCATTTCCGCGACGGAGCGGACGCCGAGCTGCAATGGCTCGTTTCGGATTTGCCCGGCGTCCAATTCGACGAGGGTCGCGTCGAAGAAGCGGAAGATGTTCGCTTCGACCTCGCGCCCGATGATTTGTTTTTGGAGGCTGCTGACGTAGACGACGTCGAGCGTGCGCGAGGAGATCACGCGCAGGTCGAGCGCGACGTTGACGACGACGCCCTTGACCCCAGCGCCGATGCCGTAGACCCACAGGCCCGCGCCGTCGCTCACGATGTTGTAGTTGAGCTCGGTCAGCGCGCCGACGACGACGAAGTCGCTGCCGCGCATGGCACCGGCCTGCAACGGCTCGCCGACCAGCTTGCCTTTGCGGAAGTTGAGTTCCTGGTTGGCGACGCGCAGGTCGAGCCGTTCGACCAGGCGTACCTTGCCGGTCTTGAAGAAGGCGCTCATCACCATCTCGCTGGCGCCCTGACTCAACGCATAGCCGCGCTCGTTGGTATTGAGCTGGCCCGTCTTGTCGGCGATCTCGCCGACTGCGATCACCGGCAGATGATCCCCGGACTTACCGGCGAGAGCCGACAGGCAGCGCGAATAGGGTGTGTCGTTCGTGGTGACGGGAAACCGCCAGCTCGGCTCCATGCCGGCGGGCGTCTCGGCGATCGGCAGGGCCGCGCAACCGGAGAGCGTGAAGGCGACGGCACAGGCGGTGGCGAGCGGGCCGCGACGCCGACGGGGTGGGGTGGGAGGTGCTTGGGTCATCATGACCAGAGAATTGGCACGTCCTCGCCGCCTGCACTGTCCTCGATGCCACCACTTCGGCGGCATCTACGCCGGATTGCGCCGGATCGGTGTCAACCGCCGCCGCAGCCATCTCAGAGCCGGGCACAAGGGGCGAACCGCAGCCCCCCTTGGAAGGACGCTCCTTATGACGCCACGCTCGAATGTCTTGATCCTCGATGATGATGTGGAGCTTCGTAGCCTCCTGGCCGAAGGGTTGCAGGACCATGGCCATGACTGCCGGATCGTCGCCGATCCCGCCGAGATCGATCCCGCGAACTGGCGCTGGGCCGGCGTTGTCATCGTCGATCTTCAACTCGGCCATCGACAGGATGGCGCCAGCGTCCTGCGCCGAATGGTCGGTGTGCTGCCCCGACCACGCTTGGCCCTCGTCAGCGGCTTTGACGACATGGTGCTGAATACAGCGGCTCGCGCCGCGAGCGATCTCGGCTACGAGGTCATCGATGCGATCCCCAAGCCAGTGGCAATCCACACCTTGGTCGAGCGCTTCGCGGGAGTGCGGCCTTCCGGCCGACGGAACGAGCCGTCCGAGATGATGCCCTTGAGCGCCGACCAATTGAGGAGCGCGCTCGATCGAGGGGAGATCGGCGCCGCCTTCCAGCCGAAGATCAATCTCCTGTCCGGCGCTTGCGTCGGCGTCGAGGTGCTCGCGCGATGGCAATCTACTGAGCTCGGTGCCGTGTCGCCGGCCAGCTTCATTCCGCTCGCTGAGGAGACTGGCTTGATCGATCGGCTGACCGACGACATCACGGAGCAGGCGCTCGCCGCCGCCGCCGCGTGGGCAGTGCAAGGCTGCTGCCCGACGCTCGCCATCAATCTCTCGGGATGCCTGCTCGACGATCCGGCCCTGGTCGACCGGCTCGAGGATCGGGTCGCTCGACACGGTTTGGCGTCGTCTCAGATCATCCTCGAGTTGACCGAAACGGTTGCCGTAGCCCTGCGCGGCCGGGCGCTGGAGACAGCGACGCGGCTGCGGCTTGCCGGATACGGCCTGTCGCTCGACGATTTCGGGACGGGTGAGAACCGCTTCGAGCGGCTGATCGGACTGCCGCTGACCGAGCTGAAGCTCGACAAGCTATTCACCGAGGCGGTGGTGACGCCTCACGGGCTGCGCGTCGCGCGGGGCATTGTCGCTCTGGCCCATACACTCGGCATGACCTGCGTGGCGGAAGGTGTCGAGCATCCGGAACAGGCGAGAGTTTTGCGAGAAGTCGGCTGCGACTTGGGTCAGGGCTGGCACTTGGGCCGCCCGGTTCCCGCCGCGACCATCCTCACATTGCTGCCTGGCGCCGACATCGCACGTTAAGTTGCGATGTTACGTAAATTTTCACTTCTTTGGAGCATCCTCGGTTGGATGCATCACATTCCCATTCTTGTGGTCGAAGACGATCCCGATTGCGCAGCCGGTCTTTGCGAGGCTCTCGCCGATGCCGGCCATCCGAGCCTCTGGGCCGCGAGCCCGGCGGAGGCGTTGGCCGCGATCGGTCGCGACCAGCGGATCGGCATTGTCGTCCTCGATCTGCGCCTCCCGGAATTGGACGGCATCCAATTGCTCGCTCGGTTGAGGGAGGCCGTCGGCTGCCGAGGTGGCTCCCTTCAGGGCATTCTCTCTTCGGGCGCCGCGACCTCCTCCGATATCGACGGCGCGATGCGGTCGGGCGTGCTTGCCTTCGTGCCGAAGCCGGTCGATCGCATCGCATTGCTCAACGCCGTGGTCGACGCGGCTGAGCGCTATCGCGCCCGCGAGCGCGACCGATTGGCGCGCGCCAGCCTGGCCGAGCGGTGCCGCCAGCTCGAAGGCACGTTGACGGAAGTGGCCCAGGAGGTTGCCGAGCTCACCTTCCTGCCGCCTCGCGCACCGCGAGCTTCGACGGACGCGGTAGCGCCGGCGCCCAATCTGGATCGCGCGTGGCGGGAACTGCAATGTCGCCGCCTGCAGAGCGAGGCGCGACAGATGGATCGGCTGCTCGGGCGGCTGGCCATCGACGGGGTGGAGTGGCGCGTCCTGCTCGCCCTGCTCGAAGCGGATCTGGGGCCGGGTGAAGTGCCAGTGACCAGCATCGCGCTGGCCTGCGGGACGAGCCCGAGCGCCGGGCTCCGACGCATCACGGCGCTTGAGGCGCGCGGTTTCGTCGAACGATGCGGCGATCCCGGGGATGGTCGGCGTGCATTGGTGCGGTTGACCGGCCCTGGCCGCCTTATCTGCCATGACGCAATCAAGTCGATTGCCGCATGGCGGGCCGCGGCATGACGACGGTGCTCATCGTCGACGACGAAGCGCTGGCGGCCGAGGAAACGGCAGAAGCGCTGGAGCTGGCGGGCCTTTCGACCCAGTGGTCGGCGGATCCTTTCGACGCAATCGCACGCGCCGAGAATCCCGCTGTCGGCGTCGTTGTGACCGATCTCAGGATGCCGGGCCTCGATGGCGCTCGTCTCATTGACCGCTTGCGGGCGTCGCGCACCGATCTGTGCTTCGTGATCGTCACCGGCCACGGAACGATTGATCAGGGGCCGGCCGATCCGCCGGAGATTCTGGCGCGCCTGCGCAAGCCGCTCGACCTTGTCGCCTTGATCGACCTGCTCCGCCTGCACCTGGCTGAGAGCCGAGACCATGCCGAATAGCGCTCGCTCCACCGCGGCATGCAGTCCGGGTCGCGGTCAACTGCCGACGACCCTCCGCCGCGGGATCGTGGAATGGCTTCAGGGGACGAGTTTCCGGGCTCGCACCATTGTTGGGATCTCGGTCAGCCACGCCGTCGTCCTGGTCATCCTGATCGTCTCGGCAGCCGGCTGCATCGAGCACGCCGGACGAAGCGAGCTCGCCCACCGGGCCGACACCGGTCTGCGGCTGGCCGTCTCCCTTATGAGCGACGTCGTGGCGGCGGGCGATCGGAGCGAGATCGCGCATCTCGCGGCGGAGCTGGTCGAGAGCGGCGATTTCGCCCGGATCAGGGTCGTCGATGCTGCAGGCACCGAGCTCGCCGAGGCCGGAACTCTGGACGTGAGAGACCGGGACCAGCCTGAGCGCCATCAGGTCCTGACAAAGGATGGCAACCCGATCGCGACCCTCTCGATCGAGGTCCCGGACGATTGGCTCGACAATTTCGAAGCCGGTGCTGAATCCATGCTCGCGATCCTGGCTCTCCTGTCGATTGCTCTGTCCGCCGTTATCTCCTATCTGGTCGGGACCCACCTGACCCGCCAATTCAAGGCCCTCGGCCAGGCCGCGCGCAGAGTTGCCCGCGGCGAATTCGCGATCGAGGTCACCGAGCGCGGGCCCTCCGAGTTCCGCTCGGTCGCCCGCGCGATGAATGTCATGTCGATGCGCATAGGCCAGCTCTACGCCAACCTCACCGATACCCTCGCCGATCGGACGCGGACCCTCGATTCGACCTTTGCCCATATGTCGGCCGGAGTGGCAATCTTCGATGATTCCGGATGCCTGGTTGCTGCCAACAACGCCTTCTCGGCACTCCTGGGGTTACCGCCATCCGTGGTCGTTCCCGGAGTCTCGCTTGACACGCTCGTCGACGTCCACCTGGGCCAAGGTCCACAACCGATCGGCGCCGAAGCCGAGGCGTGCGTCGCGCTGTGCCGCAACACCGGATGGCCCGGGCCATCGCTCGCCTTCGAGCTGCCGTTTCCGGACGGGCGCGTCATAGCAGTCCAACGGACCCGGTTGCCAGACGGCGGCTTCATTGCGACCCACGAGGACGTGACGCAGCGATGCGAGGACCAGCGTCGCCTGCTGCACTCTGCCAAGCTCGCCACCTTGGGCGAGCTTGCGACGGCCACCGCGCACGAGCTTAACCAGCCGCTGAACGTCATCCGGCTATGCGCCGACAATGCCCGGGCGAGACTGGCCGCCGGCAAGGCCGACGAGGCGTATCTCGCAGCAAAGCTCGAGCGGATCTCGGCGCAGACCGAGCGGGCGGCCAACATCATCGACCATATGCGCGTCTTCGGACGCAAACCGGTCGAGGCTGCCGCTCCGTTCGACTTGTCGGCGGCGGTCGGCCACGCCACCGAGTTCTTCACGGAAACGGCACGATTGCGCGGCTACGAGCTGGAGTTGGCGATCGAACCCGGAGTGAGCGTCATCGGACATGCCGCGCTGATCGAGCAGGTCGTTGCGAACCTCCTGTCGAATGCCATGGCCGCCTGCGCCGCGCGGCGCACCCAAGAGGCCCCTTCCCGCATTCGAGTGACGGTATGTCGAAAGGATTCGCGCGCGCATGTCGAGGTCGCCGACAATGCCGGCGGCATCCCGGCAGAGGTCCTCCCCCGCATCTTCGAGCCGTTCTTCACGACCAAGCCGGGCGCCGAAGGGACCGGTCTCGGCCTCTCCATCAGCTACGGCATCGTCAGCGACATGGGTGGTCGGCTGATCGCGGACAACGACGAGAGCGGCGCGGTGTTCTCGTTCGACTTGCCGATGGTTTCGAGAATCGACATCGACGCCCGTTGATCGGCCTTCGACCTGACGATCCCGGGGCTCATTCGTAAGCCCGCCAAAAGCTTCCCCAAATACGTCCTAGACCGGACGCTTACGCGGAGCTGGAGAACGCCGAAGCTGCGCTGACTCGCAGCTCAAATCCAAGTGGCCGTCTCCGCGTCGATCTTCCGGTAGTTTTCGGTAAACGCTGGTTGGTGCCTGTGCTACTCGACATTGGAGCCCGCTATGCTGACCTCGATCTCCAAATTTCCCTGACAGAACTCGGCCTTCTGGCTTAGGTCGGACTCTCGTCCCCCGTGCTTGCAGAGCGACTCATCCGCCTTCGCTCCAGCCTCGTTCTCCCGCAACAGCCCTATGATC
>DATMGU010000051.1:0-112301 GCA_035555315.1 Allostellaceae bacterium
CGTGCGCATCAAGGTCGTGCGCATCTTCAATACCTATGGCCCCCGCATGCACCCGAATGACGGCCGCGTCGTCTCCAACTTCATCGTCCAGGCCCTGAAGGGCGAGGACATCACCGTCTATGGCGACGGCATGCAGACCCGTGCCTTCTGCTATGTCGACGACCTGATCGAGGGGTGGCTGCGCCTGATGGCGACAGACGACGAAATCACCGGCCCCATCAATATCGGCAACCCCATGGAAATCCCCGTCAAGGAACTCGCCGAAAGGGTCATTGCCATGACCGGCTCGCCGTCCAAGATCGTGACCCGGCGCCTGCCGATCGACGATCCCCTCCAGCGTTGCCCGGACATCAGCCGAGCTCAGGATCTGTTGGGTTGGCAGCCAACCGTGGGGCTTGAGGCCGGTCTCGCTAAGACCATCGCCTATTTTGACCGGCTCTTGACCGAGTGTGGTGAGCTGTCCAGCGAGGTGGAGAGACTCAGGGCCTGACCTTGCAGGAACGGGCCTAACCCCGCGGGAGTGGAAGGCGTCTTTGCCGGGCGGACAAGACCATCACCCTGCGCATTACGTGGCGAGACACCTAGCCCACCCTGCACGCATTCGTGCCGAGCTTCCGCGAGAACAGATCCATGAATCATTCAGCAAGCGAGGGCCATCGTTCCGCGCGCCAGGACCCGGAGGACCCTCGGCGTATCCAGTTCCCATCGCGAGAGCGGTTCGCGGAGCGGAACCAGCCGTTCAGGATCCTCCATGTCGCGGAGGTTATTCGAGGCGGCACGGCGACCTATCTGACGATGATCGCGCCCATTCAACTCGCCGAGTTCGGGGCGGAAAACCTGCGCTTCCTCATACCCGCCGTCTACCAGCGCGACATCGATACCATTCCCGCCTGTCATGTAACCACCGTACCGATCAGTGGTCGTGGTCTCATGGCCCATTGGACCTATTTCCGTGCTCTCGGTCGCGTGCTGCGGGAGTTCCGGCCGAGCCTCATCCATGCCCATGGCAGTTTCGGTGGCCTCTATGTCAGGCTCCATGCTATGCTGATCGAGCCCGGACGGCGGCCGCTCATCGTCTATTGCGCCCATGGCTGGGCGTTCCAGCGCAAGGGTGCCGCCTACAAGCGCTGGCTTTATATCGCTGCCGAGCGCTTGCTCGCGGGCTTCTGCGACGCGGTCGTCAACATCTCCTGCTCGGAGCTCGACGCGGCGATCGCGGCGGGCATACCCGCCCACAAGCAGGTCCTTGTCTATAACGGTCTCGCGGATATTCCGGAGGATTCCAAGCCGGCATCCCTGCCCCATGACGGCGACAAGCTCACCTTGCTCTTTGTCGGCCGCCTCGATGTCCAAAAGGGGATCGACATCCTCCTGGAGGTGCTCCGTTCCATCGATCCCGATCGCTGTAGACTCTATATCGCGGGCGAGGCGGTCGTCCCCGGTGAGGATATCGCCCAGCGCTTGGGGCCAATCCCCAGTAACGTCACCCTGCTTGGCTGGCAGTCGCCAGCCCAACTGGCCCAGCTTTACGCCGGCGTGGACGCGGTCGTGATCCCGTCGCGCTGGGAGGGTTTCGGTTACGTGGCACTCGAGGCGATGCGCGCGGGCCGGGCCGTCATCGCCAGCCGTACCGGCGGCCTGCCGGAAATTGTCGAGCATGGCCGGACCGGCCTGCTATTCGATATCGGCGACTCTATGCAGCTCACCCGGATCATCATGCAGGGCAGTCGGGCCGAATTCGCGGAACTCGGCCGCAACGGGCGGGTCCGCTTCCTCGCCGAATTCACCGAGCGCCGCATGAATTCGCTGCTCCTCAGCCTCTATCGCGACCTCCGGGCCGGCGCCGGGGTGCGGCTATGGTCGTGAAGCCGAAATACGCCTATTTTCTCTATCGCCTCGTCACCCTCGCCCTCATCTGCCGCCGACGGGTGAGGACCGAGGGATGGACCGCGTCGCTCGAATGGGCAAGCCGGGTGTATGCCGATCGACGCTCACGCATTCGCCTGGGTTGGCGGGTCTATGTGAAGTGCCGCGTCAATATCGAAGCCTATGACGGCGGTCTCATCGATATCGGCGCCTATACCTTCATCAACAAGGACTGTTCGATCGTCGCCCGCCAGACGATCCGGATCGGCCGCGATTGCCTGATCGGCGATGGCGTCTCGATTTACGATCACAATCATCGCACCGACGATCCCGGTATTCCCTATCGACTGCAGGGCTATGTCGGACGGCCGGTCCATATCGGGGACAACGTTTGGATCGGCGCTAAATCGTTCATCGGCGCGGGGGTCTCGATCGGTGACGGTGCTGTGATCGGTGCGCATACGATCGTGACCAAGAATGTGCCGGCCCGCACGGTCGCCTACGGCCGCACGGAGCTTGTCCTACGGTCGCTTGTCGATCAGGACGGCGCGCAAGAGCCCGGCCCGTGGAGGATGATGCATGCGCGATAGGAGCCCCAAATTCTCGATCATCACGCCGACTTACAAACAGGCGCGCTATATCGCGAGCTGCATTCGATCGGTGCAGGACCAGACCTATGGAAACTACGAGCACCTGATCTACGACCCGTTCTCACCTGACGGAACCGACGAGGTGGTCGCCCGATTTCTCGGCGATCCGCACATTCGGTATTGGCGCGAACGGGATACGGGTCAGGCTGATGCGATCAACAAGGGGCTCGATGCGGCGGCCGGCGACATCGTTTGCTGGCTGAACTCCGACGACGCCTATTTCGACGAGGACGTCCTCGCCCGGGTCGCGGAGCTGTTCCGCAAGCACCCGGATGTCCAGCTCATTACCGGCGGCGGCTATTATATCGCCGATGACGGCAAGTTCGTCCGTCCCTGCGTGATGCCCGACAGTGGGCGCATCTGCCACGAAAACATGCGAAAATCCGACTATTTCATGCAGCCCTCGACCTTCTGGCGCCGCAATGCGATCCGGCTCGACACGAGCCTCTCCTACTGTTTCGACTGGAAGTTCTTCCTGGATCTCTATGCGAGCGGCGCCTCCTCGCTCTACGTGCCGGAATATTTTTCGAAATACCGGTTGCAGGCGGCCTCCAAGACGGTGCTCGACGCGGCCGCGCGCCGCCGAGAGGTCGCGGCGATCCTGCGCTATGCCGGCGCTGGCCGGGCGCAGATCGCCTGGGCCGATTTCGTCTATTTCTGTTATGCGCTGTCCGAGCGCATGGGGCTTCCGGTCATTCGCTCTTCGACGCGCACCTTGAACGTCATCGCGCACCATCTCACCGCCGGCCGAATCTTCTCGCCGTAGCGGTCCAACCAGTACCTGCCTCTCCGCAACCGCCAGGAACGCGTCGGATGAAGTGGACCCGGACCTTCGTCGCCTGCAGCCTGGTCCTCTCGATCACGTTGCCCGCGCACGCTGATGACCTCCGGGTGACGGCGTCGGTTTTCGGCAACGTCTTCACGCGCGGCGAGCCGATCGTCTTCGACGCCGGCAGCACGGCGTGGCACCTGACCTGGCGCCTTGCCGACCTGGACGGGCACGGCGTGGCCGAGGGTGGTGCCCTTCCCCGGAATGGGCATGCGCTGCTTTACCTGCCCTCTCTTGCGACTGGCTATTATCGCCTGCGGGTGACGGCGGTGGGCGACGGGGCGGGGGATGGGGCGGCGGTGAGCGAGCAGGCGCTCGCCGTCGTCTCGGGCAGGGACGGCGCGCCGGCGGACGCCCGCTTCGATGTGGTCACTCATTTCGCGCTCGGCTGGAAGCCGGATATCCTGCCCTTGATCGCCCGAGCCGGCATCGCAGGGCTCAGGGACGAATTGCCCTGGGCGGCGATCGAGACCGAACCCGGCCGTTTCGCCGTCCCGCGACCGCTCGAGGATTACGTAACGGCCGCGCACCGCCTGCATATCGACGTGCTGACGCCGCTCACCTATGGCAACCCGCTTTATGATGGGGGCGATACCCCTCACACCCCGGAAGGGATCGCCGCGTATGCGCGCTATGCCGGCGAGATCGTGCGGCATTTCGGCGATCGCCTCGGCGCGGTCGAGATCTGGAACGAATATAATGGCGCCTTCGCGGGCGGGGCCGTTCTGGCCGACCGGCCCCGCTTTTACGCGGACATGCTTAAGGCAACCTTCGCCAGGGTAAAGGCTGCCAGGCGCGAAATGACCGTGGTCGCTGGTGGCGTGGCGGGTGTTCCCGTCCCCTATTTTCGGCGGCTCGTTGATCGG
Source organism: Allostellaceae bacterium (assembly GCA_035555315.1). Lineage (GTDB taxonomy): Bacteria > Pseudomonadota > Alphaproteobacteria > ATCC43930 > CGMCC-115725 > DATMGU01. Next base: position 4,212 of record DATMGU010000051.1, read on the forward strand.
CAATCGCTGGCCGATCTCGACGTCGTTCAGATCCATCCCTATTACGACGTGCCGGAGGATGCGGAATACGATGTAAGCGCCCTGCAACGCCTGCTCGCGCAACACAGCCGGTCGCGTCCGGTGCCGATTTGGGCAACCGAGATCGGTTCCTACGACCAGCACGATCGACGCCGCACGGCCGAGCGCCTGGTCCGGCTTTCGACCGTGCTGCTCGCTCAGGGCGTCGGGCGCATATACTGGTACCTGCTGCTCGACACCCCGGATTTCCCGATGTCCGGTCTCCTTGAGAATACCGGAAATCCGGCGGCACCCTATGCGCCGACTCCCGCCTATGCGAGCTATGCGGCCTTAATACGCGAGCTTAGGGACGCACGCTTCCACAACCGCGAGCCAGGCGATGCCCGGACGCGGATCTATCGCTTCGATGGTCCCCATGGACAAGTGAGGATTGCCTGGTCGGAGGCCGGCACCACCGAGCTTCGGCTGCGCACGGCAGGACCGCTGACGATCGTGCGCCTGGATGGACGGGAGGTTCCCACCCAGCCCATCGGGGACACCGTCGCGCTCGACCTCACCAGCGAGCCGATCTTCATTCGCGGCCCGATCGCCGGCATCACCGGCAGGCGTGGCGATCAGGTGATCGCGGACTCTGCCACCGACTTCGCCGACCACCAGGGGGCTGGCAACTGGTTCTATGGCAGTGCCACCGCCTCGGGTTTCCGGGAGGCACGCTGGTCGGGCAATGATTGGGGTGATTTCTGGGCCGATCCGCAGCTGCCGTTCCTTTCGATCGAACGGCTTGCCATGCAGCCGTCGCTTGAGGACGACGGGCAGCCGGTCCCGGCCATCCGGCGCTGGCGCAGCCCCTATCAGGGTGCCGCTACCCTCTCGGTGACGATGGAACGCGGTGCCGATCAGGGCGACGGCGTGCACGCCGAGATCCGGCTGGATGGCGAACTCCTCCGCGAGGCCGAACTCGGGACACCGGGACACGAAAAACGGCTCGATATCGCCATCCCGATAGCGCTGCGCAAGGGTGCCATCCTCGATGTCGCGGTGTCGCCGGCGAGCAGCAGGCTCGACTTCGACAATACGGCGGTCCGCATCCGGATCACGGCGCCCGCTCGCAATCCGGCACACGGCTGACGATCGGTCGGGGCCGGCTGCCGGCGATCACGGTGCCGAGCGCCCGGCCGAGCGCGACGACATCGCGGACGACCGCGTGAGCGGCCTCCCGGATGCCGCCGGCTCCCCCCGCCAAAAGCTCGACCATCTCCGGGTCGACATAGTTGAGCTGCCGGGAATCCGTGACCGGCGTCAGATGGCCTGGCACGGCGGATGGCTCGCAATAGACGATGATGTTCTGCCGGTACCACCAATCGACACGCGGATCGCCATCTATCGCCGGACGGATGAAGTCGAGTGCCACATAGCCGCGCTTGGCGAAGAGCGCGCTCCAATAGGCCTGCCACTGTTCGTTGATATGGCCGGTCCCACCCTGATGGGGGATGGCCGCCGAAAAGAGCACGACAGGGGCGGCCTCGGTCAGCAGCGCGACGAAGTTTTCGGCCCGGCTCGCCGGCAGGTGCTCGGCGACTTCCATCGAGCACGCCACGTCGAACCGGCGGCCAAGCGTCTCCAGTTGAGTAAGATCCTCGCCTCGGAACCGTTCCTTCGCGATATGCAGCATGTCCGGGGCGACGTGGCCGCCATCGACACCGAGATAGTCGCTGACGCCGCGGCGCACGAAAGCCTCGATCCAGAGCCCTGTGCCACAGCCGACATCGACGACCGAGCGGACCGGAAATTGCGCGATCAACAGCGGCACCACCACTTCGGCCGAGGCGGATGAGCCGCCTTGTCGGGTCGCATAGAAACGCCGGGAATAAGATGCTGACATGGTACTTTCCCCCAGTTTCGATAAGCGATAGGTCCATTTCCGGACCGTCATGCGATCACCCGGTCCGTTCGACCGCCAGAGTCGGCAGGGGCATTGGACGGGCGCCGACCGGTGCCGTGCTGAGCATCTCGCCATAGGCTTGGACAAGCGCATCCGCATGGGCGGAGACCGATAGGGGGGCCGCCCAATAGCGGTCATACGCCTCGCGCCCCATGGCCGCGGCCCGCTGGTCGTCCGAGAGGATTGCCAGGCATCGGCGCAGCGCCGCGCGATCGCCCGCAGGATAGATCAGACCGTTGCCGCCGTGGTCGATCAAGGTCAGGGCACCGACCCGGTCGCTGACGATGGCGGGCACTCCCCGAGCGAGCGCTTCGGCGACGACCATGCCGAAGGTCTCCTGCCAGATCGACGGCAGTACGAGCGCGCGGGCGCCGCCGATCGCCCGATCGACAGCCTCCGCATCGCCCCAGGGTAGGATCCGGGCATGCGAATTGGCGGCGAGGATCGCCTGTTCCTGCGGCCCCTCGCCCATGAAGGAAACTCCGAATCCGTCGGCCGCGGCCGTGGCGAGATCGACGCAGCCCTTTTCCGGCACCAACCGGCCGAGATAGAGAAAGTCGCGGTTTCCCGAGACTCGAACCGGCGGGGCGGGCGTCGCGTCGACCGGATCGAGGATCGTGAAATGCCGGACCGTTTCCGGCAGGAAGGGGCGCGCCACCTCGGCCGCGCCCGGCGATATATGGATGAAGCCCCAGCGATCCCCCACCCGCCGCCAGAGGGCGGGCAGATCCGCCTGGCGCATGAGTCGGACGGCCTTGTGAACCTGGCTCCTCGCATCGCACCGCTGCAGGGCGCAAGCCACGGATAGGGGCCTCAGGCTGCAAGGCGAGCCTGTCCCATGATCGAAGAAGGTGCCATTCGGGCAGACGGCGAGATAGTCATGGGCGGTGACGAGTGCCGCGAACGGCGTCTTCGCGGCGACGCGCAGGACGCTCGGGCTCAGCGCTTTGGTCCATTGATGGAAATGCAGGATCGTGCGCGCCGGATCGGCCTGGCGCAGCAATGCGGCAAAGGTTTCGGCCGCTCTGCGGTTCGCGATGCCGCCGACCGCCGCGGCGAAGGGCGAGCGATGCCAGACATCCTCGATCCCAACGCACTCAACGCGCACCAGCGGGTGATCGAGCACCGAGCCGTCAGGTGGGGTAGCACAGAAGAACGTCACCGGAATGCCCCGGGACGCGAGCGCCCGTGCGCTCATGATTGCTACTTTCGCGGCTCCGCCGCGGGCATCGCCATAATCGCTGACGAGGATCGCTTCCATGCCCGCCACCGCCTCCGGGAAATCTCCGCCGCTCGTTATCGGCGAGTGTCGACTCCATCAAGTCACGATCTTATCTGACTTTTCTTTCTTTTCAACGAGTTTATTCCCGCCCCGGCAAAAGAAAATTTCTTGCTGAAAAAAGATAAATAGAGATCATGGGTCGATCTGACAGCCCGAACCCGAGAACACCTTTATGACGCTGACCGGCCTCGTTATCATTCCGCTGACGCTGATCCTGATGATCGGCGACTGGGCCCGGTTGATCGTTTTCATGACCATCGTCAGCGGCTTGTTCGCCGACGCCGCCGTCATCAATTTTTCCAGCTTCGGCATTCAGCCGGGCTATTGGGTGCTGCTGGCCCTGTTGAGCCGGGCGGCGATCGAGTTGATCGTTCGTCACGAGCCGATCCGGCGCGATGTCCTTGTCCGTTTCCTGCCGATGCTGATCCTCATCGCGGCCTCGGTCGTAGCCCTCTTCGTCGCTTCATCTTTCTATGACGGTACCATCGTCGTGCAATCGTCGCGCGACGGACAGAACGGTACCGGCAGCCTGTTTCATTTCCGGCTCGAGAACTACGCCCAGCATTTCTATGTCATCTTGAACACGCTCGGCGCCATGGTCATCGCCCATAAGATCAGCCAGATGCCACCGGAGATGGTCCGGCGCCTGGTGGGACAGGCCCTCCACGGTTTCATCATCGTCGGTAGCGCGATCGTCCTCTGGCAATGGCTGCACTACACATTCGGGATCTATTTCCCCGACAAGGATTTCTTTCACAACAACGCGGCCTATGCCGAAGCCTATGGGCAGAACCTCTCGGACTTCGGCTATCGGCTATGTGGTTCCTTCTCGGAGCCGTCGGCGCTCGCCTATTTCTTCGCGGGTGCTCTTCTCTTCGCCCATCGGCAATATGAGATCGATCGGTCGACCATCGCACTCATCAGTACGTTCCTGTCGATCTTTCTCCTGTTCATATCGACCTCGACATCCGCTTATTTTATCCTCGTCCTGTTCTTTCTGAGGCTCGCCTTTCGCCAGGCACCGGTGCTCGGGCGGTTGATCGCGCAAGGGACGGCGGCGTTGGCGACGCGGCCGAGTCACGCGCTGTTCATCCTCGGTGCGATCCTGGGCGTGGCCGTCTTTATCGCGACGCATCAGGATCTCGTTTTCTTTGTCGTGAAGACGTTCATCGTCGACAAACCCAGCACTGATTCCTTTTCCGTCCGATCCGCCGCCGACGGGCTCGCCATGAAGGTTGCGATCCAGACCTGGGGCGTGGGGTTGGGTCTCGGCAGCCACAAGGCCAATACCCTGCCGATGACGCTGCTCTCCAACACCGGCATCATCGGCCTTCTCGCCTTCGGCTGGTTCGTCATCGGCTGTTTCCAATACACCCAGGCCGCCTGTCGCCGGACGCCGGCACTCGCATCGATGGTGAAGCCGACTCAGTGGTTTCTGGCCGGGTTGCTGATCCAGCACTGCTTCATGAATCCGAACTTCAACATGGCGATGTTCTGGGCCGTCGCCGGCATCTTGATCGGTGCGGCGAGTGTCGGCGCACCGGTGCCGGCCGAGGTCCCGGAGTGTCTGCCCGTGCGGTTCGATCGCGATTTCCCGCCTCTGCCCCATCCAACGGTCTGACGAGGTACTCGCCATGAAGGCAGCGGTCACGCTCATCATCTTCAATCGGCCGGACACGACCCGGCTGGTCTTCGACGCCATCGCGAAAGCGAAACCGAAGAAGCTGCTGGTCATCGCCGACGGGCCACGGCCCGACCGGCCGGGCGAGGCGGAACGCTGCGCCGCCGCACGCGCGATCATCGGCACGGTCGATTGGGATTGCGAGATACTGACCAATTTCTCCGACATCAATCTGGGCTGTCGCCGGCGCGTCGCGAGCGGCCTCGATTGGGTCTTTTCGCAAGTCGAGGACAGCATCATCCTGGAGGATGATTGTCTGCCTCACCCCGATTTCTTTTCATTCTGCGATGCGCTGCTCGATCGTTATCGAGAGGATGGGAGGGTCATGGCGATCGGCGGCGCCAACCTCACGGCCGATCGTCACTGGGGCGGCGGCAGCTACTATTTCTCGCGGTATTGCCATATCTGGGGGTGGGCGAGCTGGCGCCGCGCATGGCGCCACTACGATGTCGAGATGGCCGCGCTGCCGGACTTCCTTGAACGGCAGCACGAGCATTTCCCGGCGCCTGCCGAGGCGCAGTATTGGAGCGACCTGTTCCGGGCGACGCGTGACGGGCTGATCGACACCTGGGATTATCAGTGGCAGTTCACAATCCTGCGCCAGCAGGGGCTGACGATCGTGCCGAACGCGAATCTCGTATCCAATATCGGCTTCGGGCCGGATGCGACCCATACCAAGGATACAGGGGGTCGCGGCGCCGTCGTGCCGGTGCACGCGCTGGGCGCGTTGCGCCATCCGAGCGAGATCGCCTACAACCGGCTCGCCGACCAGCATTTCTTCCGGCTCGTTCACCATCGCTCCTTCGCGCGGCGCGCCCGCGATAAACTGGTCCGGCGGTGGCGAGCATTCAACCGATGGCGGGACCGCGTCCAACTATCCGGTGGCGGACGCTCGGCGGATAGCGGCAGGATCTCGTAGTGGTGGAGGCCGCCGCCGGCGTCGCCACCCGCCCGGCGCAGCGCAAAGCCCGCGAACTCATCGCGAATTTCCTGTGGCTGACCGCCGAGCGCGTGCTCGACATGGTCGTGGCGATTGCCGTGACCGTGCTGATGGCTCGCTATCTTGGTCCGGCGCGCTATGGCGACCTCGCCTACGTGGTCGGCCTATCGACCATGTTCGCGGCGATCGCCCGTGCCGGGATCGATCAGATCGTGATACGCGATCTGGTGACCTTTCCGCAGTACAAGGACAGGATGCTGGGGACGGCCGGCATCATCAAGCTGGCCGCCGGTGTGATCGCCACGCTGCTGATGCTAGCGACCCTGGGCCTGATCGGCGGGACGGACCGGTCCCAATTCCTGCTCGGCGCGATCCTCGCGACCACGCTGCTAATCCAGGCGATGGATGTGCCGGAAATGCTGTTCAGCTCGCGCACGCAGTCGCGCTATCCGGTCATGTCGCGGTCCTTCGCCCGGATCGTCATGGCGCTTGTCCGGACCGGGCTCATCTATGTCTCGGCACCGCTCCTCGCGTTTGCTTGCGCGGCGGCGATTGAGCCGATGCTGATCGTTCTCATGATGCTCGTGGTTTATTGCGGTCAGGGCAACCGCGTGCGAGCCCTGCGCTTCGACCCCGGGCTCGCCAGGTCGGTGGCGTGGCAGGGCCTGCCGCTCATGGTGTCCGGCGTCGCCATCCTGGTGATGATGCGCAGCGATCTCATCCTGCTCGAATGGTTGCGCGGGTCTGCCACCGTTGGCGTTTTTGCGAGCGCCACGCGGATCGCCGATATGTGCACCTTTGTCGCGACCGGCGTCATGACCTCGGTCACCCCGACGCTGATCGCCGTCGGGTTAGAGAACAAGGCGCGCTATGACGGCTTCATCGCCCGCCTCTATCAGGGCCTCGCCCTGGTCATGATCCTCGTTTCGCTGCTCGTCACGCTCTTCGCCGGCACTTTCATCCATCTGCTCCTGGGCCCCTCCTATGCGGGGGCGGCGGAGGTCCTGCGCATCTACATCTGGTCGAGCGTTTTCATCGCATTAGGGGTGGTTCAGGGTCAGTGGCTGGTCAATGAGGGCTATCAGCGGTTCATCTTCTACCGGGCCGCCGCCGGTGCCATCATCAACATCCTGGCCAATCTTGTGCTGATACCGGCCTATGGCGCGCAGGGTGCCGCCCTCGCCACCTGCATCGCGCAATTCGCCTCCTGCGTGCTGTCCAATCTCTTCTATGACGCAGCGACCCGCGGCATGTTCGTGCTGCAGGCAAAGGCGCTCCTCGGCCTCAATCTCCGGACGTTGTTACCCGCTCGTTGAGGAGAAGAGATCAGAAGGCCGGGATTACAGAAAGCTCGGGACGTCAGAAAGCCCGGGATCGGGCGCGCATCGCGATCGGGCCGCGGACCCGCGATGCGCGCAACCGGTGGTACAGTTCCACCACCTCGTCGACCATGCGCGGCGCTCGGAAATCGCGGCTCTTTTCGATGGCGGCGAGCGCCATGTCATGCCGCAGCGCGCCATTATCGGCGAGCGTGATTAAAGCCGTCGCAAGGTCCGTCGCGACCTGGGGCTCATGGACCTGCCGGATGATGAGGCCGGTCACCCCGTGATCGACGAGCGTTCGGGCGCCGCCGGCATCGGTCGTGACAACGGGAATGCCGAAGCCCATGGCTTCCATGGTCGAATAGGAAAGTCCCTCGAAGCGGCTCGGCAGGACAAATATGTCGGTCGCCGCGAAGAATTCCGAGCTCTGCACTTCTCCGGTCCAGATGATCTTGTGGCCGATGGAGAGGGTTGTCGCCATCTGACGCATTCCGGCACCCAATTCGCCATCGCCGACGATGAGCAGTCGCAGGGCCGGCCTGTCCACCGCGGCGGTGGCAAAGGCCGCCAGCAGGCGTTCGGGGGCTTTCTGGCGCACCAGACGACCGACGAAGCCCACGCAGATGTTGTCTTCGCGCAGGCCGAGCCGTGCCCTTGCCTCCTTGCGCGGTCGAGCGATCGGCATCTTTATGCCCGAAAAGATAAGAAAAACCCGCTTCGGCGAGATGCCGAGTGCCAGCGCCTCGGCCTGTTCTTCAGGTGAGACGGTTATGATCGCGTCGGAAATTCGGCTCAACCACCGCTCGATGGCGCCGTAGATCCGCCGCTCCCATCCGTGCAGAATCGGATCGAGCGTCACGAGCGCGTTCGGCGTGTAGAGGCGCAGCGCGCTCGTCCCGAAAGCAGCCAGCCGGGCGAGGGCGCCAGCCTTCGAACTATGGCCATGCACCACGTCGAACGGACCGTACCGACGGATATAGGCACGCAGCGCCAGCAGCGAGGCGATATCGTGAGGGCAGGGGTGCCGATACATGGCGATCTGGCGGACAGTCACCCCGGCTCCGTGAAGCGCCTCGAGCTCGCTCCGGAAATCCGGGTTGGCGCGTATCGCCGAATAGACGACATGCACATCATGCCCACGATCGCGCATGCCCTCCACCAAATCGATGACGTGGCGGCCGGATCCCTGTCCGGGGGTTTCCATGACATGCAAAATCTTCATCGGCCGACCTTATCTATGTATCTTATCCGTTACCTTTCTTTTCATTTAACCGCGAGAAAACATTTTGCGATAGAGAAAACACCGGATCGCCACCGAAAATAGCACTGTTGCTTTCCCCGGTGAGGGCCGATCGCGAGCCGCCCTCGGCAAGATCGGATCGTGGGACGTCGAGCGACGGTGCGATTTAGCAAAGAGGTTTTCGCGAGAACTGACAAATCGTGTCCAGCGCATGGACCGCGATAAGGATGGCTTCCGCCCGCCGTCTTCCCTCGGTGATCGTGATTTGGGTAAGGAGCGACGCGACCGGATGAAGACCGATTCCGTCCATCCGGTCGCCCAGCGCGGCGATCTTCGCGGTGCTACCAGGATCGTGCATCCGCCCGCCGAGTTCGCAAAGCCCGAGCACCTGATCCAGTGCTATGTGCAAGATCCGCTCGGTCGATGCCCGAACGCTCGCTGTCGGCGGCGGTCGCGCGATCCGCGTCCCAACGAGGCTACGACCGAGGATACGGTCCTTCAGGGACGAATGCTTCTTCTCCTCGACGAACTCATGACGTCGGTCGAGCGAGAACAATGTTGAGGTTCCATGACCGACAAAAGCATAGGGGAAAAGCCCGACGGTTTCTCCCCGTATCGCGAGCGTCGTGAAGATCGCCTCGGGAAGTTTGCCGCGCAAGGATGCCTCCATTGCGCGAATTCTGTTCTGTCGGTGCGATACATTCTCGACGACGAGGTCGATACGCTTTCCACGACGATCGAAGACCGGAACGATAAGCTCTTGCGCGATTTCATCGAATGTCGGGTGTCCGATCCTCGCGGGTGCGAGGATGACAATTTCGGCATTCCGGCGACCGCCGCGGAGCGACGGCGCGAAGACTTGCCGAACGAACGCGTCCAGTTCCGCCCAATCCGAGAAGCTATTTTCCCAGCGGGCCTCGGTCTCGCGCTGGTATCGGGCCGGCACGAGGCGGGCTTCGGTGTCGCGGCTGAGCGACAGGCGCCCGCTCGGTGACGCCGCGGCGCCTCGCAGGCGGATTTCGGACCGGGCCAGCTTAGCAAGAATAGATCCCCATACAGGCTCCTGCTCGATTGCCAGTTCCGGAACAAAGCTGGGATCCTGCCCATTGGCGCGCGCCAGGGACGCGGTGAACCATCGCCGTTGTTCGGGCGCGTAGAAATGCGCCGTCGCCCCTCTGGCGCCCGAGGGCGTTTTCCAGACCTCGACGCCACATCCGACGAGCGTGATGTCGCCGATCGGCTCGAAGGTTTCCCGAGCGTATCCCCGAAGTGCCGTGTCGGAAGGGGATCGCCGGAGGGCTTCGATCAGGGCGAAACATCGTGAAGCCGCGCGTAAACTCACTAACGCCTCGAATTCCACATCCCGCTCCCGCCGCCGCCGGACGTCTTCCGACAGACGCCGCAACGCCGCGCTCAGGCGGAAAAGCCCTCCGGCGCGCGTGGCAACCGCCGCGTCGAACAACCGGTCTTCGAGCGCCTCGGGGGCTGCCGCGAGCCCCAATCGCGCCCACTCGATCAGGAGGTCGTGTGCGATATCGAGAAGTGCCGATGGGGTGTCCGCCTTGTCGTGATCGGCCACGTCGCGGGAAGCTTCGCCTCGCGGGTGATCCAGGCCATGGGCGCCACGGATTGCGAGAAGCGTCTGCGCGCGGAGTATTCTCGCCTCGGCGGCGGATGCCTTGCAGATCATCCCGGCGATGCCGAGGCCAGCGAGGTATCGCACTTCCGGGTGGCCCTCAAACTCGACGATACAGCTCGACCCGGACACCGTGATTCTGGGCTCCCCGAGCCTTTCGGCGGATTCCCCGGCACGCGAGAGGAGGGCGCGGCCGAAGGCGCCGATGAGTTCCTTCTCGGAGAAGGCCAGAATCTCGGCCACCGGATCTGGGGCCGGCGAAGGCGTGTCGGCGAAACGCTCCACATTGTCCGATGAGGGCGTGCTCGCGCGCGCTTCCTTCGACGACGGCCTGTCGCGAAGCAGAAGAAGCGCGCCGATGACGTGGCGGCATACCTCGCTGGACGGACAGGTACAGGTCGTCTCGTCGAGACCACCGTGTCTTACCGTCACCACCGCGTCGGCCATCTCGACGATTGCCTCGCGATGATCGTGCCGGCTGACCTGGGCTGTCCCCGTCTCCAAATCTCGGCGGGCGCGCCGCACCATTCCTCGCGACGTCGCTGCCTCAAGCGTCGCATCGTCCCACATGTCGAGGCGCAGAGGCATGGTCAACCAATGATCCCGGCGATCCATTCGGCAAACCGGTCGGGCGTCAAGGCGGCCACATTCATGCCCGCCGACGCCATCTTCTGAGCCATGCCACGGTCGAAGACCGCCCGACCGTCATCGTCCAAGGCGGCGAGGCCGAGCATTGTCACCCGAGCTTCGGCGAGCCCCCGCACCGATGCGATCATGCGCGCGGGCGAACCGCCCTCGCAAAGATCGCTGATCAGCACCAGCACCGTGCGTGTCGGCTGTCGCACGAGCGTTTCGCAATAGCTCAGCGCCTGACCGATATCCGTGCCGCCGCCCAACTGGACCGACATCAGCACGTCGACCGGATCACCGATCCGATCCGTGAGATCGACCACGGCGGTATCGAACACGACAAGCTTCACCGACACGCTGGGAAGGGCGGTCAGCACCGCGGCCATCACGGCGGAATAGATCACGGAGGTCAGCATCGAGCCGCTCTGGTCGACGCAGAGGATGATCGTCCAGGGCAAGCGCCGGCGCGACCGCGCCACGAATCTGAGCCGTTCGGCCACGATGACCCGCCGATCGGCATCCCAATTCTTCAAGTTCATCCGGATGGTGCGACGCCAGTCGAAGTCCGTCGCGGCACGGCGCTGCGACGATTGGGATCGCTGGCGAGTGCCGGATACCGCTCGGGCGAGGCTCGTCCTGCACCGCTTCAACAGGTCGTCCACGACGGTACGTGCCACACCGCGGATGGTTTCGAGCATCGCGGGGTTTGCCCTGCCCTTGAAGGCGATCAACGCTCCGAGCAGGTCGATAGTCGGCGCAAGTGTCCGGAGCACGTTGGGATCGTTCAGCAATTCGGTCATGCCGAACCGGTCGAGCGCATGGCCTTGGATGGTCTGGAACACACTTTCGGGAAACAGGCGTCTTGCTTTGTGGAGCCATGTCGGCAGGGCGAGTTGCGACGGATGCAGCGAACCACGCCCCTTCTCTCCTCCCAAGCGGAGACCACGTTCCGCATAGGCGCGGCCGTAAACATGATCGAGCGCACGATCCATCCGCTCATCGACGCCGCCCAGCGGATTCTGAAGCGCGTCATCGGAGAAGCGGCCGAGAACCAGCCGCCATCGGCGAATGCCGGTCGGGGCGCTCATCCACGAGCCCCCGCGTCCAGCCACGCGCCAAGTCCGTCCTCCCGCCACAGCCGTTCGAACTCGCGCGAGATGTCGATATTCCGGTGGAGTTCGGCTTCGCTCAGGGGAATGGGTTGGTGGATCTCAAGCTCGTGGGGCGTAAGACCATGGTGTGACGCGATCGAGGCGCTGAGCGCCTCGGCTTCTCCGGGAGCGAGATCCGTGAAGGCTGACCTCAGATGCGGCAGGAGTTGGACGAATTCCGGCTCGTCGAGGTCGCAGATCGCCTGGTCGATCGCCGCAACGACCTCATCCATCCGGCGCAACGACGCCGGCGAAACCATCAGGAGGCCCGCGATCGGGGCGACACGATCGGCCGCCTCCACCGCTGTGCCGGCCAAGGCTCCGGCCATACGGGAAGCCAGGAATGCCGTCGACCGTCGTCCAAATTGAACGGACAGCGTGGCCACGGCGCCATGCAGCAAGGGCGGCAACTCCGTCTCGACCAAATCGTCCACGGCCTCCGTGAACAGGTCTGGATCGATCTCCGGCAACTCGCCCGCGGAATCCACGACGTCGCGTATCATAACGAGTGCCTGCGCCGCCTGCGCCATTTGCTCTCGCTTGGTCGCTCCGATCATCGGCAAGAGAAAGACGGCGCGCCGGTAGCAGGCGCCGAGCATTCCGCCCAATCTCGGTTCTCCCATGAGGTTCAAGACCGGGCGTGAACACCACAGCAGAAAGAGCGTGCGCAAGGCGGTCGAAACCCGGGAAAGCTCGGAATCCTGGCTGATTTCGCCTTCCAGAAGGTGCAGAAGTTCTCTGAGAAGCACCGGGGTGACCCCCGACCTGGCCGCGGACAGCAGTAAATTGGCCGCTTCGGCGGCATTGCGGCCCCGCCCCCCAGCGGCGAGCTTTGTCGCGCGGCGTCTCAAACAGGCGGCGCATGCGCGCTCTACATCGTCGCCATCCGCACCGGCCTCGATCAGGCGCGCCTCGACGAGCGGCGACCACGCATAGCTCCAGATTTCGAACAACGTATCGAGATCGATCCCGGCGGCGTAGTCGGCGCCTTGTTCAAGTCGGGCGAATTCGGCGCCGATGACGGTCATCGCATGAACAAACCGGCTCGCCTCCCGGTGGCGTTCGTTTCGATGGATGTCGAGATCGCGTCGCCGCGTGATCGAATCGGTCACCGAAAAGCCCAGGGAGCGTGCCTGGCGCCGCGCGGCTTCGACGAGTGGGGGCGAGCCGGCATCGAGGGGGACATCCCCAATTCCGGTTCCGGTTAGGCGCATCGCCAACTCTTCCATCAGCGGTGACCCGAACCGCGGGTCCTCATCCTTTAGCAGCGCCGCGCGCGCGGCATCGAACACCTCCGAGCGCAGGGGACCCGGCAGCCCGCGCAAATCAGCAAGGGTGGTCGCATGCCGAAGGGCTTCGACGATCGCGGGCACGCTCGGCGCGAAACCGGGTCGCACCGACCGCAAATGGGCAGTGAGGTCGAGGAAGACCTCCTCCGCTGATGTCTTGAAAGGGTTCGCTTCACCTCGTTCGGCGGCGGCGAAGAGGAGCTCGTAATAGCGTGGGTTCGGCATTCCAGCCGCATACCCGTTGAGGGCGTCCAATCGCTGATGGGAAAACCGGACCAGATAGGATCGTGATTGCCGACCTTTCGGGTCCGATATGCCCGTTTCCTTCGGCGGATCGAGTAGGGCGCTCGTGTGAAGGCCCCCCGTCACGACGGCGATGACCCCGTCCGTCGTTCCGATGGCGCTGGCGAGGCGGGCTGCCATATATCGTTCGCGGGCAAGCGTGCCGTCCCGCTCAAGCTCCTCTCCCGCATAGGTCTGTCGCGCGAGCAGACAATACGTGCCGACATCGGCGAAAAAACGCCGCCAGTCCGGTTCGGCGAGCTTTGCCTCGAAAAGACGATCCCAGAGTTCGTTGAAGTCTCGACACCCCGTCCGCTGGATCAGGGCGCGACCATAGTTCGAATGATCGAGCCGCCGATCATCGGTGAGAATGATCGGGGTGTTGTTGACAAGACCGGCCTCGCCCCGTTCGAAGGATGCTAGATCGAAGAACTGGATAGCGGCTTCACAAGCCGTGGCAGCTCGGATCGCCGCGTATTCGGGCGCTGTTGCGGAGATAGGCCAATAGGCGACGGATGAGGCGGTTTCCGTCTGCCTGCGACCCGGCATCGCGACGATCGCCGCGGGAGGGCGTAGCGCCGGATCGGCCAGAAGCGGGATCAGATGCGAAAAATCGCTCGGCATCTCGATCAGAACCAGTTTTGGCCGTATCTCTCGAAAGGCTCGGGTGAGGTGGACTGCGCAGGCGGGACTGTGGTGGCGGATCGGAAAGAAGTGAACCGAACGCTCCGCCGCCAGCAGACGCTCCGTGAATCGCGAGACCGCGGCCTTGTCCATCTTCAGCCGAGCTTCAGCCGGCGGGCGGCTTCATAGAACGCGTGCCATTCGCCGCCCTTCCGAGCCCGCTCCTTGCCGATGTGATCGATGTATGCCTTGAACTTCCTTGCGTCCTCGGCGTCATCCTTGAGAACCACGCCCTGCATCTGTCTGGCGACATGCCCCCCGGTTACAGGTCCCTCGTCGAGAAAGGCAGCTTCGAGCGACGCGGCATGGGCGACGTTCACGGCCTCCGCCGTCGACATGACCGTCTCGGGGCGGGGTACGGCCACCCCCTCGCTGGTCCGTCCGGTTCGCAACTCCTGAAATGTCGTGACCAGAAGATCGATCGTGGCGTCCGGAATATCGACGGTAACCGAAGCCTTCGATAAACGAAGGTCGAGCTGCCGCCGGATCAAGGCGCGTTCAAGCGCCGGATCGGCTATGGGATGGACCGTCTCAAAGTTGAACCGTCTCTTAAGCGCGCTTGACATCTCGTGCACGCCACGGTCCCGCAGGTTGGCGGTCGCTATGACGTTGAACCCGGGGGCGGCACGGACGATCATCTCGCGGCCCAATTCTGGAATAGCCAGCGATTTCTCGGAAAGGACGGAGATCAACACATCCTGGATCTCCGGCGCGCAGCGCGTCAGCTCCTCGATGCGAATGATCGCCCCTTCGCGCATGGCTTCAAGCACCGGAGACGGCACGAGCGCTTGCCAGCTCGGCCCTTCGGCGAGGAGCAGGGCGTAGTTCCACCCGTACCGGACATGATCCTCATTGATGCCAGCCGATCCCTGGATCACCAGCGCCGTCGAGCCGGAAATGGCCGCCGCGAGCAGTTCGGAGAGCAGGGATTTGGCCGTACCCGGTTCGCCGGTCAGCATCAACCCCTGCTCACCCATCAGACTGACGACGGCACGATCGACGAGGGCGTCGTCACCATAGAACTTTCGCGAGACGTTCTGCTTCTCGTCACCAAGGATGAAGCGGCGGACGGCGCGGGCCGAGAGGCGCCAGCCAGGTGGCCGCGGTCCCGTATCGGCCGTACCGAGCGCGGCAAGTTCGTCCGCGTAGATCAGCTCGGCCGGCGGCCGCAGTGCCAGGCCGGATACGGGGCTCTCGTCCGCCATGCCGGTCACCACTGTACTTTCTTCCGCCATTCCGGATCGAAGCCAGCCCCGGCGGCGGCGATGGCCCGGAGGTCGTGCCACGTCTCGCTCAATAACACCGGCGGGACCGCCGACAGAGCCAAAGCCTTGTCGCGGGCCGACCCGCCGCCGTCGCGGACGAAGCTCAAGCCGATCAGCGCGCACGGGTTGTTGTCTTCCGGCAGTCGGCTACCGGTGAATTCGATGAGGGCCACGCGGTCAGCTGTCGGGAAAGATTTTTGGTATGTCGTGACGAAACCACCATCCTCGCTCTGACCTCGCTGATAACCGAGCTTGGTCGCCGCGCCGCGGAGCGTAAAGGTATCCAGCATGAAGCCTTCCCGCTCCGTGATCGCCGTCTCGGCCGCCCGCGCGGGATCGGGGCCCAAGAAGGGTCGCGCCAGCTGTCCGAAGAGGGGTGTGATCTCGTAATCCGATAGGTGCCGCTGCCATGCCTTGGCTCGCGCTTCGTCGAGCAGCGCGCTATGCGCGACGCGGACACCTGCGAAAGCGGCGATGTCGATCGGCTCGTCCAGCGCGTTTGTCAGACTCCCATCGCCCAGCGGTCGGAACGTCTCGACGACCTGTCCATCCTGATCGAGACCGGCGAAGACCAGACGCTGGCACAGTCGTCCGATGATCGGATGCCGGAACAAATAGATGCCGATATCCACCGATGGCCAGATGCGCTCGGCGCACATCGCTTCATAGAGCCGCGCCGTCTGCTGGTGCAGCGTCTGTTTCACTTCCTTCTTCAGGTTTGAAAAGGCTTTCTTGGCGGCGGCTGTGGCGTCTTCATCCCCCGACGGCAGCGTCTGCACGATCTTGCCGTCGGGATTCCGGAGCACCGCCTTGAGATCGGGACCGAGGCTTGCGAGGTAGGTTTTCTCGCCGACGGGAAGGTGCAGCACGCCGGTTTCGTCGAGCCCGCCGGTCGGCACCGTGCGATCCGACAATTCGTCGCGGGTCCAGCCTCGATCCTCGGCGATGGCATTCATCAGATCGGCGGCGTGTTTCCGTACGCCGGGCGTCCGGTACCGCATCGAGATTCCGAGCACGAACTGCAGAGCGACCGCCGACAGATTGTTCGAGAGGCCGTCGAGCAGAACCTTGCATTGCTGGGTTCGTGCATAATGGTCGCGGAAGAAGATCTTGACGATGTTCACGGCTTCATTGGCGGGAGCCCCACGCGCCAGAGCCAAGATACCGCGGTGATCGATGGCGCTCTGAAAGTATTGACGGAGCCGCTGGCTTTTCAGCGTGGCGAAGGCTTGTTCCCGGCGAAATGTCGGATGCCACTTCCGGTAGGTTTGCCAATGCAGATCCGCGTTGGCTTCCGCATAGGCGTTGGCCTCCTCGTCCGTCGGGCGCCTTGTGTCGTAGGCGATGAAGGACGACATCATAAAAATCGCGAGGCGCTCGGCACTGCTTCTCTCCAGCCGGTCGAGGGCGATGTTGAGCAATGGATTTCCCCGGGCATTCTTCAGCTTGCCGCCGAGGACGACCCACCAGCGGACGACCTCCGCCGGCACCCGCCTGCCATCCTGCCAGGCAAGGGCTGGCAGGTGATCGAGCGGAACACAGTCGCCGACCTTGCTCCTCGCCTTCGAGAGACCGGCCCTTGCTTCGGCGAGCAGCCGCTTTTCGGAGAATTGATCGGAAACATCGTCCCCCAAAGCCATCAGAGCGGTCAGAAAGGCCGCGCGCCCGGCATCGGTCTTTTCCTTGTCCAAGGCCGCGCGCAGTGCCGGAATGGCTTGGCGGTCACGCCGCTGGCGAAGCCAATCGGCGGCGCCGATCCGGCGAGCCTGTTCGCCATTGTCGAGGAGCGGGAGGATCAACTCCGTGACGCTTCGCGTCGAAGACAGGATGGAGCGCGCGAGCACCTTGGCGTCTTTCAATCCCCCGACCGCGATGTCCAGCAGAACCTGCAAATATCGGCGCGGTGGCGCCGGCAAGATCGCCAGCAAGTCTAGCGCGCGATTGATGTGGAACGACGAATCCGGTGGGGCGGGGGCGAGACCCAGGGCCTGATCAAGGATGTCGGTCTGTTCCGCGACAACCGGCCAGAGCAGGTCGCGGTGCGTTTCGATCTCATCCAACAAAAAACGCGCCCAGCGCCTGCAGAGCAGGCCGGCCACGAAGCTTTCGGGGCCGCAGCCGACCGACGTGCAGATTTGGAGCACCGGCCTGAAATCGCCGTCGGAAATCGCCAGCTGGGACAACAGCCGCTCGGCCGGCGTTCTCAGCTGAACGCCAGTCAGGAGGCTGCGAGCCCAATCACTGGGTGTGCCGAGATGCAACGCGGCTATACGGGCCAGGTGGTGCGGCGTGACGCCGGGGGCGGTAAGGATCCTCTCCAGACTCGTCGAGTATTGCCGGGTCGCGGTGTGATGAAACCCGGACCAGACGGCGCAGAGAGCATTGGCCGTCACCGTCGCGCTCCGCGGGTCTACCCGTCCGATGACTACGTCGAGGAATTCGGGTATCGCCTCGACCGAATAAGGCGCGACATAGTCTTTCGGACCGTATCTATATCCCCGCTGCTCCGGCGGGAGTTGGGCGAGCCAGCGTTGGTACTCGTCGAAGTAGCGCCGTGCCTCCCGATTGGCGCCAAGCACCGCCGCCCGCAGGTCGGCCGCCATACCCTCAGGCGGCGGGGTGTCCGGCGGGCTGGCGGCGGCGGCGGACGGAATGGCGATCCAATCGCCATCGATCGAAATATATCCGTTCCCACCGTTCTCGGCGCCGATCGTCGCCGATGGCTCCATCGCCCGGAGGGGGCGGAGCACCTCGTCGATCGCCTGCAGCACGGTGCGGGAGGTCTCCTCGGGTACATGCCGCTCAAGGAGCGATCGGGCGGCAGGCGTCCCCATATTGGCGAGGATCAGCACCGCTGTCCGGCGGTCGTCCGCGCGCTCGGACTCGAATAATTGAACCGCTCGATCGTGGATTTGGCTGTCGCCGCAGCCGGTGAGCGACGACAAGGCCGCCCTGGATTCTTGTTTGCCGCCCTTACCAATCGCGTCGATCAGGAATTCGAAGAATTCCGGCCTGTCCGCGATGCCCGCTCCCCCCAGAAATTCGATGAAGCAGGAGCGGCCTTTGATGTCGAGCGCGCGAGCGCCCATCAGCGTTCGTTCCGGCGCCTGGGCGAGCACCTCGGCCAGATCCGCCATGGTCAAGAGGCCGGTACGACTCGCACTGTACCATTTGCCGTGTTCGAGATCGGCGAAGAGCGCATTCACCAGCGCCGTTTGATCGGCGCCATCCAGGGCGAGAAGATCGATGCAGCGCGGCCCGCTCAGCATCCAGGACGGATATCGCGGTGCCTCCGACGATACTCTCTGCAAACAAGAGGCGCCGACATGCAGGAGGGCGCGAAAAAAAGCCGGGGACTCCGCGGTGCCGGGGAGAAGTTTTCCGAACCCACTGGCAGTCGCGCCGATATCCAGGAAAACCGCGATGACCTCCCCCAGCCGCTTGACCACCCCGGTGTCCCACCCTTCCAGCTCAAGGAATATGCGCTCGGCCGGGCGTCGTTCTTGGTAGTTGGTCGGAAACCAGCAGGTCGATGGATGGATATTCCGTGCGCTCGCGACCCGGAGGAGAACGCTATCTCCGGCTCCCGTCAGGACATAGCGATAGGCATCCGAGCCGAGCCCCTTTTTGCGGTTATCGAGGTCGGCGAGGTATTTTTCGAGTGCGGTGAGATCACCCGTCGACAGGCCCGTGGCAACAGCTGCGGGCTTCGACCGAAACCGTTCAAGAATACCCTTCATCATACTCGCCCCCTGTCCGTCGGCATATCCGGAACACTCGTTTTGCGAGTATAACTTATTTCAAGAGAAGGTCGATCCCTTTTTGTTCCTCTCTCCGGAAAGGGAACGGTTCGTTGGTTGTACGCATATTATCTCGCCTTTTTTGTCGGGCGGGGCAACGGGAAGGGCGACGATGATGCGTTTACAGATTCTCCAATAGGTTGTTTTCCTCAAGGTGAGGCCGGACCCGTTGAGTGGGAACACAGCGGTACGCAGTCTCGGGATTCTGCTCGATCATCGCTACCCACTTGATATGTTCCCTATTCGTTCTTAACATGACGAGATGCAGAAGGCATTCGATTTCGGTGCCGGAGCGGAGATCGCGTATCTGCGCGACCGGCTCAAGGACAAGTTCGGTCACCTTGAGGTCATGCCGACGCGGGACCCCATGGGCCAGCTGATCAAATCGTTGATCAGCAGCCGTACGCGCGACCAGGTCTCGCACTGTGCTTATGAGCGGCTGGTTCTCGCCTATCCGCGATGGCCCGTTATGGCCGAGGCAGCGCCGAATGATATCCAGACCGCGATCGCCGCCGTGACCTTCGCGGACGTCAAGGTTCGATATCTCCGGCGAACGCTTCGCCTCATCGCGGCCAATCATCCTGATTTCAGCCTGGACTTCCTCGGCGGCTGGCCCATCGCCGAAGCGCTTGCCTGGCTCGAACGCCTGCCGGGCGTCGGCCGCAAGGTCTCGGCGTCGACGCTGAATTTCAGCACGTTGCAGCTGCCGGCCTTCGTCATCGACACCCATGTGCTGAGGGTGCTACGGCGCTTCGGTTTCGTGAGGGCCACGGCCGACACGCGAACCGCCTATGAGACCGTCATGACGGCGGTCGACGCGTGGGATGCCGCCGACCTCGCCGAACTTCATGTCTTGTTGAAGCGCTTGGGGCAAACCCGGTGCCGTGCCGAGCGACCCTGTTGCCGGGGCTGCCCGATCAGCCTGCGTTGCCAGACCGGCAAACGATGGACCCGGCAAACAATAGGCTCGGAAGCGATAAGCTGCGGCCCCATCGAATTTCCTGGCCGCGCAGGCATTGAAATCGGCATCAAACGATGACAAATATCATGCCGATCCTGCTGGAGATGAAAGATGCGCACCACCCTCGCCCTCGATGACGACTTGCTTGCCAAGGCGCAGGCATTCACCGGCTTGACGGAGAAATCCAGCTTGGTGCGCGAGGCGCTGAAGGCGTTGATCGAGCGGGAGAGCGCGCGAAGGTTGGCGCGTTTGGGTGGTAGCGAACCTCAACTGGCGGCGGCTCCGCGTCGGCGGTCGAAGCCTCTGTGATCCTGGTCGATACGTCGATCTGGGTCGATCACCTGCGGTTCGCCGATAAGATGCTTATCGGCTTTCTCGAAGCTGGCAGGGTGCTGGCGCATCCCTTCGTGATCGGTGAACTGGCCCTAGGAAATCTGCGGCAGCGCGGTCTTGTGCTGAACGCGTTGGCCGACTTACCTCAGGCCAGCGTCGCCACGGATCTGGAGGTTCTGCATTTCATCGATCACCAGTCGCTTTTCGGGTTCGGCATCGGCTATGTCGATGCGCATCTCCTGGTCGCGGCGCGACTGACCGCGGGCGCTTCCCTCTGGACGCGGGACAAACGCCTCCATGAGGCAGCCGGCCGGTTAGATTTGGCGACAACGCTGCCGAAAGCATACCCGTGACACCAAAGGCCACACCGCCTCACACGACCAACGCCTCGGCGACCCGTCGGATCGCCGAGGCTCGGCAGGATCTGGCACGGATGCCGGATGCGCCGGAGCCGTTGTTCAGGCTATGCGCCCTGCTGCTCGGCGAGGGCGATCCATCCGCCAATGCCTTGCTGGCTCGGCTGGAGGTGTTTCGCGGCTACGCGCCGGGTTGGCGCTATTTGGGCGAGGCGCTGCTTGTGTCGCATCAGGCGGAGGCGGCGCTGGTCGGGTTTGCGCGGGCGCTGGCCGCCGACCCGGACTTTGCCGCCGCGCAGTTCGGCCTCGGCCGCGCGCTGCGCCTGACCGGGCGGCTGCCGGCCGCCGGCGAGGCGCTTCAGCGTGCGGTGACGCTCGACCCGGCGCTGGCCCAAGCCTGGTTCACGCTCGGCCTCGTCAGACAGGATCTCCATGATCCAGCCGGTGCCGTGACGGCCTACCGCTCGGCACTAGAGGCCGAGCCGTCGCTGCACGAGGCGGCGTTCAATCTGGGTGTCGCCTGCCAGGAGGTGGGCGATCTCGACGCGGCACTCGCCGCCTATGCGATGGCGCTGCGGCTGCGGCCCGAGGCGCTGGGCCGGATCGCCCATGCGCTGACCTCCAGCCCGACCGGCTGTCTATTCCTCAGCCTCGATGCCCTCCGCAAGACGCTCGGCGGATTTTAGGGCTTCGGACGCCTTTGCGCGTTTGGCGCGAAACCGCTTGCGATAGATGCCCGGCCTGGAGAGCAGCGCCTCGGCCGTCCGGTCATAGCGCGCCACATCCGCCGTATCCATGGTCTGGTAAACCAAGGCGAGTGGTTCGCGCGATACCGCGAAGCACTGCGCCACCGGCATGCCGCGCGGCAGCACGCCCTCGAAGTCTGGATCGCTCCAGACGGCCGGGAACAGGATGCCGACATCGGTGAACCGGTCGGCATCGACCAGCCCGCTCAACAGCCGGAACGGCAGGTCGGCGCGGTTCACCGGATGTGTCGCGAATAGCGACCAGCCTGGTTCCAGCTCGATCGTCCAGAAACTGTTGAACTTCACGACCACCTGATCGGGGGTGTGGAAGGGCGAGCCTTCAAGCTGCGCCGGAACATGAAAGCTCAAAGGGGCCTGGGGATGCAGGGTGCTTGACAGGCGAGGGATGTCCCAATCCCAGGAGAACCGCCCGCCGCTGACCATGACGTCGCAGGGCAGGGGGATGATGAAGCCGTGGCTCATGGCATCGACGAAGGGCGGGCATTGCTTGACCGTGCGCACGTCCTGGCCATGCGCCTCGGAATAGCCGACCCGGCGCATCGCCTGCAGCCAGCTCGGCAGGGCCTCCCGGGCGGCGATCGGCCGTGGCAGGTGGTCGATCAGGGCGGGATCGCAGCGAAACACGACGCGCATCGGTTAGTGCCGCCATTCCAGCCGGTGCACCGATACCGGATCGCCGGCATCGGCGTACCGCGTTGAATGGGCGCCGGGATCATCCCGGCGCCCTTCCTTGTGCAGTCTCACGCGTTTTGGGCCTCACGCGTTTTTGGGCCTCACACCTTCTTGGGTGGTGTGGCCGGCCAGCTCTTGATCAGGGTGTCGTAATCGACCGTCTCACCCTTCGGCTTCTCATTGGCCAACTTGCGCTGTGGCGCCAGATTGCCGTCCTTCTCCGCCTGGGCATACCAGTATTCGGCGGTTTCCGGCTTATTCAGCTTCGGCCCCAGCTTGCCCTGGACGCCCGACCGCTCCAACCGATCCATGATCGCGTCCTGGTCGCGCGCCAGCCCGTCCATCGCCTGCTGCGGGGTTACTGAGCCGGAGATGGCGTTCGACACGTTCTGCCACCAGACCTGCGCCATTTTGCCGTAATCGGGCACGTTGACACCGGTCGGCGTCCACTGCGTCACTGCGGGGCTGCGGTAGAACTCGACCAGACCACCCAGCTTCGGTGCCAGATCCGTCGCCGCCTGAGACCAGATGTCGCTGGTGCGGATCACGTGGTTCGAGACGATGAACTTCTTCAGGCTGACCGTCTTCGAGGTGCAGAACTGCGCGTAGAGCCAGCCAGCCTTGACCTTCTCCATCGGTGCGTATTTCAGCATCGTCCAGCAGCCGCAATCCTGATAGCCGAGCTTCATGCCTTCCTTCCAATAGGCGCCGTGCGGCGACGGTGCCATACGCCATTTCGGCGTGCCGTCGGCATTCATCACCGGCAGGCCGGGCTCCGACAGGGCGGCGGTGAAGGCGCTGTACCAGAAGATCTGTTGCGCGATATGGCCCTGGCCGGGGACCGGACCGGCCTCCAGGAAGTCCATACCGGCGGCTTCCGGGGGGGCGTATTTCTTCAGCCACTCGACATATTTGGTCAGCGCATAGACCGCGGCCGGGCCGTTGGCGTCGCCGCCGCGGGTAACCGACGACCCACGGGGAAGGCCGTCGACCATGCGGATGCCCCATTCATCGACCGGCTTGCCGTTCGGCAACCCGCGATCGCCGGCACCGGCCATCGACAACCACGCATCGGTAAACCGCCAACCGAGCGACGGGTCTTTCTTGCCGTAATCCATATGGCCGTAGACCCGCTGGCCATCGATGGTCTTCACGTCGTTGGTGAAGAACTCGGCGATGTCCTCATAGGCCGACCAGTTCACCGGTACGCCCAGATCGTAGCCGTATTTTTGCTTGAACTGCGCCTGCAGCTCCGGCTTTTTGAACCAGTCGTACCGGAACCAGTAAAGATTGGCGAATTGCTGGTCGGGCAACTGGTAGAGCTTGCCGTCGGTGAAGGTGCCGAAGGACAGGCCCATGAAGTCGTTGAGGTCGAGATGCGGGTTGGTGACCGCCTTACCGTCATTCGCCATGAAGTCGGTCAGCGAGCCACCGACGATGTCCTGATAGCGCGGATGGGTGCCGATGAAGTCGGAATCATTCATCCAGAAATCGTAGATCGGCCGGCCTGACTGCAGCTCGACGCCGATTTTGTCGACCAGCAGACCCTCATCCATCATGTCGTGGTTGACCTTGATGCCGGTGATCTCGGCAAAGGCCTTGGTCAGCGTCTTCGACTCATAGTCGTGCACTTTGAGGATTTCGGAGACGCAGCTCACTTCCATGCCCTTGAAGGGCTTAGCGGCCTCGATGAACCACTCCATCTCGGCCATCTGCTCGGCTTTCGACAGGCTGGACGGCTGGAACTCGGAATCGACCCACTTCTTCGCGGCATCGGTTTGCTGGGCATAGGTCACCCGGCTGTTCAACAGCATGCCGGCACCGACCGCGGCGGCACCGCCCTTCAGCACATCACGACGTTTTATCATTCTTGTCCTCCCTGATTTACCGGCACGCGCGCCACTTCGCGAACCGGTTTGATGGTGTCGACCTCAAGCGAAACGGAACATGGCGACGCCGAAGAGAATTGCCGCGACCAGCGGGTACCACAGGGTCTCGCCGCCGAAGCGCATATAGGCGATGAAGATGTAGGCGCTGCCCACCAGCGAGACGAAGAACCGGTCGCCGCGTGTCGTGGGAAACCGCAGCAAGCCCCGACGCGGCGTCTCCGGCCGGTAGATCGCCAGCAAGGTCAGAATCACCAGACCCGCAAGGAGCAGCCCGAAAAACAGGATCGTCTGCCAGGTCCACGCCATCCAGACGAAGTTCATCGCCGAACCTCCTCAGACGCGGCCAAGGGCGAAGCCCTTGGCGATGTGGTTGCGCACGAACCAGATGACGATGGCCCCGGGGATCATGGTCAGCACGCCGGCGGCGGCGACCAGACCCCAATCCATCCCGGCGGCGCTGTACGCCCGGGTCATCACCGCGACGATCGGCTTGGCATTGACGGTGGTGAGGGTGGTCGCCAGCAGTTGCTCGACCCACGAGAACATGAAGCAGAAGAACGCGGCGACGCCGATGCCGTTGGCGATCAGCGGAACGAAGATCTTGATGAAGAAGCGCGGGAAGGAATAGCCGTCGATCGCCGCCGTTTCGTCGATCTCGCGCGGCACGCCCGAAATGAAGCCCTCGAGGATCCACACCGCCAGCGGCACGTTGAACAGGCAATGCGCCAGGGCCACGGCCCAGACGGAATCGAACAGGCCGATCTCGGAATAGAGGTTGAAGAACGGCATGGCATAGACGGCCGGCGGTGCCATCAGGTTCGATAGCAACCAGAAGAACAGATGCTTGTCGCCGATGAAGCGATAGCGGCTAAAGGCATAGGCCGCCGGCAGGGCGATCGCGACCGAGATCACCGTGTTCAGCGCCACATAGCTGACCGAATTGAGGAAGCCGTTGTACCAGGCCGGATCGGTGAAGATATGCCGATAATGGTCGAGCACCGGATGATGCGGCCACAGCGACAAACCGGCATTGATCTCGACGTTGCTCTTGAAGCTCGTGTTGATGAGCCAGTAGATCGGCAGCGCGAGCACCAGCAGATAGACCAGCATGCCGATCGATCGGAGGGAGGGGCGCATCACACGTCTCCCTTCTGATCGGCATGGGTGGTGAAGGTGAAGAACATCCAGCACAGCGTCAGCGTGATCAGGTTGTAGACCAGCGACATGGCCGCGGCATTGCCGAGATCGACCTGACCGAGCGCGATCTTGACGAGATCGAGCGACAGGAAGCTGGTCGCCTCGCCCGGGCCACCCCCCGTGACCACCGTGGGTTCGGTATAGATCATGAAGCTTTCCATGAAGCGCAGCAGCACGGCGATGATCAGCACCTTGCGTAGCTTCGGCAGCTCGATATTGACGAACACGGCCCAGCGGCGGGCGCCATCGATCCGCGCCGCCTGGTAAAACGCATCCGGGATGGCTTTCAGGCCGGCATAGCAGAGCAGGGCCACCATCGATGTCCAGTGCCAGACATCCATGATGACGATCGTGCTCCAGGCCGAGAGCGGGTCCTGCGTGTCGTTGAACGGGATCCCGATCCCGTTGATCGCGGCACCGAACAGGCCGATATCGGCGCGGGCGAAGATCTGCCAGATCGTTCCGACGACGTTCCACGGAATCAGCATCGGCAAGGCGATCATCACCAGCACGGCGCCGACCTGCCAACCCCGCCGGGGAATGCACAGCGAGACCGCGATGCCGAGCGGGATCTCGATGGCCAGCACCACCAGGGAAAAGAACAGGTTGCGGGCGAGCGCGCCGGCGAAACGACCACCGATATCGGTGGTCGGATCGAACAAGCTCTCGAACCAGCCGGCACCGTTCCAGAAGAAGCTGTTCTGGCCCATCGAATCCTGGACCGAGTAGTTCACCACGGTCATCATCGGCACCAGCGACGAGAACAGCACAAAGGCGAGGACGGGGACAACGAACCACCAGGCGCGGTTGTCGAATGGTTTGCCGTTCATGCCGCCCGCCCCTCGACCAAGCTCTCGACCCGCCGGTCATCGACATAGACATGCATATGCGCCGGGCTGAGCTCGATGCTCGCCTCGCTGCCATTGAGGGTCATGCCCGGCGGTACGGTGGCGATGAAAGAATGCGGCCCCAGATTGACATGTGCCAGCCGACGGCGGCCCAGATCGTCGATCCGGCGCACCTGCACCGGCACGCCGCCCGACCGGCTCAGCATGGCGTAGTCCGGCCGGATGCCGACCTGGACGGCGCCCCCGGCGGCCAGCGGCGGGTATGCGCCGGCGAGCCGCAGTTCATGCCCGGCGACGATTGCCGTCGACCCGGCGACCGTCGCCGGCAACAGGTTCATTCCCGGCGAGCCGATGAAATAACCGACGAAGGTATGCTCCGGACGGTCGAACAGATCGGCCGGCGTGCCGATCTGCACCGCACGCCCCTCGTTCATCACCACCACCCGGTCGGCGAAGGTCAGTGCCTCGACCTGATCATGCGTCACATAGATCATCAGCAGGTCGAGCGCGCGGTGTACCGCCTTGAGCTTCGAGCGCAATTCCCACTTCAACGCCGGATCGATCACGGTCAGCGGTTCGTCGAACAACACGGCGGACACATCGGCGCGCACCAGCCCGCGGCCCAGCGAGATCTTTTGCTTGGCGTCCGCCGTCAGGCCCCGCGCCCGGCGGTTAAGGTCGCGGGTGAGGTCCAGCATCTCGGCGATCTCGGCGACGCGCAGCTCGATATCGCGCTTGGGCAGGCGCCGGTTGCGCAGCGGAAACGCCAGATTCTCGGCGACCGTCATGGTGTCGTAGATCACCGGGAACTGGAACACCTGGGCGATATTCCGCCGCTCCGTCGGCAGCCGGGTGACATCGGTACCGTCGAACAGCAGCCGACCTTCGGACGGGATGACCAGGCCCGAGATGATGTTCAACAGCGTGGTCTTGCCGCAGCCGGATGGGCCGAGCAGGGCATAGGCCATGCCTTGCTCCCAGACATGGTCCAGCCGTTTCAGCGCGTAATCCTGCTCGTTGCGGGGGGTGCCATAGGCATGGGCGATGCCGTCGAGCGTGATTTGCGCCATCAGGCGGATTCCGCGATCGCGGACTGATTGGCGGCGGGCAGGCTGGCGATCTGGCCGGCTGCGTCGAACACGAAGATGCGCGAGGCGTCGACATGCACCTCGGTCGTCACACCCGGCTCCCATAGATGGACGCCGCGCACCAGGCAGACCCAGGTGCCCAGGCCGACATTCACATGCACGAAGCTCTCTGAGCCGTTGATCTCGGTAACCGCGACCTGCCCAGGAAAGCTAAGCGCGCTTGGTGATGTGGTGCCGATCGTTACATCATCCACTCGAAAGCCGATCCGGTAAGCGCCGTTGGGCAGGCCCAGCAGGGGGCCGATTGCGGGAAACTGCCGGCCATCCGACAAGACGATGACGGCGCCGCGCTTTTCCACCGCCAATTCGTTCAGCGGCGGGTCGGAGAAATTTCGCGCGGCATCGATGTTCCGCGGCCGGCGATAGACCATGGCGGTCGGTCCGGACTGGCTGACACGCCCCTCCCAAAGGCTGGTCGTATTGCCGCCAAGCAGCAACGCCTCGGTTGGCTCGGTGGTGGCATAAACCAGGATGGCGCCGGACTCCGCGAAGATGCGCGGCAGTTCCTCGCGCAGTTCCTCGCGCAGTTTGTAGTCGAGGTTGGCGAGCGGCTCGTCGAGCAGCACGAGATCCGCGCGCTTGACCAGCGCGCGCGCGATCGCGGTGCGCTGTTGCTGGCCGCCGGAAAGCTGCAGCGGCGTGCGGCCGAGCATCTTTTCCAGCCGCAGCAGCTTCGCCGCCTGCTGCACCCGCTGGTCGATTTCCGCCTTTTTCAACCCGGCGACACGCAGCGGCGAGGCGATGTTCTCATAGACGGACAGCGTCGGATAATTGACGAATTGCTGATACACCATGGCGATCGACCGGCGCTTCACCGGAACGCCCGTGATGTCCTTGCCGTCGAGCAGCAGCCGGCCGGAGGTCGGCCGGTCCAGCCCGGCCATCAGGCGCATCAGCGTGGTCTTGCCGGCCAGCGTTGGGCCCAGCAGCACATTCATCGTGCCGCGCGGCAGCTCCAACGACACGTCGCGGATCATGTGTTCCGCCCCGATCGTCAAGTTGATGTGCTCGAGCACAAGGCTCATGCCGCCGCTGCCTTTTGTTCGGAGAGGATGCGGGGAATCATGTCGTCGATGATGGCGATCTCCGCTGGCGTCATGCGCAGCCCCAGCTTGCTTCGGCGCCAGATCACGTCCTCGGCGCTGCGCGCCCATTCGTGATTGACCAGATAGCGCAGCTCGGCCTCGGTCAAATCGGCCCCCAGCGTCTGGCCGAGATCGGCGGCACTCGTGGTACCCCGCAACAACACGTTGATGTCCGTTCCATAGGCGCGGAACAATCGACGCAGGGTCGGTTCGGCCACGAACGGATAACGCGCATTGGCCGCGCGCAGTTCGGTTTCGAAACCATCGACGGGGAAATCACCGCCGGGCAGGTTTTCCCGACCGGTCCAACCCGCCGGTCGTCCTGGTTGGGCACCTGTTCTGGTGGGCACATGCGGCAGCAGCATCTGTAGCGCCGCCTCGGCCAACCGCCGATAGGTCGTGATCTTGCCGCCGAAGATCGACAGCAACGGCGCCTCGCCATCGCCGTCATCCAGCTTCAGCACATAATCGCGGGTCGCTTCCTGCGCCGACGACGCGCCGTCATCGTAGAGCGGCCGGATGCCCGAATAGGTCCACACCACCATATCGGGGGTGACCGGCTGCTTCAGGTATTCGCTGGTGGAACGGCAGAGATAGTCGATTTCCGCGTCGCTGGCACGGACCGATGACGGATCACCATGGAACTCTTGGTCGGTGGTGCCGATCAAGGTGAAGTCCCGCTCGTAGGGGATCATGAAAAAGACCCGGCCATCGGCGTTTTGAAAGATGTAGCAGGCCGCGTGATCGTAGAGCCGCCGGACGACGATGTGGCTGCCCTGCACCAGCCGGACCGCGGCCGGTACATTGGCCCGGATCACCGACCCGGCGACCTCGGCCACCCATGGGCCCGCCGCGTTCACCAGCGCGCGGGCGCGAATCGAGAAATTGTTGCCGTTGAGCTCGTCGCGCAGCTCCAGCCGCCAGCCTGCCTCACTCCGCTCCGCCGACACGCAGCGCGTCCGCGGTGCCACCCGCGCACCCTTCGCCGCGGCGTCCCGCGCGTTCAGCACGACCAGGCGGGAATCCTCCACCCAGCAATCCGAATATTCGAAGCCGAGCGTGAAGCTCGATTTCAGCGGCGCGCCCGCCGGGTCGGTACCGAGACGCAAGGTGCGGGTCGGCGGCAGCCGCTTCCGGCCGCCCAAATGATCATAGAGAAACAACCCGAGGCGTAGCAGCCAGGCCGGGCGCAATTCCTTATGATGCGGCAGGACGAAGCGAAGCGGCCAGATGATATGTGGTGCGATGCCCCACAGGACCTCGCGCTCCATCAGCGCCTCGCGCACCAAACGAAACTCTTTGTGTTCGAGATAGCGCAGCCCGCCATGGATGAGCTTGGTCGACGCGCTAGACGTGCCGGAGGCGAAATCGCGACGCTCGCACAGGAAGACGCGCAGCCCGCGCCCGGCGGCATCCCGAGCGATCCCGCAGCCATTGATGCCGCCACCGATGATGGCGACGTCATACTCCTCCGATGCTGCCGGATCGACGGACAAACTTCCTCCCAGCACGTTGAATCGCGCATCATAACCGCTCGGATGTGACGCTATACGAAAACAAAAGGAACAGGCAAGCCGCAAAACGAACATTCTCTTTGGCGGCGCCCGCCGATCGACTCAGGAGCCGCATCGGCGGCCAGCTCAGTCGGAGGACGGCCCCGTTTCGATCGGCCCGCCGGTCTCGATCACCTCCACGCCATGCTGCTGGCAGAGATCGGCGATCGGTCCCGGCGGAAGCTGATCGGTCACCAAGACGTCGATCTCCGCCAGCGTCGCGATCCGCACCGGGGCCGAGCGTTCGAATTTGCTGCTGTCGGTCACCAGGATCACGCGGCGGGCGTTCTCGATGATGGCGCGCGAGACATCCACCTCGCGAATGTCGAAATCGAGCAGGGTACCGTCCGTATCGATCGCGGAGGTACCGATCACCGCGGTATCGACGCGAAACTGCCGGATCACCTCCACGGTATTCGCCCCGACGATGCCGCCATCGCTGGCCCGCACGCTGCCGCCCGCCACGATCACGTCGATCGCGGCATTGCGGTGCAGTTCCGTCGCGACGTTCAGATTGTTGGTGATGACCAGCAATCCCGATCGGCCGGCCAGCGCATGCGCCACTTCTTCTGTCGTCGTGCCGATATTGATGAACAGCGAGGAATCATCGGGGATCAGCTGGGCGGCCGCCTCGCCGATCAGCCGTTTCAGCGGTCCGGCGACCAGTTTGCGCGCCTCATAGGCGAGGTTCGCGACACCCGAGACGATCATCGCCCCGCCATGGACGCGGGTCACCAGCCGGGCCTCGCTCATATCGTTGAGGTCGCGGCGGATGGTCTGCGGCGTCACCGCGAAACGTGCCGCGAGGTCCTCGACGCCGACCCTGCCGGTTTCGCGCAGCAAAGCGACGATCTCGGCTTGCCGCCGGGCGGCGTTTCGCTGACCAGGGATTTCCATGTCCGACTCCGAGGGATGCGGTCAGACGCCGAAATTGAAGGCGATGGAGATGCGCAACTCGGTCCCACGATAGGGCCGGACCTGATGGTAGAGCCAGGACGGAAAAACCACCAGCAAGCCTGGTCGTGGCAGGATCGTTTCGGCGCTGCCGACCGAGGCGCCATCCTCGCCAGCGAATTTCAGGGTCGGCGCATACATGCCGGGTCCCGAGCCGCGCGGATCCAGCATCTCGAACTCGCCGCCGAGCGACAGGTCCGAGGCGCAGCCCCCATCCGCCACATAATAGGTGCCGGACCAGACGGAGCCGGGATGATAGTGGCAGATGTTCGAATCGCCCGGGCCGTTCACATTCGCCCAGGCCTGCATCGTCCAGGCCGGGTGTACCGGCTTGCTGTTCCGGTCGGCGGTCAGCCGGGTCGCGACACCCTTGGCGATCTCGATAATATGCGACACCGGTTCGCCGCCCCAGGCCAGGATGTCCCGATCCGAATGCCAGCCGCCGGCATTTGATGCCTGTACCGATGGATTTTCCGCCCGATAGCGCAGGATCGTCTCGACCAGCGTGCGGTTCAGCGCCACCGCACCTGGCACCTCGACCGCCGCTACCGGGGTGGCGAACAGGCCTTTTACAGCGATGTCGAGGCGAGCCAACGCGCGATCTCCATCATGACTCCGAGTTGTCCAAGATGAGGCGTCCGACGCGCCGAGACAATCTCATCCCGTAAACTTACGCACCGCAGGTAAGATGGAACGTCGAGAATTCGCGATTTTGCGAGGGCAGCATGGCGACCTGCATCGTGCCCAGCGCCGGTTCCATGACGATCATCGCCACGGTCGCCGTGATGTTCCCGTTAAGCGATTTGCGGGGCGGTCGGCACACCGACCAGGGCGAACCGAAATCGTCGAACAGCGCCGCCTTCACCGACGCGGCCGTGAGATTGCCGATCTCCGGTGCCAGCAGGCCGCGCACCCGAAGATCCCGATAGAGGCTGCACGGCGTGTTGGCGACGCCGGTATCGCGCAGCTTGCCAAGGGCGACCGGGCTCTGCCAGTGATTCGCATGGACTAGAAGACCCCGCTCCGGGTGAACCTGAAAGGTCTCGTCGGGGGCGCATTCGAAATCTATGGCGATGCCGTCCCGATGGCTCACGATCATGTTGTTCGCGGCGGATTTCCCGGTGGCATAGACGGCGCGCAGGGCGAGTGCCAGATGCTGTTGCTCCAGCACCTTGCGCCGGATGAGGGCCAGCGGAACGCCGATCTGCCGGTAATCGCGATCGGATTCGAGATAATTCGCGGTGATGGCGATGCCCGCCGTGTTGAACCCGGACCGTGCGAGGCCGCCGGCCTCCGTGAAGGTCAGGATGTCGGGGCCGTCATCGCGCCGGATGCGTAGCACCACCGCGGTTTCGACGCAGTCGACCTTCCAATCCCAATTTTGGGCATGGATCAGGCGCTTCGCCGCGGTCGCCTCTGGTAGTGCCACCACACCGGTACAGCCATCCGGATCGGTCGTCTCGGCAAGCCGCCGGCGCAGATCCGGCCGCTCGCCCAGTTTCAGGATCTCGGTGCGCGCGTTGAGCAGCACCACCTCGTCGAAGCTCAGCCCGGCACCCTCGGCGATGCCGCGCATCTCGTCGATATAGCTTGCGTCGAAGGCTTCGATGACCGGCAAATAGTCGTGCACCAGCCCGGCGATGGCCGAGCGGTCGAGCGATAGCAGGGCCAGTTGCGCCGTATAGTGCGCGACCCCCTTGCGCACGCGGTCGGCGGCGGCTTTGCCATATTGCACGCCGCGTTCGAAGGGCGCACCGGACACTTCGATCAGCGGACAGGCTTCGACCATGGGAATACTCTCTCGCGACGGGGGTTAGAGTTGCGCCCAGGCGTTGAGTGCCAGCAGGCCGGAAAAGCCGACGATCAAGGCCGCGCCGGTGACCGCCAAGATCCGCTCCAGACGCTCGCCGCGCTGGTCCGATCCGCCGAACACCCGCTTCAGAAAGCCCCGTCCGACGATGCTCAGCACGCCGATGCCCGACACGGTGAGGCCCATGCCGATCGATAGCGCCAGCACGGCGGCGACACCCACGAGGAAAGCGCCGTTGGCGAGCGCGAAGAACAGGATCAGAAAGGCACTCGGGCAAGGTGTGAGGCCCGCCGCCAGAATCAGTTTCGGGTCCGCGGCGACCGGGCCATGTACATGGCCGCACGCCGCGACCGGAGCCTGGGCATGGTCGTGCCGGTGCGCGTGTTCAGGATGATGCCCATGATCGGAATGCCCGTGATCGTGGTGCCCGTGATCATGTCGACCATGGGCCGGTCGGATGATCGCTCGGTACAGCATGACGCCGCCGATCGCCACGATGATCGCATAGCTGACGAACTCGACCAGCGCGCCGCGGTCTTGGATCTGGAATTCCTTCCAGCGCAGCAGCAGCGAAAACAGGAAGACCATCAGGATCGCGAACAGACCCTGGATCAGCGAAATCACGCCGCCCATGACGATGCCGCTGGTCCAGCGCGCCTCATTGGCGACGAAATAGGCGGCGACCACCGATTTGCCGTGCCCTGGTCCCGCCGCGTGCAGCACGCCGTAGAGGAACGCGATGCCTAGGACGACGGCGATGGCGGAACTCGATCCGGTGTCGCGTACGATCCTGAACTCGCGTGAAATGCTGCTGTTCAGGCCGCGTTGCAGCTTCGCGAGACCGGTCCATAATCCGCCACCGATACTATCGGCGGCACCCAACGCCGCCGGCGCCGCGCGGCCGCCCGTGAAGGCATCGGCGCGGGCCGAGCCCGACATGGCGCCCACAAGCACCATCATGATTATCAGGATGGCCGCTACCGCGCCTAAGAAGCGTTTCTCCCTCACCGTCATCTCCGCCCCTCAGCCACCGCCGCCATAGCTGCACACCAACTCGTCGACCTGGACCTTGCCCCAGCCGATCGTATCGCGCTTGTCGCCGACCGATCGGCAATCCGGTTGCGGGCCGCCCGGTTTCTGTCCGGTGACTTTGACCGGATCTTTCGCGGCGGCCTCGAAATCCACATAATATTCCGGATCGAAGACCATCACCTCCACCGTGTTCTGGCCGGGCTTTGGCGGTGTGCTGATCGGCACGGTGAACTCATAGGTCACCTTGTCGCCCGTGGCGTGGGCGGTGAAGTGGGTGGGGGCTGCGACCGGTACCGGCGTGCCGTTGATCGTGACCGTCGTGAAGTAATGCACGCTGGCGAGATTGCCGAAGGCGTGCTTTTCCAGATTGCGGATATCGGCTTCGGTCAGCGGCCCGTCGGGGTTTTCGGTGTAATCGTTGCGCAGCATCGAGCTATAGAGGTCGTCGAAGGTCCATGTCATGCGCACGCCGGTGACCGCCATCTTGTCAGCCACCGTCTTGCCATAGGTGACGGTCATCGCCTGTTCGATGAAAATATGCGGATGCGCCATGGCCGGCATCGCCCAAATCAGCGAGCCCACCACACTCACGATCCTCAACGCGGCGCGCGTCGTCAGGAGACGCATGACCGATCCCCCCAATCAACCCTCATCGCCTGTCGTAGCAGATAGACGGTCGCGTGGCATCCCCATCCAGCCCTCGCCATTCGCTGAAAAGGATGGCAGCGGCATGATCCACCTTGGCATAGTGGCCGCGGCATAGCGGCTTCGGCTTTGACGGACAATTGGAGATAGGCGTGACGCAGGTGACCGATAGCCGGCAGATCGATCCCGATTTCGGGCTCGCGGTACGCCTATTCGACGAGTTGGCGGCGGCGACCCGGGTTGGTCGTGGCATCGAGCGCATCTCCTATGGTCCGGGCGAGGCGGTGGCGCATCGGCTCATGATCGCCGCCGCGGAGACTCTCGGCCTCGAATGCCGGATCGATGCGGCGGCGAACCTCTATATGACGCTGCCGGGTCGCGACCGCGCCGCACCCTATCTGATGATGGGCTCGCATCTCGACAGCGTCCGCCAGGGCGGCAATTTCGACGGCGCCGCCGGGGTCGTCGCGGGCTTGGCGGTCCTATCGGGCTTCAAAGCGGCCGGAATCACCCCGGCGATGGATCTCACCGTGATGGCGATCCGCGCGGAGGAGGGCGCCTGGTTCGACGTACCCTATGCCGGCAGCCGTGCCGCGTTCGGTCTCTTGCCGCCTACCGCCTTGGATACCCCGCGCATCGATACCGGGATCGGCCTCGCCCACTACATCGCCGAAGCGGGCGGCGATCCGGCTTCTCTGGCCCGGGGCGTCGCGATGCTCGATCCCCGGCGCGTCGCCGCTTTTCTCGAAGTGCATATCGAGCAGGCGCCGGTGCTGGTCGAAACCGGCATTCCGGTCGGCTTGGTTACCGGCATTCGCGGCTATCACCGCTTCGTCGCGGCGCGAACGGTTGGTGCCTATGGCCATTCCGGCGCGCTACCGCGCCGCTCCCGCCGGGACGCGGTGGCGGCGACGGTCGAGTTGCTGCACCGGCTCGATCAGGTCTGGGCCGATTTCGAGGCTGCCGGCCGGGATTTGGTCTTCACAACGGGGGTGCTGACGACCGATTCGGCCGTCGCCGGTGCCAGCAAGGTTCCGGGGCAGATCGATTTCGCCATCGACTTTCGCAGCCTTGAGCCGGCCGTGCTGACCGATTGCGTCGAGCTTGCCCGGCGGCACGCCGCCGAGATCGGAGCCGCCCATCGTGTCGAGATGGATTTCGGTGAGATGAGCCGATCCCAGCCGGCGCTGCTCGACGCGGGGCTGCGGGAACGGCTCGGTCGACACGCGGCGGCGCTGGGCATCGACACGCTCGAAATGCCGAGCGGCGCCGGCCATGATGCCGCTGTCTTCGCCGCCTCGGGCGTGCCCACCGCCATGCTATTCGTGCGCAACGAGAACGGCAGCCACAACCCGGACGAAGCGATGGAGCTTGCCGATTTCGCCTCGGCCGTCCGCATCCTCATGCGTTTCTGCGTGGACGGCGCGGCTTAGTGACAGGACCTTTCAACCGCCTTAAATACAAACACCGCCGGAACTATACCGTTCGGTTAGGAAGCGATTTGGGGGCTAGGGTTTTTGCTCCGGTCCAGGTATATGGCAGTGCAGCAGGCGCCGCTCACGGCGTGCCGTTCCCCGAAATCTGCATAGGCCTCGAGGCGACATGTCGACCTTTCAAACTGTGCTTTTCGCGATTATCCAAGGCATCACCGAACTCTTCCCCATCAGCAGCGTCGCCCATGGTGTATTGACACCGTTCTTTTTTGGCTGGGATCTCGGTCCTGAGTTCCTCAAAGAACACTTCCTGCCTTTTGTCGTCATGCTTCATTTGGGAACGGCACTTGCCCTGCTGATTTTCTTTTGGCGCGATTGGGTGGCTTTTATCGCCGGTGTCTTCGATGGTAGCGCGGTTGGTGAGCGCCGGACACTTGCCTTGCTGGTCGTCGCGACGGTCCCGGCGGCGGTGTTGGGTGTGGTGTTCCAAAGCCTGCTCACGTCGATCTTCAGCAGCGTCAGTTCGGCCGCGGCATTCCTGGTCGTGAATGGCGTGCTGCTCTACACGGGCGAGCGGCTGCAGGGCACCGGTACGCGCACGATCAAGGAGCTCAGCTTCAAGGAGGCGGCGATTATCGGCTGTGCCCAGGCGCTGGCGCTCATTCCCGGCTTCTCCCGCTCGGGCGCCGCCATGGTGGCAGGCTTCTGGATGGGCCTACGTCACGAGGCGGCGGCGCGTTTCTCGATGCTGCTCGCCGCACCCATCATCTTGGGCGCCGGCATCGTCGCGGTGCCCAAGATGCTGCATTCCGCCAGCAGCGAGATCATACGATCCGCCCTGCTGGGCGGCGTGTTGTCCGGTGTTTGCGCGTTCTTCGCCGTCTGGGTGCTGATGGCGTGGTTCAAAAAGCACGAGATCAATGCGATGCGGCCCTTCGCGATCTATTGCGTCGTCGTCGGCATCGCGGTCCTGGTGTGGGCGAACATCTCCTAATATCGAGTCGCGCCGCTCGACCGCTTTTTCACTCCTCGCTCGGCTAATTTCGCCAGTAAAACATACGCCAACCGCCGCCCATGGCACCGCATCGGGTGGTTTGATGACAGTTCGAAGAATAACGCGTAACGGTTTCGTGAAATCACGAGCCGTTTCCCGGAAATCAGTAGACCGCCGGCCAGGTTGGTCCTATCCGAAGGCGATCGATCGTCCCTCGGGACTTCGCGGAGGTCTTATTCGAATGGCGGTTTCCAACATCAAGACGGCGGTTTATCGGCAGGTGCCCAGCAAGCGGCAGGCGCTGCTGGATCGTCTGTTCGCCGTCTGGTTCGCGCGCTTTGTCTATAACCAGATCTGGGAAGATCCGGTGGTCGATCTGGAGGCGCTGCGATTGCAGCCGACCAGCCGGGTCATCACCATTGCTTCGGGCGGCTGCAACATTCTGAACTACCTGATGGCCGGCCCCGCTTCGATCGTCGCGGTCGACCTCAACCCGGCGCATACCGCACTCACCCGTTTGAAGCTGGCGGCGATGCGCCACCTGCCGGACTACGAGGCCTTCTTCCAATTCTTCGGCGTCGCCAAGAACAAGGAGAATGTCGACCTTTATCACAGCCATATCAGCCAGCGTCTGGATGCCGATACACGGCACTTCTGGGAGCACCGATCGCTGCTCGGCCGCCAGCGGATCGATTTCTTCGCCAAGGGCTTTTACCGCCAGGCGCTGCTCGGCAAGTTCATCGGCTTCGTCCATGCGTTCTGCCGGCTGCACGGCCAACACCCCGCTCGGTTGTTGGAGGCCAATTCGCTCGACGAGCAGCGCCAGATCTTCGACCGGGAGATCGAGCCGCTGTTCGAAAAGAAGCTGGTGCGGCTGCTCGTCCGCCAGCCGGTCCTGCTCTATAGCCTGGGCATTCCGCCCAACCAGTTCGACAGCATGCGCGAAGATGCCAGCGGCGATCTGGCGCAGCTCTATCACGACCGAATCCGGCGCCTGGCCTGCGACTTCTCATTGAGCGAGAACTACTTCGCCTGGCAGGCCTTCGGCCGGCATTACGACGTGACCAAGCGCAAGGCGATGCCGCCTTACCTGCAGCGTGACAATTTCCAGACGATCCGCGACCGGCTCGATCGGGTCGAGACCCATACCCGCTCGATGACGGCATTTTTGGCCGACGAGCCGGCAGCGAGCTGCGATCGCTATGTCCTGCTTGATAGTGTCGACTGGATGACGGCGCAGATGCTCGGCGAGCTGTGGGCTGAGATCCGCCGCACGGCGCGGCCGGGTGCGCGGGTGATTTTTCGGACGGCGGGCGCACGCTCGGTGTTCGAGCAGCTTCTGCCGCCCGAGGCGCTCGAGGGCTGGCACTATCACGAGGAGGAGTCGCGGCGGTTCCTCGAACAGGATCGCTCGGCGATCTATGGCGGCTTCCACCTCTATTCCCGTGTCGCCTGAGCTTCCGAATGGTGGTCCTGCCGCGGGATAGAGGGATGGGGGTGAGACAGGCCGATGCCGTACGGCATATGGATGCGATCTATCGCACCCAGCGGCATTTCTATGACTTCACCCGCAAGTTCTATTTGTTCGGTCGAGACCAACTGCTCGACGGCTTGCCGGTCGCGCCCGGCGCCCGGGTTTGCGAGATCGGGTGTGGTACCGGCCGCAATCTGATCCGGTTGGCTCGGCGCCGGCCGGATCTCGATCTCTACGGTATCGATGTCTCCACCGTGATGCTGGAAACGGCGGCAGCCTCGATCGCGCGCGCCGGCCTCGCCCATCGGATCCGGCTCGCCCATGCCGGCGGTGCCGCTTTCGATGCGCCTGCCGCCTTCGGTATCGACGCGTTCGACGTCGCCTATTTCTCCTATGTGCTGTCGATGATCCCCGATTGGGCGTCGGCGGTCGATCGCGCGGTCGGGCTGGTCCGGCCGGGGGGCACCCTGGCGGTCGTCGATTTCGGCGACCAGGGCCGGGCTGGTGCCTGGCGCCGCATCCCGCTTCTGGCCTGGCTCCGCCTGTTCGATGTCGCCCCTCGGGCCGAGATCGAAGCCGGCCTGCGCGACCGCGCCGCTGCCTGGGGCGGGCCGGTGATGGAGCGCGATATCGGTCGTGGCTATGCCTATCTGCTGATGCTGCGCAAACCGTTCCCGCCCTCGTAGCGACCGCCGAGCCGCGTGACGCGTCGCCGCCGTTTCGGTGCTGGCGCCGATGCGCTACCCTTGGCCCGTCCCGGCGGTTTGCCGGGGAGCGGATGGGTGTCGGCATGTCATTGGATGGATTGATCGAAGCGGTGCGCGCCAAGGCGGCGTTGAACCTGCCGCTCGGCTACAAGGCGCAGTTCGATCTGGGGGATGACGGGGTCATCTTTTGGGATGGCACGGTAAGCCCGCCGATCATCGACGACACCGCCCATGACGATGTCGATACGACTCTGACGCTCAGTGCCGCGTCCCTCCGAAAGATGCTGAACGGCGGTCTCAATCCGACGCTCGCCTATATGACGGGTGCTCTCAAGGTGGCGGGCTCCATGGGCGTGGCGCTCAAGATCAATCAGATGCTCGAAGACTAACTGGGCGCGATCGACGGGGCATTCTATCGCCAATGCCTTGCGCCGGTCGGCACCCTGTCGCATATCACCAGCGGATTTCGACCGCACTGGAAGCTTATTTTGACTTGGGCGATCGGTTAAACGGAAATAAGTCGCTCCCGGTCAACACGTTATGAACTTTATCCGACTATGGCTGAATGGCTGAGGCTTCGGCCGCCAAACCCATCCCTTCGATGATCCACGGGCGTGCAGGCAAGAACATGGCGAGCGTGAAAGAAAAGATCGCCCTCAGTTCGATCCTGGCTAGCGGCCTGCTGACCGTTCTCAAGCTGATCGTCGGTATCATGACCGGCAGCCTGGGCATCCTGTCCGAGGCCGCCCATTCGGCATTGGATTGCGGTGCCACGGTATTGACCTATGCCGCCGTGCGGTTCAGCGACAAGCCGGCCGATCACGATCACCCTTACGGCCATGGCAAGATCGAGAGCATCGCGGCGCTGGCCGAAACCGTCCTGCTGTTCCTGACCAGTACCTGGATCCTTTACGCGGCGGGCGAGCGTCTGATCTTTGGCGGTTCCTCGGTCGAGCCGAGCTGGGCGGCGGCTGGCGTGATGCTGTTGTCGATGGTCGTCGACTTTTTCCGGGCCCGCCGCCTGACCCGGATCGCGCGTGAGACGAAAAGCCCGGCACTCGCCGCCGACGCGCTGCATTTCCAATCGGATATCTACAGCTCGGGCGTGGTCATCATCGGCCTTGGCTTCGTTTATCTGGGGTATCCCCTGGGCGATCCGATCGCCGCGATCGGCGTCGCCCTCTTCGTGCTGCGCGCCGGGTATCGGCTGGGCCGCGAAACCATCGAGACGCTGATCGATACCGCTCCGGAGGGTATCGCCGACATCGCCCGGGCGGCGGCCCAGGGTATCTCCGGGGTGGCGCGGGTCGAGCGCGCGCGCGGCGGGCCTCGCGGCAGCGCTTTCCTGGTCGATCTCGACGTCGCGGTCGGCCGCACCCTGCCGCTGGAGCGGGTCAGCGAGATCAAGGCGCTGATCGCCCAGCGCATTCAATTGCGTCTGCCGGATGCCGAGGTGCTGGTGCAGACGCGGCCTCTGGCGCTCGACGACGAGACAATCCTCGACCGCGTCCTGGTCATCGCCGCGGCGCAGGGCGTGCCGGTCCATCACGTCACCGTGCAGCATGTCGAACAAACGATCTCGGTAAGCTTCGATCTGGAGGTCGATGGCGCTCAAACGATCGCCGAGGCACATAAGACCGCGTCGGCGCTGGAACGCGCGATCCATCACGAGTTGGGGGACGAGATCGAGGTCGAAAGCCATATCGAACCCCTGCAGGTCGATGCGGTAGCCGGCACGGGCCTCGCTTGGCAGGATTTTCGGCAGATCC
The DNA here is from genome assembly GCA_035555315.1 of Allostellaceae bacterium. Lineage (GTDB taxonomy): Bacteria > Pseudomonadota > Alphaproteobacteria > ATCC43930 > CGMCC-115725 > DATMGU01. The sequence continues at coordinate 45,001 of DATMGU010000051.1, forward strand.
GCGATACGATCGAGGCTCTCGCCGAGGCGACGCCGTTGCTGCTCGACGCCCATGATATCCGGATACGACAGACCGATCAGGGCCTGTACATCTCGTTCCATTGTCACGTGCCGGCGACCGAGACGGTCGAAACCGTTCACGCCGCCGCCAGCCGGCTCGAGCAATCGATCCGCGAACAGATCCCCGGAACCCACCGCATCATCGTGCATACCGAACCGCCACCGGAGGCGGTAAGGGCGGCGTCCTAGAGCGAATTCCACGGAAGTGGAATCGCTCCAGCTCAGTTACAGCGTGCCGCTCAACCGCCGGGCAGGCTCTCGCGGTGGTTTCCTAGTGCCGTGTGGCACCGCCCTCCGGCCGCTTCGGCATCATCAGTGGGCTGCCCTGATGATGCACCATGCGCCATAGGCCGCGTTCCCGGACGAAGACATTCGTGGCGATCACCGTGCCGCCCGGTACTTCCTCGTCGCAGGTGACCAGCGCCAAATCGCCATGCAGGGTGACCCTCTCCTCATAGCACAGCACCTGCGGCGATGCCGAGCCGCGCAGTATATTGCGCCAGCTGGTCAGCACCGCCTCGCGGCCGTAGAGCGCCGGCCAGCCGGGATGGATGCAGCTCACCGGTGCCGTGGCGGACCAGATCCGCTCCATCGCGGCCATGTCCCGCATGCTGAACGCCCGATAGAACTCCAGGTTCTCCGACAAGGCGGCATCGTGGTCGCTCATTCCGGTATTGCTGGTCATCTTGCCTCTCACTCAGTGGCGGCGTTGGCGCGTCGGGCCGTCAGCCGCGGCAACATCTCGGTCTGTCCGGTGCCATCCAGGATGATGCGGGAAACCGCATCGGCCAAGCAGGCGTAGCTGCCATCCGACATGTGCAGCCCATCATAGGCCAGCATCGAGTTCAGCGTGAACCGGGCATGCCGCAACCACCAGCTCATGATCGCGAAACGACGGATGACACCGATCTGTTCGCTGAGTGCCAGATCGGCGATCTCTCGCACCATCTCGGTATGGCCCGGCTTGTCGATGATCATCGGTGCCACCTGCAGATCCATCAGCAAAAGATCGGTGTCGCTGGCCTTCAACCGCGCGATGCCATGGCGCAGCATCGTGTCCAGGCTATCGGCGGTACGGTCGCGAACCACCGCGTTGGAACCGAACTGCCAGATCGTCAGATCGGGATGCTGGGCGATTACGTCCCGGTCGAACCGGCTGATCATCTGGTCGGCTTCCTCACCCGACACGCCTTTGTTGATGACCCGGATCTCCACGCCCGGAAACGCCTTGCGCAGCAGGACCTCCAGCCTCGATGGATAGCTCGCCGCCGGGCTGCTGGCGGCATAGCCCTCGGTCGAGGACGAGCCGATCGCGACGATGGTCAACGGCCCGCCGTCGCGCAGCCGCTCAGCCGTTCTCATGAGCGGGAATTGAGCCTTGGTGAGCGACGAGGGCGTGACGCAATGCAGTCCGCGCAACGGCTCGGTCACCGGACCCGCGACCACGAAGAATACCGCCGCCGCCACGGCCAAGAGTGCCAGGCCAACCAAAACCAGGCGCCGCGGCATAGATGTTCTTCGCCGCCGGGTCGGACGCTTCACCGTGCCGCCTGCCCGATCGTCTGGGCCAGGGCGGCGCCGATGCAATCATATACTTTGCGCGCGAGCTCGATGCGCTGCGCCGGACGGCTTTCGTCGAGATCGAAGGTGCCGAGATCGTCCCAGGCCCTCATGATCTCATAGCGATGAAACACCGGCACGTCGTTGACCTCGGCCATTCGGGTCAGGGTCTTGAGATAGGGCTCGAAATTGATCACCGACGAGGTGCTGCGCGAAAATTGTAGATCCATGAAGAGCAGATCGATGCCCGCCGCTTTCAAAAGATCGATGCCGGATTGCAGGGCATCGCCGAACTCGTCCATGTCTATCGATCGTACCGCATCATTGGTTCCGACCTCCCAGATCACCAGCGCGGGTTTCTCAGCGATGACGTCGGTCGGGAACCGGTCGACCATCTGCCGCGCGGATTGGCGTGGGGCCCCTCGGTTCTCCACCGTTATGGGGATTTTCGGCAAGGCGGCCCGCAGATGGACGGCGAGGCGCTCTGGAAATGCGTGCTCCTTGCCACCGGCTGCCATGCCGACCGTCGAACTGGTCCCGATCGCCACGATCCGCAACGGTTCTCCCGCGACCAACCGCCGATGCGTCTCAGGCAGCGGTCTCGCCAAACTCACCCATTCCGGCGCGACGGCACAGGCATCCTCGGCCCACGCCGGGCCTATCGGGTCGGCTAGGATGAGCAGTCCCGACAGCGTAAGCGCGGCGACGCTTCGTGCTCTCATTCCGTGGCCCCGTTCAGGGCTATGGTGGATCGGCCGCCAGGGGTATCGGACCGGCGATACCATGTCAGCAACATCGCCAGCAGAACCAGAAGGCCAAGGCCAATGAGGGTGACGCAAACCTGCATGGCAACGCCGCCATTCCACTCGACCAGAATGAAATGCCCAAGCACGGAGAGCAGAATGCTGAAGCAAAAGACGTGAAGGGAATTACGCCCGCAGATCAGGAAAGGCCAAGCGAAGCCACTGGACAGGATCCGCGCGCTCGGCGGCACCAGCCGGGCCACCAGCAGGGCGAGGGCTAGGAAATTGAACAGCCGAATGGGTGCCAGGGTCGTCTTGTCGATCGGCCAAAGTTGTTTCAGCCATAATTCCGGAACGCTGTCCAGAATACCGTGCAAGAGCCAGCTGAACCGGATGATAGCGGCGGCGGTGGCGGCGATTCCGGCGGCGATCAACACCCATCGCCCTCGCGGCACCAGATCGCGTCCGGCGACCTTGGCGTAACCGAAGGACGCGCCGATCACGAAGAGGAACTGCCAGCACAACGGATCGAAGTACCACGCATGGTCCGCCGGGAACGCCATAAAATTGAGATTGTACCATCGAGCGATGAAATACAGCAGCGCGGACGGGATCAGCGTCGCGGCCAAGCCGAACCTCGCCGTCGCGAGAATGATCGGAAAGATCAGCAGCAACACGATGTAGAGCGGCAGGATGTCGAGGAACATCGGCTGAAACTGCAGGGTCAGCGCCTTGATGATGGCAATGTGCGGTTCGGCCAGGAAATCGCCCACTCTCAGCTCGTCGTTGAACATCGGGTTGCTGGAACGCATCACCGTGTATGACACCTCGGCGGTGAAGATAACGAACAGGAAGATGTGTGCGACGTAGAGCTGCCACACCCGGCGCAGCACTCGGGCCGAAGCAACCACTATGCCGTGTGTATCCATCGCCCGGCCATACACCAATGCCGCCGTGTATCCGGAGATGAAGATGAACACCTCCGCCGCGTCGGAAAAGCCGATCGCTTGCAGCGTGAAAAAGCTCATCACGTTGTCCGGCACATGATCGACGAAAATACAAAACAGCGAGAGACCTCGGAACACATCCAGCCTCAAATCGCGCATAGGTTGGTTAGCCGAATTGGTCATCGTGCCACCCGATCGCGATCATCCTTCACGCGCCCCTGTATCGCGCGCCCGTTGCCGAGCAAGCTAGTCCGGCCAACCCGGTTTGGTAGAATACGCCCTAGAGTGCGTAACGAAACTTCGATCGGCCCTACGCCAGCGTCTTGGTCGAGCAATTGCATATTGCCGCGGGGTCAGGGCTTTCGGGCCGCAGCCACCGGGTTGCGGCGAGGGGCTCGCGTTGCGTGGAGACGCGGAACCACAAGGTCGGCAGGAATTCAACAGGGGGTGTTATGCAGCGTCGGGATTTCATCAAGCTCACCTCGGTCACGGCCGGGCTGGTCGCCGCCGGACAATCCTGGCCGGTACTGGCCCAGGGCGTTGCCAAGGATGTCCTCAATGTCGCGATCAATCCGGAGCCGCCAGGCTTGATGATCGCGATCATCCAGAATGGTCCGACCCAGCTTGTCTCTGGCAACATCTACGAAGGCCTGCTGCGCTACGACGAGGCGCTGAAGCCGATGCCCGGTCTGGCGAGTGCCTGGAAGGTCAGCGACGACGCCTTGACCTACACCTTTACGCTGAAGCCGGGCGTCACCTGGCATGACGGCAAGCCGTTCAGCTCCGCCGACGTCGTGTTCAGCGTCGACAAGCTGCTGCGCGAGGTGCATGCCCGGCTGCGCGCCTCGCTGGGCGCGGTCGACAGCATCACCGCGCCCGACGACGACACCGTCGTCTTCAAGCTGAAATACCCGTTCGGCCCGTTCCTCGGCCTGTTCGAGGTCGGCACCATGCCGATCGCGCCCAAGCACATCTATGACGGCACCGATTACCGCACGAACCCCGCCAACAACACGCCGATCGGCACCGGGCCCTACAAATTCACCGAGTGGAAGCGTGGTGAATATATCCGCCTCGACAAGAACGAGGCGTTTCATGAACCCGGCCTGCCGACCATCAAGACCATCTATTTCCAGGTCATCCCCGACGCCGCCTCGCGGGCTGCCGGTTACGAGACCGGCAAGATGGATGTGATGCCCGGCGGCTCGGTCGAATATTTCGATATCGCCCGGCTGAAGGCGCTGCCCAAGACCGAGGTCACCACCAAGGGGTGGGAATTCTTCGGCCCGCTATCCATGCTGTGCATCAACAACCGCAATGCTCCGCTGAACGACCCGCGCATGCGCCGGGCGATCATGTATGCGATGGACCGCCAGGCAATCAAGAACGTGGCGTGGAGCGGCTTCGGCAAGGTCGCGACCGGTCCGTTTCATTCCAGTACCCGGTTTCATACCGATGCCGTCACCCCCTATCCGCACGACAAGGCGAAGGCGAAGGCGCTGCTGACCGAAGTCGGCTACGCTGGCCAGACGATCCGGTTGCTGCCCCTGCCCTACGGCGAAACCTGGCAGCGTGTCGCCGAGATCACCCGGCAGAACCTCGGCGAAGTGGGTATCAAGGTCGACATGCAAGCGACCGATGTGCCGGGCTGGAACGAGAAGCTCAACAACTGGGATTACGACCTGGCCTTCAACTATCTCTACCAATACGGCGATCCGGCGCTGGGCGTCGCGCGGAACTACACCACCGCCAACATCGCGAAGGGCTCGCCCTTCAACAATGTATCCGGCTACAGCAATCCCAAGATCGACGAGCTATTCGACAGCGGCGCGCGTGAGCCGGATGAGAAGCGCCGCGCGGCGATCTATGCCGAGGCGCAGAAGATCCTGGTCGACGATGTCGCGGTCGCCTGGCTGATGGAGCTGGAGTTCCCGACAATCTATCGCTCCAACGTCACCAATCTGGTGAATTCGGGGATCGGCCTCAATGACGGCTTCGCCCGCGCTAAAATCACCTGAGCGGGATAGCGTCTTAGGGGCAGCGAGAGGTCATGGGACGGGTCAAATTCGCGGCACGGCGGTTGGCGCAGGGTGTGATCGCCCTGCTGCTGATCGCCGTGGTGAATTTCTTTCTGATCCGGGCGGCGCCGGGCGATCCGGCTTCCGTCATGGCTGGCGAAGCCGGTGCCGGCGACGCCAAGTTCGTCACCCAGCTGCGCCAGCAATTCGGCCTCGACAAATCCTTGCCGGAGCAGCTCGGCATCTATCTCGGCCATGTGGCGACGCTCGATCTCGGCCAATCCTACCGCCGGCAGCGACCGGTCGCGGACCTGATCGGCGAGCGGGTACCGGCGACGCTGATGCTGACCGCCAGCGCCTTCGTGATGTCGCTGCTCTTTGGCATCACGCTCGGTGCCTGGTCCAGCAGCCGTGCCGGAACCTGGGCCGACAGCGCCGTCACTACCGTGGCGCTGGTGTTCTACGCGACGCCGCTGTTCTGGGTGGCGCTGATGGCGGTGCTGATCTTCTCGGTGCAGCTCGATTGGCTGCCGGCCTTCGGCATGACCACTGTCGGGGGCGGGTTTTCCGGGTTCGGGCACGCGCTGGATGTTATCCGCCACCTGGTTCTGCCGGCGACGACGCTGGCGCTGTTCTATATGGCGATCTATGCCCGCATGACGCGTACCGCCATGCTCGATGTCTCCCGCATGGATTTCATCAAGACGGCGCGTGCCAAGGGGGTGCCCAGCGGCCGGATCTGGCGCGCGCATATTCTGCGCAACGCGCTCCTGCCGATCATCACCCTCGCTGGGATCCAGGCCGGTCAGATGGTCGGTGGGGCGATCCTCACCGAAACCGTCTTCGCCTGGCCCGGCATCGGTCGGCTGATGTTCGAGGCGTTGCTGGAGCGCGATTATAACCTGCTGCTCGGGGTGTTCCTGTTCACCGCCGCGATGGTCGTGCTGTTCAACCTCGTTACCGACATCGTCTATACCCTGGTCGATCCCCGGATCGAGCTCACCTGATGCGCGATTTCTGGCGCCGGTTCCGACGCAACAAGGGTGCCCTGATCGGGCTCGCCCTGCTGGCCGTCGTGTTCGCGATCGCCCTGTTCGGCCCGCTGATCGACGATGGCGACCCTTGGGCGATGGTTCAGCGGCCGTTCCTGCCGCCATTCCAACTGGCCGATAGCTTTCTCGGCACCGATACCTTGGGGCGGGACATCCTGACCGGCCTCATCTCCGGCGCCCGGGTCTCCTTGATGATCGGCTTCGTCTCGACGCTCGCCGCCTTGCTGCTGGGTGTCACTTTGGGTGCCGTCGCCGGCTATTACGGCGGCTGGGTCGATACCCTGCTGATGCGCTTCACCGAGCTGTTCCAGACGATCCCCAGCTTCGCGCTGGCGATCGTGCTGGTGGCGATCTTTCAGCCCTCGGTCGGCTCGATCGTGGTGGCCATCGCGATCGTCTCCTGGCCGCCGGTCGCCCGTCTCGTCCGTGGCGAATTCCTCACCCTGCGCCGGCGGGAATTCGTCCAGGCGGCGCAACTCGACGGCCAATCCGACGCACGCATCATCTTCGTCGAGCTGCTGCCGAACGCCGCCTCGTCGATCGTCGTCATGGCGTCGTTGATGGTGGCGACCGCGATCCTGCTGGAATCCAGCCTTAGCTTCCTCGGCCTCGGCGATCCCAACCTGATGAGCTGGGGCTACATGATCGGTGCCGCCCGCACGGTGCTGCGGCAGGCCTGGTGGACCAGCGTGTTTCCGGGCCTCGCCATCGTGCTGACGGTGTTGGCGCTCAATCTGGTGGGGGAGGGGTTGAGTGATGGGCTCAATACCCGTCTCGGCGGCGGTCGCAATGCCGGCCTCTGATCAAAAACCCTCCTCCGATCCTTTGCTCGATATCGCGGGACTCGATATCAGCCTGCCGGCGGGCGGTGACCGAGCGCTCGCCGTCCAGGGCGTCAGCCTGACGCTTCGTGCCGGCGAGGCGTTGTGTATCGTCGGCGAGAGCGGCTCCGGCAAGTCGATGATCGCCAACGCGGTGATGGGCCTGCTGCCGTTGCCGCAGGTCCGGCCGACCGCCGGCCATATCCGCTTCGACGGGCAGGACTTGCTCACCCTGAGCGAGGCGCAGCTGCGCAGCCTGCGCGGCCGCCGGATCGGCATGATCTTCCAGGAGCCGATGACGGCGCTCAACCCGATCATGCGGATCGGCGAGCAGATCGCCGAGGCTTATCGCAGCCATATCACCCTCGGCCGGCGGGAATGCCGCGAGAAAACCCTGGCGGCGCTGGCGGATGTCGGCTTGCCCGATCCGGAACGGCTGATCGACAGTTATCCGTTCCGGCTGTCGGGTGGCCAGCGGCAACGGGTGATGATCGCCGCGGCCCTGGCGCTGGAACCGGCCCTGCTGATCGCCGACGAGCCGACCACGGCGTTGGACGTTACGACCCAGGCGCAGATCCTGCGGCTGATCCGGGAGCTGCAGCGGCGGCGTGGCATGGCGATGCTGTTCATCACCCATGATTTCGGCGTGGTCGCGGAGATCGCCGATCGGGTCGCCGTGATGCAACACGGTCGGCTTGTCGAGGAGGGACCGACGCGGCAGGTTCTGACAGCGCCCCAGCACGACTATACAAGACGGCTGATCGCGGCGATCCCCCACGGACGCCCACCCCAGCGCCCCGATGCCGCGCCCCAGCCGGTCCTGCTGGAACTCGACAAGCTCGGTAAGACCTACCACTCCGCCGCTGGGCTTTTCAGCCGTGGGCGCGATATCCCGGCCTTGAAGGATGTGTCGATCACGCTGCGTCGTGGCGAGACCCTCGGCATCGTCGGGGAAAGCGGGTCGGGCAAGTCGACCATCGGCCGCTGTGTCGTCGGCCTGACGCCGGTCACTTCCGGTCGCGTGCTGTTCGAAGGCGTCGATCTGGCGCGGCTCGACGCGAAGGGTCTGCGACCCTATCGCGGCCGCATCCAGATGGTGTTCCAGGATCCCTACGCTTCGCTCAACCCGCGCCATCGCATCGGCGCCGCGGTGATGACCGGCATGCTCATGCAAGGCATCCCGCGCGCGAAGGCGATCGACCGCGCCGCCGAACTCCTATCGCTGGTCGGCCTCGGGCCCGAGGCGATGGAGCGCTATCCGCATGAATTTTCCGGCGGGCAGCGCCAACGCATCGGCATCGCCCGCGCACTCGCTATGGAGCCTGAATTGCTGGTCGCCGACGAACCGGTCTCGGCACTCGACGTCTCGGTGCAGGCTCAGGTGCTCGACCTGTTCGACAAGGTGCGCCGCCAGTTCGATCTGGGTCTGCTGTTCATCACCCATGATCTGCGGGTGGCGGCGCAGATGTGCGACCGGATCGCCGTCATGCGGGCAGGCGAGATGGTCGAATACGGCGACGCGACCGAGGTATTGGGATCGCCGCGGCACGCCTATACCCAGGAACTCCTGGCCGCCGTGCCCCGCCTCGAGCATGCAGCGGGGCCGCACGCCGTCTAGCGACGATGTGCGGCCCCGGGACTAAAATGCGGGGGCTGGAAATAGGGGAGCCTAAACCAGCGGCGTATCGACCAGATGCTCGGCCACGAACCAGACCTGCATCTCATGGAGGCGGATCAGGTCGCTGACCAGCAGGTCATTGGTACCGTCATCGCCGTTCTCCGCCGCCTCATGAGCGAATTTGCGGATCTGGACCAGCATCTTCTCATGCGCCGATAACAGTCTGGAGATGATCGTCGGCACCTGTTCGCGGCCGCGCGGCGGGCGATCCAGGGTGGTCATCTCCGCCACGTCATGGGCCATCGCCAGGGCGATGCCGCCCAGCGACTGGATGCGCTCGGCGATCATGTCGACCAGCTCGGCCTGCTCGGTGTAGTGCTTATCGAACAGCAGATGCAGCTGGTAGAAGGTATGGCCGGAAACCTGCCAATGCGCCTTTTTGTAGAGGTCGCGCAGGGTCATCGTATCGACCAGCACCTGGTTCAGCATCTCGACGCTGGCCAGGCGGACGTTCTGACCGAGGCCGATCGGCAGCTTGGTGACCGTGCCGTAGGCCTGGATTTCTGGTCCGTGCTGGCCGTAATGCGGTTGCGCCTCGTGCGACGCCGAAGGGGCAGCTTGCTTCATGATGGGTTTCCTTCTGTCGTTTCAGGCTGTCGTTTCAGGGCTCGGCGGCGCTAAGCGGTGCGGCGGATCGCATGGTAGATGACCAGGACGATGATCGCTCCGATGATCGCGACGACCACGCTGTAGAGGTTGAAACCGGTCACCCCGGCGGCACCGAACTGGTTGAAGACAAAGCCGCCGACCACGGCGCCGATAATGCCCAACACGATGTCCATCACCGGTCCTTCGCCGGAATTATTGACGATCTTGCTGGCGATGAAGCCGGCGACCAGACCGAGTACGATCCAGGCGATGATGGACATGGGCGAATTCCTCGAAGGCGATGAAGACGGTTGGTGGACCGGTGTGAGTTGAACGCCCAAGACGCGATATCATCCCATCGCTATTCCGTCTGGTGCGTTCGCCGCCGGTTCCCCGGCCGCTCCTCAGCCCTTCAACCCGTCGATGACCGGCCGGCGGTAGCTCGCGATCGCCGGCACCAGGGCCAGCACCATGCCGGCGAGGATCAGGCCACCGACCATGACGGCCTCCGGGCCGCCCAGCCGTACCGATAGGACGAGGCCTGTTCGCGCCGTCAGCACCGCGGCCATCAGCCGGGCGCCGCCATAGCCCAGCAACAAGCCCAGCCCGCCGCCCGCCACGATCAGGCTGCTGACCTGGCACCACACCACCAGGAACACGTATCCGCGCGACGCGCCCAGCGCGCGCAGGATCGCCAGTTGCCGGGCACGCATCGCCAGCAAGGCGCCGACCGCCAAGAGCACCGCGCCGACCACCAGAATTTCGGTCGCGACGGAGATCGCCGCCAGAAGATCGCGCGCATCGCCGAGCGTCCGGTAGAGCTCGACCAGGATCTCCGCCGGGAACACCGCGAGGGTGCCGCCCCCGCGATAGAGGCCGCGCAGCTGATAGGCGGCCATCACCGTTTTGGGCTTCACGACGATTGCCGGAACCCCGGCCGGTTCGCTTTCCCAAGGCGGTCCGATATGCGGATCGCCCGCCGGATGCCCGGTCGGCAAGCCGTGAACTTCCCACACGGCTTCGATCGGCACGATGATCGCCCGATCCCAGGGGGTGCCCCGCCGAGGCAGCCGGCCGACCACCGTGTAGTCGATCCCCTTATGCTCGTCCTCCTCATCATCGGCGATCGAGGCGTGGCCGGTGCCGGGCTGGCCATGCGACGGTATGATGTGCTCGCCGATGCGGGAGTCGACATCGGCGCCGATCACCGCCTCATAGATCGCGGCGAAGACCCGTCCCTCATCCGGCGCGCGGCCGCCGCCGGCTGTGACGAAATCCGGGGTCGATCCGACGATGGGATAGGTCCGCCAGCGGTCGCCGAACCCGATCGGCGCCGCGAAGGCCACGCCGGGCTCGGTACTCAGCTTTTGCAGTACTCTGCCGGGCAGGAGCGGCACCGAGGCGGGTTGCAGATAGACCGTGCTCAGCACCAGTTGCGTCTGGCTGCCGGGTGCCCCGACCAGCAGGTCGAAATCATCCGCCGCCCGGGCGCTGCCCCGCCGCAAGGCCCGCTCCTGCGCGCTGACCGCGACGCCCAGCGCCACGGCCAGTGCGATCAGCATGACGACCGCGATGCAGCCGACACGCGATCGGCGGAACTCTGCCAGCATGACGGGTAAAGGGTTCATCACGCCGCCAGGCCGCCGGGATTGATGTCGACCAATCGACCGCCTTCCAGCCGATAGACCCGATCCAGCCGCGCCAGCAGCGTCCGGTCATGCGACACGATGATCACCGTGGCCGCCGCCTCGGCACCAAGGTCTAACAGCATATCGGCGATGCGATGGCCGTTCTCGGTATCGAGACTGGCGGTCGGCTCGTCGGCCAGAAGCAGGGGCGGCTGGAACAGCATGGCGCGGGCCACGGCGACACGCTGCATCTCCCCGCGCGACAGCCGCTCGACCCGTCGATGCGGATCGGCCAGCCCGACCCGCTCCAACAGATCCCGCGCGCGCCGGGCGAGATCGGCCGGCACCCTCAGATGGTCGAACAGGCAGGGTAGCAGCACGTTATCGAGCGCGCTCAGCCCGTCGATCAGATGGAAATCCTGGAACACCAGCCCGACCTGGCGACGCCGCCAGCGGTCGCGTGCCGCTTCCCTGAACTCGCTGACCCGGATCCCATCAAAGCTGACGCAGCCGCCGCTCGGCCGGATCAGTCCGGCGATTGCATGGATCAACGACGATTTGCCCGATCCCGATGGACCGGTGATGCCGATCCGCGCACCCGGCGGGACCGTCAAAAGCGGGATATCGAGCACGTTCTGACGCTCGCCCTGCGCCAACGGATAATCCAGTGCCAGCCCCTCGATGGCCAGGCCGCCACAGGCATTGGGCACCCCGGCATTGGGCACCCCGGCATTGGACATCCTGGCGTCAGGCAAGCCGGTATTCGGCATCGACCACGCGCAATAGGCTGACGAAGCCGGTCTTCGGGTCCATCTTCGACCCCGTCTCCAGCCGGCCGACGACTTGGATACCGTCATAGGGCGAGGTGAAACCCGCGCTCTCCCGCAAATGGATGACGACGATGTCGATCGGCCAGCTGGCATCGCTGTCGCAGAACGGGCACAGCGAGACCGGCGTGCGGGTCAGCACGAAGAAATCCGCCTCGGCCTTCAGCGGCGGTGCCATGAATCCCTTGATCGAGACGGGCTTGCCGGACAGGCCGACGATCTTGTCGGTGAATTCCAGGCCCTGCAGCGTCGCGGGCTTATAGAGATCGGCGAAGGTGATCGGCACCGGCGTCTCGGCCGCCCGGCCAACCCGCGGTGCCAGGGTCAGCGACAGGCCGGCGATCAGCAATAAGCGGCGATCCAGAGGCTTCATCGAACGGCTCCCAAATCTTGGTGCCATAAGGTAGTTCGGCAGTATGACGTCGGCATGACACTAACCCAGCCGTGCCAACCAGCCGACCAAGCGGCGGCTTCGGTCGGAAAACAGCTTTGGCATGAAGAAACTGCCGGCCGCCCGTTTGGAGGCTTCGCCCAGCGTTGGGTACGGCGCGATCATATTCGCCACGGCGCCGATTTTCAGCCCCTGGCCGATCGCCAGGGTCCAGACCTGCAGCAGGTCGCCGGCATCGGCGCCGATGATCCCGGCGCCCAGGATACGCCCGCGCGGCGTCGTCACCACCTTGACGAAGCCGGGGGTCCGCCGCTCCGCCTGGGCCCGATCATTCTCGTGGAACGGCCAGCGCAGCACGGTGACGACACCATGTTTGACCCGCGCCTCGGCTTCCGTCAGGCCTACCTGGGCCAGTTCCGGATCGGTATAGGTAACATGTGGCAGGGCCGTGTAGTCGGTCTTGGCCGGCAGGCGGAACAGCGCGTTTCGAATGACGATGCCGGCATGATAGCCAGCGACATGGGTAAAGCGTGGACCATCCGCCACATCGCCGATCGCGAAGACGCGCCGGTTGGTGGTGAGCAGCCGGCGATCGACCATGATGCCGGCGGGCCCGTGCTCGATTCCGGCGGCGGCGAGGTCCAGCGCCTCGATCGTCGGCCGCCTGCCGCTCGCGATCAGCAGATGCGACGCGTCCAGGACGACGCTGTCGCCCCCGCGAGATAGGGTCACCGTGATCCGTTCGCCGTTGGGGGCGACCCGCTGCACCGCGGCGTTCTCGTAAAGGGTGACCTCATCCCGGCGTAGTTCGCGGCGCAGCACGTCGACCAGTTCCGGATCGTCCTGCCCCAGCAAGGTCGCGGCTTCGACGATGCTCACCCGGCTGCCCAGCCGGCGGTGCGCCTGCGCCAGCTCCACCCCGATCGGACCACCACCGATCACGATCAGGTGGTCGGGCAACACCGGGTTGTCGAACACCGTCTCATTGGTGAGATACGCCACCTGATCCAGCCCCGGGATCGGCGGCACGGCCGGGCGCGAACCGGTGGCGACGACGAAGCGACGGGCTCGTATGGTAGTCTCGCCGACGCTCACCCGGTCGTGCCCGGTGAACCGTGCCTCCCCGGCGATCACCCGCACGCCCAATGCCGTGAACCGCTCGACCGAGTCGTTCGGCGCGATCGCCTCGATGACGCCGCGGACATGGCGCCGAACCGCCGCGAAATCGACGACCGGCGCCACCATCCCGATGCCGAAGCCCCCGGCGTGGCGCGCCGCCGTCGCAGTTTTCGCCGCTGCCAGCAGTGCTTTCGATGGCACGCAGCCGGTATTGAGGCAGTCGCCGCCCATGCGGTGCCGTTCGATCAGCACGGTCGATCGGCCCAGCTGCGAGGCGCCGGCCGCCACCGACAGTCCGCCGGAACCGGCGCCGATCACGCAGATATCGACCTCCACCACCTCGCTCACGATTGATCCTCGTCCAGCGCGCCATTGGAGCGCCGGCGCCAATGCTGATAGATGACCGGCAGCAGCGCCAGCAGCGCCAGGCCGAGTAGCGGTCCCGCGATCGACGGCTTGCTGAAGATCGACAGATCCGGCATTTGCCCCGCGTCGAAGACCGCGCCCAACCCATTGCCGATGCTGGCAAACACCAGCACCGCCGGAATGATGCCGAGCAGAGTGGCCAGGACATAAGTGCGCAGCGGGACACCCAGGAAAGCCGGCAGCAGATTGATCAGGAAGAACGGCACGAGCGGCAACAGACGCAACATCAGTAGATAGCTGAACGCGTTGCGCCGAAACCCGGCTTCGAACCGACCCAGCATCGGTCCGGCGCGGCGCCGCAGGTGGTCGCCTATTCCCGCGCGTGCCGTCACGAACAACAGGGTGGCACCCAGCGTCGCCGAGATCACGGTCGCGATCGTGCCAGTGACGGTGCCGAACAGGAAGCCACCCGTCAGCGTCAGGATCACCCCGCCCGGCACCGACAGCGCCACGACGGTGGTGTAGATCAGCATGTAGATCGCCAGCGCCAGCACCCCATGTTGGGCGACCGCTTCCCCCAGCCAGGCGCGGTTCCGTGCCAGGCTGTGAAACGTCAGGTAACGCTGCAGGCCGAACCCGAAGAACACGGCGAGCCCGATCGCCAGCAGGCCAAGCGGCAACAGCCGCGTCGCGATCGACCCCAGCCTGTTCTTCGGCGTCGGCGTGGCGGGAGCGGCGTCGGGCAAGCGGCGAAACTCCTGTTCCTGACGATCGGCCTTGGACGTTCGACACTGTCGCAGGTTGAAGTAGCACCGGTATCGCCGTCGATCCATGCCCACACTTACCGGCATTGGCGATTTATGGGGACGGGGTTATTCCTTTGGCCGTAACGGCAGCACGCGCAAACGCGCATGAGTCGGAGCCACGGTGAGCAACGCGCCTTCGTCCAGCTCGGATGCCATCTGTCGAAGGGCGGCGACGACCCGCTTGCCGCCCATCACATCAGGCTGCTGGGTGATGCGATTCAACTGTTCCATGCACCGATCCCTCTCGAACCTCACTCTGACCGTAGTAGTTTGAGAATATCGACCCAAGAACTATTTGTGAGAATTGATGGCGCGGCATTTGGTTCTGGTCGGCGGTGGTCATTCCCACATTGAGGTTTTGCGGCGCTTCGCGCTCGATCCGCCGCCGGATTGTCGTTTGACGCTGATCGCCCGGCAGTCTCATTCGATCTATTCCGGGATGCTGCCCGGTGTCGTCGCCGGGCGCTATCGACGGGACCAGGCGGAGATCGATCTGGTGCCGCTCGCCCGTCGCGCAGGCGCCGCCCTGCTGCTCGACGAGATGATCGGTCTCGACCCCACGGCGCGGCAGGTGATATGCCGGATCGCCGGGCCGGTCGGCTATGATCTGCTGGCGCTGGATATCGGCTCGACCGGCGGCCTTTCGGTGCCGGGTGCCGCCGACTACGCCCTGCCGGTAAAACCGATCGATCGGTTTCTCGACCACTGGCAAGCGCTCGCCGCGCAGCCAGCGTTACGCGGCAGGATCGCCGTGGTTGGTGGCGGGGCGGGGGGCGTCGAGCTGGCTCTGGCGATCCGTGCCGGGTGTGTCCCGCCGGGTCCGGAGGTGACGCTCGTCACCGCCGACGAACTGCTGCCGGGAATGCCGCCCCGCGCGCGTCGTCTGCTGGGGGATCAGCTCCGCCGCCGGGATATCACCATCGAGGCCGGCCGGCCGGTCACCCGGGTGACACCCGGCGAAGTCATGCTCGCGGATGGCACTTCTCTGCCGTTCGACACGGTACTTTGGGTGACCGGTGCCGTCGCCCCTGCTTGGATCGGGCGGTGCGGGCTCGCGACCGATCCCGACGGTTTCGTCGCGGTCGATGCCGGTCTCCGGTCGATATCGCATCCGACGGTGTTCGCCAGCGGCGATGTCGCGGCCGTCGCTGGGTACCGGCTGCCGAAAGCGGGGGTGTTCGCCGTCCGTCAGGGGCCGGTATTGGCGAGCACATTGCGCCGCGTGCTCGCCGGGCAGCCGCCCATCCCTTACCGACCCCAACGGCATTGGCTCAGCCTGATCTCGACCGGCGACGGCCGGGCGGTCGCCACCCGCGCCGGCTGGACGGTCTTCGGTCGGCTCCCATGGTATCTGAAGGATTGGATCGATCGACGCTGGATTGCACGCTACAACCAACCCGACCGTTGATTCCCCATATGCGAGGCAACCATGACCGATACAGGCACTGCTAGCACGGCCGCCGCCGAGGACCAGGTCGCTTATTGGAACGGCCGTGCCGGCGAGCGCTGGGTGCACTATCAGGAACAACTCGACCAGGTGTTCGGGGGGATCGCCCAGGCGGCACTCCGACACGCCGGGATCGATGCCGGCGCGCGGGCGATCGATATCGGCTGCGGTTGTGGCGGTACCCTGATCGAACTCGCGCGGCGGGCCGGTCCGACCGGCCGGGTTACCGCCCTCGATGTCTCGGCGCCCATGCTGGATCGGGCACGGCAGAGGGCGGCGACCCTTACCGATGCGGCGCCGATCGATTTCCTGTTGGCCGACGCGGCGACCCATGCCTTCCCGTCCGCCACGATCGATCATCTGTTCTCCCGCTTCGGCGTGATGTTCTTCGATGATCCGGTGGCGGCCTTCACCAATCTGCGTGGCGCTCTGCGGCCGGGCGGCCGGCTCACCTTCGCCTGCTGGCGCGCGCCCCGCGACAATCCTTGGGCGATGGTGCCGCTCCATGCCGCCTACAAGCACGTGCCCAAGATGGATCCGGTCGATCCAGAGGCCCCCGGCCCCTATGCCTTCGCCGAGGCCGATCGCGTGCGGGGCATCCTCACCGCCGCCGGCTTCACGGGGATCGACCTCTCGCCGCTCGACCTGCCCCTCGATCTCGGGGCCGGCGGCGGCCTCGATGCCGCCGCCGAGCTGGCGCAGAATATCGGGCCGGCCAGCCGCGCACTGCGCGGCGCCGACGACGCGACCGTCGCCGAGGTTCAGGTGTCGATCCGCGAGGCGCTGACGCCCTTTGTCGACGGATCGGCGGTCCGCCTTGTCAGCGCCGTCTGGCTTGTCACCGCCGGTAACCCGTAGCGGCCGATCATGTGGGGGGCTGGTCGTCCAGCTCTGGTCATGATGGCCAAGGCGCCCAAACCCGGTGCGGTCAAGACCCGTCTGGTCCCGCCATTGACCTTGGACCAGGCGTCCGGCCTCACCCGCGCCTTCATCGGCGACATCGCCCATAGGATGGCGGCGACTCCCGCCTCCCTATGGTTGGCGCATGGTCCCGATGACGTCCCAACGGATTTCGACGGCTTGCTGCCGCCCGGCTTCGACTTCCTCGTGCAGCACGGCGCGGATCTCGGTGCACGGATGGCCGATCTTATCGAGCGACGGTTGGCGGCCGGGGCGTCGTCGGTCTGCCTGATCGGTTCCGACCTGCCCTCGCTGCCGGCCGAAATCCTGGTCGAGGCACTGCGGCTGCTTGATCTGCCCGGTGATCGGGCGGTCCTCGGGCCGGCCGTGGACGGGGGCTATTATCTGATTGGGCTGAAACGGCCGCATCCCGGCCTGTTCGATCGGATGGTGTGGAGCACGCCGACGGTCATGGCCGAGACATTGGGCCGCGCCGCATCACTCGCCCTTCCCACGGCGAGCCTGTCCATGGTCGAGGACATCGACGATCCCGCCGCCCTCGATCGCCTGGCTCGGCGATTGACGGTCGATCCGAGCCTCGCCCCGCGCACCGCCACGTTCCTGGCGGCGCTTGAGACTTATTAGGGGTCGATGGCCTCGGCGCAGGCATCGGTCGGCGCCGCGGCTGCGTGTCCGACCAGGGGCACGATCTTCAACGCCGCGGAGCCTACCCTGCACGGTGCCGCGACCACGCCACAGCCAGTGGTGGCACCACATACCAGCACCATCATCGCCAGAGCCGACAACCGGCTGAACGCCCGCCTCGATCCTCCGGATAAACCCGTCATTTGCCGCTTCCTCACGCAGTTCCTGTCATAAGGAAATGCGCAACGGCGCCGTCGGGTTCCGTTATCCCCTAATCCGGCGCGATCTCCAGCAGCATGCCGCTGGCATCGTCGCGTGCCTTGACCCTTGGGACACGGCGGCACTCCGCGTCGGCTGCTTCCAGGGCGCGCAACTCGCCCATCAGCGCCTCGAGCCCCCGATGCCGGGCGGCCTCCAGCAACTCCGCCGCATCGTATTGGCGGAACGGTTGGACCAGCCGCCATAACCCGTCCGACACCAGCAGGATTGGCGTCGATGCGACAAGGTCGAGCACCGCCGTCTCCATCGCATCCGCGGCCCGCGGATCGATGCCCAGCATCCAATAGCCGTCCGGCTGGTTCAGCCGCGCCCGGCGCGCGCGCAATTCGGGGCTGAGCACCGTCAACAGGGATTGCTCCAGGTGAGGCGATCGGGTCAGTCGTTCCTCGACCACCCGGTTGATGCCATCCTCCCAGACCGGGTCGTCGGGCGCGCCGAACACCAGTGCCCGGTCGGGTAGACCCACCACGGCGACGCAATCGCCCTGCCAGGCAAGCTCGATGCGGGTACCGGCATGGCGCAGCCACATCGCCGCGGCCGAGGGCAGGGCATAGGGCGGCACCGTATCGATCGCCGGGACGACCGCCCGATAGCGACCCGCCAATTCCTCGATCAACCCGCGGAAATAGGCTCGCGGCGGCCGGTCGGCCGGATCGATCGAGGCGAGCAGCCGCGACAGGTGTTCGGCCAGCCATGCCGCGTCGGTCGGTCCCTCGGGGACCAATTCCCGGTCGGCCAGGCCGGTCGCCCCATCGATCACCCAGGCCGCGGCCCCTTGGTCGAATTGTGTGGCGCCGATCCGGTCCTCATTCACGTTTCCGCCGGGCAGCGCAATCTCATCGAGGACACGAAGCGCCATCTTGATCCCTCCGCTCTTTGCCGCCGTCGACGCTGTTATGGGGCGACATTACATGGTTCGCCATGCGCATAGCCTTCTCAAACAGGTGTTGAGCAGGATACAATACCTATATGACAAATCTCCCGCCGCTCCCCGCTCTGCGCGCCTTCGAAGCCGCCGCCCGGTTGGGTGGTTTCGCCCGCGCGGCGGCGGAACTCAATGTCAGCACCAGCGCCATCAGCCATCAGATTCGCGGCCTGGAAGACAGTCTCGGCGCCCGGCTGCTGGAACGCAGCACCGGCGTTGGCGGCGTCAGTGTGACACCTGCCGGCATGGTTCTGCTGCGCGCATCCGAGACCGCCCTCCAACTGTTGGCGGAGGCTTGCGCAGATATCCGCAAACCCAAACGCCGGCGCAAGCTCACGGTCTCGGCCAACGCGCCATTTTCCTCTCTCTGGTTGGCGCGCCGGCTCGCGGAATTCTCGATGCGGCACGCTGGGGCGGCGGTCAACGCGATCGTCCAGGAGGCGGAGCCGGATTTCGTCCGGCACGGTATCGACCTCGCGATCGTCCGGGTGACCGACGCGACGCTGCGGCCCGATGACGATGTGCTGCTGCGCGAAGAGGTGTTCCCCGTCTGCAGTCCGGAACTCTACGATTTCGCCGTTGGCGCGGTCTGCAAATGCCGGCTCTTGCAGGAGGAGTATGAGACCAGCTCCGAGATCGATTGGCGGGTCTGGGCGTCTCATTTCGACCTGCGGCCTGACTTCGAAAGCAAGATCGTGACCTTCGCGAGCTTCAATCAGGTGGTCGGCGCCGCCATCGGCGGCGGCGGGATCGCGCTCGGCCGGGCGCCGCTGATCAATCCCGATCTCGCCAGCGGCCGTCTGGTACGCCTGTTCCCGGATGTCGGCATGCGCGCATCGTGGTGCTTCGTGCTACGCGCCGCTCCCGGTCGTCGCGACGATCCGATGGTGCGCGAGCTGTCGGCATTCCTGCGCGCGGAAGCCGCTTAAGCCGCCTGCAGCTCGACCATGATCGGCTTGTGGTCCGATCGACCCCGTCCCAGCACCTCGGCCCGTTCGCAGGCGAGGCCGCGAATATAGCAGCGGTCGATGCGCAGCGGCACCAGCTCCGACATCCGATGGGTCGGCTGGCGCGGCCCGGCATCAGTGAAGCCTGGCAACAGGGCGGGCCCGACCAAATTGTAATCGCCCAGTACGGCCGCCTTGTTGGCACCCGTCGCGGCCAGGGCCGACACGGTCCGCCGCAATTGCCGACGATTGAGCAATTGGCCATGGGACAAGTGCACATTGGCGATGGCGATGTCGCCGACCTCGATGATCTGCGCGATGCGCGGGATTAGGGTGCCGCGCTGCAGCGGGATGGTTGCCGGCTGCGGCAGCACGACGGGGCTCCATACCGCCAGACCGTGGATCCGGCCCGGCAGGGGATGCCGCGTATAGAAGCCACCGGCCCGCTCGACCAGCCGGTCCGTATCGACGGTTGCTTCCTGCATCAGCATCAGATCGGGGCGGTGTTCCTCGATCAGCGCCGCGACGTCGTCGACGCGCGCGCCGATCAGGCGAAGAAGGTTCCAACTGATAATTTTCATATGCTACTCGGCCATCGACTGATCCGTTGAAAATGGTTCGGCTGGATGTAGCTCACAATGATTAATCGGTAATGCATAAGCGATGCCCCGATATGGATTATAGTCAGATAAAGATCCGCGCGCCGCAGGGCGGATAGATGGATCGATAGCGGGGGAAGGCGATGAAGCTCCGGTTTATGGGCGAATTAGTCATGGCGATGATCGCAATGATCCTGCTCGTCTTGGCTCCGACCGTCTTTGCGGGGCGCGCGGCCGAGGCGTCGGAATCGCCGAGTTTGGACGCGATCCGTGCGCGTGGCGTGCTGCGTGTCGGTGCCACCGGCGATTACACGCCGTTCAGCTTGAAGACGCCCGAAGGCGGGCTGACCGGCGCCGATGTGGATATGGCGCATGCGCTGGCCGGTGAGATCGGCGTCGGCGTCGAGTTCGTGCCGACCACCTGGGGTACCCTGCTCCCCGATTTCGTCGCCGGGCATTTCGACGTCGCCATGGGTGGGGTCACCATCACGCCCGACCGGGCGGCGAAGGGCGATTTCTCGCTACCGCTGATGGTCGATGGCAAGCGTCCGATCGTCCGCTGTGCCGACAAGGATCGGTTGGTCTCCATTGCCGCGATCGATCGGCCGGACATCAGGGTCATCGTCAATCCCGGTGCCTCCAACGAGGTATTCGCCAAAACCACCTTCAAAACGGCCACCGTCACGGTTTATCCAGACAACATCACGATCTTCGACCAGATCGCGGCTGGCAAGGCGGACGTAATGGTAACCGACGGCATCGAAGTCGATCATCAATCGGCGCGGCATGCCGGCGTGCTGTGTCCGGCCGTGGTGGCCGCCCCCTTCACCCATTTCGAAAAGGCCTATCTGCTGCCCAAGGATTCGGCGATGAAGCAATTCGTCGATGCTTGGCTGACGCGGCAAATGGCTTCCGGGTCCTGGCAGGCCGCTCTCGATCGCGCTTTGCGCTAATGCCCGTCTTCACCTTTCCCGACGACGCGATTTGGAACGAGGAGCGACGCGCGGTCGAATTCGGTGTCGAGGTCGGCGAATACCAAGGCCGCGTCTTCGTGCCGCGCGCCGTATTTCAAGCGCTGCTAGTGGGATCACCCACCCCCGAGGCGAGCATCGCGGCGTTCCACCTCGAACGGTCGCGCTTCGAGCGGGCGGCCGAGGCGAAGATCAAGCGGCGTCAGCTCACCCCGGACGGCAATCTTGAGCTCGGCCTCGGCGATCTGCGAGAGGGCTGAACGACGTTCGGTTTGACGCCTATCGGCTTGCCCTGCGGGCGCCGGGGCTCGTCGCATGCCACGCCGTCACCATCGCGACCTGCAGGTCGGCTTGCCGGAACGGCTTCATCAGCACGGTGAAACCGCTGTCGCGTGCCTCGTCCGCCGCTTCGCTGGCACCGGTCACCAGCAGCGTCGGCAGGGCGGGAAACCGCCTGCGGAGTTCCAGGGCCAGTTCCAATCCGCCCATGCCGCCCGGCATGTACATATCCGAGATGACCAACTGCGGTATGGCCCCTGAACCCAACAGGTCGAGCGCTTGTTCGGCGGCGGTGACCGAGCGGGCCTGATACCCCAACGCCTCGATGAACGCCGTCGTCACCTGCTGAACCTCTTCGTCGTCCTCGACGATCAGGACCGTACCGCCTTTGGGCAGGTTGCGGACCGCTGCCGCCGGGCTCTGCGTGGCGGCGGATCCATGTTCGACGGCCTGTGGCAGGTAAAGCGTTATCGTGCACCCCGCGCCGGGCTCGCTCTCGATGTCGACGCCGCCGCCGGATTGGTTGATGAAGCCATAGACCATGCTGAGGCCGAGGCCGGTCCCCTTGCCGACCTCCTTGGTGGTGAAGAACGGCTCGAACGCGCGTTCGCGCTGTTCGGCGTCCATGCCGATGCCGGTGTCCTGCAGCGACAGGCTCACGAAATTGCCTTTGAGCTGATGTCGGTCCAGCTCGACGTTTTGCGTGCGGATGGTCAGCGTGCCGCCACCGGTCATCGCGTCCCGCGCGTTCACCGCGATGTTCAGGATGGCCAATTCCAGCTGGTTGCCGTCGACCCGCAGCGGCCATAGGCCTTCCTGCAACTCCGTCTCGATCGTGATGTTGGCGCGCAGCGACCGGCGCAGCATGTCCTGCATCTCATGAATGCGCTGGTTGAGATCGACGGTTATGACGTCCAATTTCTGCAGCCGGGAAAACGCCAGGAGTTGACGCGTCAGTGCGGCGCCGCGCTCCGCCGCGCGCCGGATCGCCTCGGCCAGCCGTGTTTGTTCCGGTGCTGTACCCCGGTGGATCAGCAGATCGGCATTGCCGCCGATCACCGAGAGCAGGTTGTTGAAGTCGTGGGCCAGACCGCCGGTCAGCTGACCGACAGCTTCCATCTTTTGTGCTTGGCGCAATTGTGCCTCGGCGATCTGCCGATGCGCCACTTCCTGACGCAGCTCGGCGATCGCCGCCTGTTCGGCCTTCGCGCGCCGCAACGCCAGCAGCGATACCAGCAGCAGGACAAGCGCCGCACCCCCGGCGACCATGCCATAGACCAGCAGATTGGAGCGCCACTTCTCCAAAAGGATGTCGGTCTTGACGCTATAGGTGACGAAGACCGGATAGCTCCCGACCTGGCGATAGGCATAGAGCCGTTCGGGACCGCCGCCGCCGGTCGGCGCGACGAATGAGCCACCCGTTGTGGGCTGAGTTGCGGTCGACTGTGTCACGATCCGTTGGCGAAGCGGCGAGGCCGGCGAAAGCTCAGTCGCGCTGTCGCGTGCGGGTTCGCGCACCAGGATCTTGCCGTCGTTCCGCAGCAGCAGGGCGACATGGTCCAACGACCGACCGGCATCCCGGAAGAAACGGACGAACGGCTCCGTCCGCACCGCTATGTGTATGGCACTCCCCGTGCCGTCGGCCGTGCTTCTGTGCCGACTGATCGAAAAGACCGCCTGATCCGTCGCCTTGCTACTTGGTGGCTCGACGTAAATCCCGGCCCCAGGATTACCGGCCCCAGAATTCCCGGCATCACGTCCCCCATCGATGGGGGCCATCGCCGGTTCGGTCTCCGCGATGCTCGGATCGAAGCCGGAGCTGGCGGCGTGTACCTTCCCCGCGGAATCGGTCACCCAGATCGCCGCCACGTCCTGCAGCGCCGACTTTACCTGATCAAGATACTGCTTGGTCGACGGCGTCGAAATCGCCGCCCACGGCACCGAGGCGAGTTGATCGTTGATCTGCGCCAGAGCCAGTGCCTGTACGTCGAACACGCGCAGCGCGTGCTCGATCTGTGCGAGCATTATCCGTTCCATCGTATCGGCTTCGTCGCGCAACACATCCGTACGGTTTTGCCCCGCGGCGACGACACCGATCACCATCGGTACCATCACGGCTGCCGCCACCAACATCTTGTGCAGACGAACCGAGGACCCTAACAGGGTGGATGTTATCATCGCCGGCAAACAGCCATCGCGAAACCTAATCGCTTGGACGAGCGTCGCTCGCCTTGAACTCGAAAAATAGGTCAAGCCGACTTGGCGCCCGCCGACCATTGAACTCTTGATGGGATAATATCACCGATACGTTGCGCGGAGGTTGATTACCGGCGAGAAAGTCTATGTGCCCCGTCATGGGTTGCTTGAGGTTGTGACCATGCCGAGAAGCGTTGATTTTTGCCCCCTGAGTAAATCCGACAACCAAGGTAAAGACCGGGGTCGTTCCGTCAATGTGCCAGCTTGACATCGCCCGGCGTCTTCCGAAGGGGAGAGCTATCCCGTAAGGTGTTGCTCGTGCTTAGAGTTCCCCTTAGAGACCGTTTGAGTAGAGTCCGAAGTTGCGTAAGGGGAGTGGGGATGGCGCGGTTTGGAGCGGTGCGCGTCAAAGTTTGGGATGGCCCGACCCGGTTGTTCCATTGGCTGCTTGTCCTTCTCCTCGGGTTTTCCTGGTATTCGGGGAGCCAGGGCAACGACTGGTTGCCGTGGCACTTCCTGTCGGGCTACGCCATCCTGACGCTGTTGCTGTTCCGCATCGCCTGGGGGCTAGTCGGCAGCACGTATTCGCGGTTCACCCATTTCCTGAAGGGGCCGGGTGCCGCGCTGCATCACCTGCGCGGCCTCGTCGGCAGGGGTCCGATGACCGATTACGGTCATAATCCGCTCGGCGCTTACATGATCGTCATCATGCTGGCCGTGTTGCTTGTCCAAGTCGGGACGGGGCTTTTCGCCGATGACGACATCGCCACCGAAGGGCCGCTCGGCGAACTTGTCTCAAGCCATACACGCTCATTGTTGACCACCATCCACAGCGTCAACTTCAACATCATTCTGATCCTGTCGGGGCTGCACGTCGCGGCGGTGCTCTACTATCTCTTCGTTCGCCGGGAAAACCTCATCGTAGGGATGCTGCGCGGTTATAAAACCCTGCCTCAGCCCGATCCCGTCCCCCCGCGCTTCGTCCCCGTTTGGAGGGCGGCAGCCATCCTCAGCCTCGCCGCCCTCGTGGTCTGGGCGATTGTCCGGCTCGGGGGTTCGTGACGACCTGAAGGTTATTTGGCCCGATTGACCTGATGGCAGGCACCGCAGGTCTTGCCCATGGCGGTGAATTCGGTTTGCAGGGCGGCCAAGTCGGTGCCCCCCGTCGCCGCGACCAGTTTCGCGGATTGCGCCCCGGCGGCGTCGGCGAGTTTCTTGAAGCCCTCGGGGTCGCTCCAGACATTGGGCAGCGCCTTGGTGTCGCCGGTTTGACTGTCGGCCGGAAACATCGTGGGAATCTTCAGTGCCGCTTGCTGAGCGATTTTCGCCGGTGCCGCGGCATCCGCGGGCGATCCGCCTTTGTCGATGACCGCCTTGATGGCCTTCATCTGATCATTCAACAGATCATAATTCGCCTTGCGCGCCTTGATGGCGTCGGCGTTCTGCGCCTGAGCCGCCATCATCGGCAAGACCAGCGCCCCGGACAGCGCCAACGTATACATCCAGCAACGCAGTAGAGTTGTTACCCGCACGCTCACCTCCCAAGCTTCAGTCGAACCAACAGCTTAACCCATTGCGAGGGCGCGCCGCCCCGTTGTCAACAGGCTGACCGGCGTGTACTTCGCTGCGATATATGTCGCGCTTCCCCAACCGGCACATTCTGCGCCGGAATTGTTACCGAAATGGGGACGGACTCAAAGCCAGCATTACCCTTCCTGATCGACACCGACGATCAGGTGGACGTCGCGCAGCGTGGCCCGATCCAGCCGAATATCCTCCGGCGGATTCATCTGCTGCAGCACCAGATCAGTGCCGTCGTAGCCCCGATAGGTTTTCACCAGCACCACGTTGTCGGCCAGGGTGACGACGACGTCGCGGCCGGATTTCGGCGGTTTATAGGGATTGACGTGCAGCAGCCAACCCGGTTCGTAACGCGGGCTCATGCTGTCGCCGACCATATAGATGGCATAGCCGTCGCGCACGCCCGACAAGCTGGACGGGCGGCGGGTATAGCCGATCGGCCCGTCTTCCAGGAACATGATCTGCCCATCGCCACCCCGGCCGGCGCTGCGGATCGGGATCATGTCCCGCGGGTCGGTTTGCTCCAGCCGGATGATCCGCGCGGCTGACGGCGCGGTACCCGGCATGAAACCGGACGGCGCGCCCGGGGGCGCCTGCCGTTCTCCACCGCCAAAGGCGGGCGCCTGTTCCGGCGGCAAGAGATCTTTGGGGTCGACACTCAGCGCCGCGGCCAGCTTCAACAGCCAGTCGATCGACAACCGGCGTTCGCCGCTCTCCAGCTTGTGGACCTGCTGGCGCGTCGTGCCGACCAGGTCGGCAAGCGCCTGCAACGACAAGCCGCGGGCCTCACGCAATGCCTTCACCGGGTTGCTCATGGCTTCTTGTCGTCGATTTGGAGACAAAAAGCAAGAACTGAAACGTTGACGTAATGTCTCCTTTATGGATACGTTCGTCATTGATGACCGGGCCGGGCCGATCGACTCGGATACCGCCGCGGCCATCTCGCAACCAGCATCCGTATCCACCAGGGGAGATTTCTTCATGAGCGGCCTTCGTTCCTCGCTTGCCCGGCATATCGCCAGCGCGCCGGCGGATCCCGCCGATCGACAGCGTCAGGCGGAACGGCGCGCCTTCGTCGAACAGGGTGTCGTCGTCACCAATCTGCGTGACGACCGTGTCCCCGATTTCATTCGGCTGTGGCTCGAGGCCGATGCCCGAACCCGACTCAATCTCTCCTTGCAGTCTCACCGCGACGAAAGGCACTGACGATGAAACAGCCGAAACTCAAGCCCATCACCGACATGAAAACGCATCCTGCGGTGGCGCTGCCTCCGGCGGAGCGGGCGAGCCACGATCCAGTTCTGCTGGTCGACGAGCGCGATCCCGATGGCTGGCCGGTGATCCACGCCCGCGCGCTCGACAATATCGCCCGGTTGCTCCGCGACGGCGTGATCGACGATGCCTGGGCCGATGCCGG
Source organism: Allostellaceae bacterium (assembly GCA_035555315.1). Taxonomy (GTDB): domain Bacteria; phylum Pseudomonadota; class Alphaproteobacteria; order ATCC43930; family CGMCC-115725; genus DATMGU01. The sequence continues at coordinate 71,790 of DATMGU010000051.1, forward strand.
TTATCATTTCCGGCGCGACTTCGCCCGGGCCCAACTCGACACCTTGCGGGCACCGGATCTGGCACGGGTGCCGACCACCGGCGGCGGCCAGGCACCGGGGGATCGGATCGAGGATGCGCGCGAGCGGGTCGCATCGGTGATGGCGCGGCTCGGCGGTTTCGGGTCGCCGATGGGCTCGGTCACTTGGTATGTCGTCGGCGCTGAAATGCCGATCGCCGATTGGGCTCGTCGGCAACGCTGGGGCGGCGGCACCGCGCTTAATCCACATCGTGCCACGGGGTTGCTGATCGGTGCGCTCAGCACCTTATCGGCGGTCTATCGAACGCGGTCCCGGAGGTCCGTCCCGCGCTAAATCCGGCCTTGAGAAAAAAAGAACAAATCACGAACTTTTTCTCTTGCGTCTCGCTGACAGCGAATGTATACCAATCCTCGATGCTCCTAATTGCGCCCGCCCGGATCGCTCCGCGGCGGGCTTTTTATTGGCATCGCCAATCGTTCCGAAGAAGGGAGGGGCACCGGTGCCAACCCAGAAACCTCCGATCGAAAAAGATGCGCCAGGCAAAAAGCCGCGGCGCCCCAAAGCGGCTCAACCGACCGATGTCGAGGCAAATGCCGGCGCGCTGAAAGAGGCTGGCGAGTCGAAGGAGGCTGCCGAGCTGAAAGAGGCCGGCAAAATAAAAGAAGCCGATGAACTGGCGCGGAGCCACACGAATAGTGCCATCACCACGCTCGCCGATGTCATGCAGGATGCGACCGCGCCGCCGACGGCGCGCGTCGCGGCGGCGACCGCGATGCTGGCGCGCGGCCATGGCCGACCGGGTTCGGCGCCACCCGTCACCCGCGCGGACAGCCCCGGCGCCGACCTGCGCGACAGCATCACGGCCGGCCGTGTCACCATCGAAAGTCTGACCGATGGGCAGTTGGTACAGCTTCTGGAATGCCTCGAGGCGGATGTCGCTCGGCACGGTCCTTCGGAGGGAACTTGACCGCCGTGCCATGGGTGGCGGGCGACCGGGCTCCGGCGTCGTCTGGACGCCCCAGCCGGGGCCGCAGACCACGGCTTTCTTATCCGCCGCCGATCGGGTTTTCTACGGGGGCGCCGCCGGTGGCGGCAAGACCGACCTGCTGCTGGGGCTCGCGGCCCTCGGGCACCGCCGATCGATCGTCTTCCGCCGCGAATACCCGCAATTGCGCGGCATCGAGGAACGGGCGCGCGAACTCTACGGGTCTGCCGGCCGCTACAACGCCACCACGCGGCTGTGGCGGCTGGGCGGCGGTCGCACCGTCGAGTTCGGTGCCGTCGCCTTGCCCGGCGACGTCGTCCGCTACCAAGGCCGAGCCCATGACCTCAAGGCGTTCGACGAGATCACGCATTTTACCGAGGCGCAGTTTCGCTTCCTGATCGGCTGGCTGCGCACGGCGGAGGTGGGGCAACGCACGCAGGTGGTTGCAACCGGCAACCCGCCGACCGGTGCCGAAGGTGACTGGGTTATCCGCTACTGGGCGCCCTGGCTCGATCGCCGCCATCCGAACCCGGCTCTGCCCGGGGAACTGCGCTGGTTCGCGGCCCTGGACGGCGTCGATGCGGAGGTACCCGACGACCGGCCGATCGAGCGTGCCGGCGAGACGATCCGGCCGCATAGCCGGACCTTCATCCGCGCCCGGGTTGAGGACAACGCGTTTCTGATGGCCGCCGGCTACAAGGCGACCCTGCAGGCGCTGCCCGAGCCGCTGCGCAGCCGGATGCTTGAGGGCGCCTTCGACGTGGGGGCCGAGGACGATCCCTATCAGGTCATCCCGACCGCCTGGGTCGAAGCCGCCCAGCAGCGCTGGACGGCCGCCGCCGATGACTCCGAGCGGGGTCCGGTAAGCGCGCTTGGTGTCGATGTGGCGCGTGGTGGATCGGATCGGACCGTGGTGACCGTGCGGCGCGGCATCTGGTTCGATTGGCCGATCGCCCAGCCGGGGACGGCGACGCCGGATGGGCCGGCGGTGATCGGCTTGCTGCTGCCCTTGGTCAGCCCGGGCACCATGGTGAACATCGACGTCATTGGCGTCGGGGCGGCGGTCTATGACGCGGCGCGCGGTCTCGGGTTGGTGGCGATTCCGTTGAACGGCGCGGAGGCCTCGACGGCACGCGACAAGTCGGGGCAGCTGGGCTTCATCAATCAGCGCGCCGAGTATTGGTGGCGCCTGCGGGAGGCGCTCGATCCGGCAAGCGGCGAGTCTCTGGCGATTCCGCCGGATCCGGAGCTGTTGGCCGATCTTATCGCCCCGCGCTGGACGCTGCGACCGCGCGGCATTCAGATCGAAGGCAAGCCCGACATCATGCGGCGCATCGGCCGCTCGCCCGACAAGGGGGATAGCCTGGTCTATGCCCATGCCGTGAAGTTCCAGGCCGATCTGGGCTTTCTCCGCTTCATCGAGGAGGAACACACCGCCTTCCTGGATCGCGGCCGCACCCGTTTGATCATGCGACCCTAACCCCAACCTTGATCGGAGCGTCAATTGGCATCACCGACCATTACGCCGCTGGATCCGGGCCTGGTCACGCGGGTGGCGCAAGGGCTGCGCTATGCGCTGACAGGGGTCAGCCCCGATGGCTGGTTCTCGCCCAGCCAGCCCCTGCCGCCGGTGGCACAGGAGCAGGCCGAGGGCCGCGCCTTCGACTACCCGACCGGCTACAATTTGCGCCAGGCGCCCCGCGTCGACGAGGCGATCGGCTTCGCCGAACTCCGGGCACTCGCCGATGCCTACGATCTGCTGCGGCTCGTCATCGAAACCCGCAAGGACCAGATCGAAACCTTGCGCTGGGGCTTTCGGCTGCGCACCGATGATCCGGATGGCGACGCGGCGGTGTCGGCCGGCGGTACGCCCGGCTCCAAGGATCCGCGGATCGCCGAGTTGACGCGGTTCTTCCGCTCGCCGGACGGGATCCATAGCGGCGAGCAATGGCTGCGGCTGCTGCTTGAAGATCTGTTCGTCATCGATGCGCCCGCCGTCTATATCCGGCGCTCGCTCGATGGCGGCGTCGCCCGGCTGGAGGTGATCGACGGTGCCACGATCAAGCTGCTGATCGATGACAGCGGGCGCACGCCTTTGCCGCCGGATCCGGCCTACCAGCAGGTTCTGAAAGGTCTTCCGGCGGTCGATTACACGAGTGACGAGTTGATTTACGCGCCGCGCAACCTGCGGCCGCACAAGCTCTATGGCTACTCACCGGTCGAGCAGATCGTGCTGACCATCAATACCGGCCTGCGCAAGGCGGTGGAGAAGCTGTATTTTTACACCGAAGGCAATGTGCCTCCGGCCATGGTCAGCGTTCCGGAAAGCTGGAACCCGGATCAGATCCGCAAGGTCCAGGCTTGGTTCGACGAACTCCTGGCCGGCGACATGGCGGCCAAGCGGCGTCTGCTGTTCGTCCCGGGCGGCATGAAGACGCAGTTGCTGAAGCCGGATCCACTGACCGACGCGTTCGACGAATGGCTCGCTCGGATCGTCTGCTTCGCCTTCTCGGTGCCGCCGACGGCCTTCGTTCGCCAGACCAACCGCGCCACCGCCCAGACGGCCCAGCAGGCCGCGACGGATGAGGGGCTGGAGCCGTTGCAGCGCTGGGTGAAGAACCTGATCGACCGCCTGATTCTGGTCGGCTGGGGCTACAGCGATATCGAGTTCGCCTGGGCCGGCAAACCCGACCAAAGCCCGCGCGAGCAAGCCACCATCGATCAGATCTACCTGTCCTGCGGCGTCGTCTCGGTGGATGAGGTGCGCCAACGCCTGGGCCTGCCGCCGGTCGGTTTCGGCAATGCCATCATCACCGGATCGGGTGCCGTGCCGTTGAGCCAGATCACGTCGTCACCCCCCAACTCTCCGCACCAATCCATCACTTCCCACTCCCCCGCGCCCCCAACCTCCGAGGAGCAGCCATGAGGATCTTCGCGCCGATTACGAAAGTCGATCAGGAACAGCGTATGGTGTTCGGCTATGCCTCGACCGAGGCGCTCGACCGGCAGGGTGAGATCATCCGCAAGGAAGCGGTCGAGGCGGCCCTGCCTGAATACATGCGCTTCGGCAATATCCGGGAGATGCACCAGCCTTCCGCGGTCGGCGTCGCCAAGACCGCCCAGATGGATGATCGGGGCCTCTATCTCGGCGTCAAGGTGGTCGACGAGGCGGCATGGACCAAGGTCCGCGAGGGCGTTTACACCGGCTTCTCGATCGGTGGCGAGGTCACCAAGCGCGACACTGTGCAAAAGCACGTGGTGACCGGCTGCACCATCGCCGAGATCAGCTTGGTCGACCGCCCGGCCAATCCCGAAGCAGTGTTCGAGATGTTCAAGGCGCATGGGTTGGCTACTCCCCTGGCCAAGATCGGCGCGCGCAATTCCAAGGTCGACCTAGCGCAGCTCCAGTCGATCCACGATGCCGCTGTCGGCCTCGGCGCGGCGTGTTCCGATGGCTGCGACGATACGGATGACGCCTCGGACGACGATGATCCCAATCAGGACGACCCGGACCAGGACGACCCGGATCAGGATGACGCCGGCAAAGCCGCCTCGATAGGCACGCTGCGCAAGCGGCGCGGCAAGTCGGCATCGCGGCTGGCTAAGGCCCAGGCGACGATCGAGGGGCAGGCGGCGCTGATCGATCAGCTCGGCCGCGATCTCGCCGCCCTTCGCCGCTCTCCGGCGCCGGCCAAGGGTGTGTTGCGGGCGATTGGCAAAAACGACGACGCGGCGGATCGCAGTGCTCCAAACGAGGCCGAGATGATCAAGGCCGATCCGCTTTACCTCATCAAGCAGGCCCAGAAGCGGCCGATCTCCATTCTGAGCTGATCGCCAGCCCGCCGTCACCCGCCGCCTGCCAACCCGCCGCCTGCCAACCCGCCATCCGGCGGGTTTTTTCATGCCGGAAAGGAACGCCCACGATGCAAGCCTCGACCACTCAGGAGACCATGGATCTGATCAAGGATCTGCAGTCCAAGCCGCTCGGCGACGCCTTCGGCTCGGCGCTGGAGAAGTCGTTCACCCAGGCGCTCGGCCTGGTGTTCTACGATCTGCAGCCCTACGCCCTGAAGCTCTATCCCGTGATCACGCCGCTGCGTAACACGATCCCCCGCATCGTCGGGCGGGGTGGTTCGGCGACGAATTGGAAAGCGATCACCGGGATCAACATCACCAACATCTCCGGCGGCGTGTCGGAAGGCAATCGCGGCGGGGCCATCGCCACCCAGACCAAGAGCTATGTCGCCTCCTATAAGGGGCTCGGCTTCGAGGATTTCGTCACCTTCGAGGCGGATTACGCGTCGGAGAACTTCGACGATGTGAAGGCGCGAGCGGCCGAAGGCCTGTTGCGGTCGACGATGATCTATGAGGAAAAGACCATCATCGGCGGCAATGCGTCGACCGGCCTCGGTCAGGCGCCGGCGCCGACGCTGGTCACCGCCGCGACCGGCGGCACGCTCACCAACGTCGCCTATACCGTGCAGGTGGCGGCGCTGACGCTCGAAGGCTATCTCGCCGCCACGATCGCCGGCGGTATCCCGCTCGGCATCAGCCGGACCAACACCGACGCCTCGGTCGATACCTATGGCGGTGGCTCGTCCCAGGCCTCGCCAACCGCGACGGCGACGCCGGCCGCGAACGGCACGATCACCGCCACCGTGGCACCGGTCGCAGGCGCTGTTGCTTATGCCTGGTTCTGGGGCACCGGTGGTACCGCCGTTCTCGGCGCCATCACCACGGTCAACACGGTGGTCATCGCCGCCGCCGCTGCCGGAACCCAATTGGCCAGCGCGGCCAGCGCCGACAACAGCCAGAACCAATTGGTCTTCGACGGCCTTCTGCCGCAGGTCTATGCCCCGGGTTCGGGATCGACGATCGTGACCCTGGGGGCGGGAGGCAATACCGGGGGCAACACCACGCTGACCGGCGACGGGGCCGGTGGCGTGGTCGAGATCGATCAGGCGCTGAGGGCGTTCTGGGACAATTACCGCCTGTCGCCCGATCTCATGCTGGTGAATAGCCAGGAACTGTTGAACATCACCCGTCGGGTGCTGGCCGCCGGTTCTTCCGCCGCCCCGTTGTTCCGCTTCGCGGTCGATGGCGGCGGCCAGACGATTACCGCCGGCGCCATCATCGGCAACTACCTCAATAAATACACCATGAGCGGCGGGCAACTCGTCCAGGTGATGCTGCACCCGAACGTGCCGCCGGGCACCATCCTGTTCGTGTCGCGCACCATCCCTTATCCGCTCAGCAACGTATCGAACGTACTGCAGATGAAATGTCGGCGCGATTACTACCAGCTCGAATGGCCGCTGCGTACCCGCCGCTACGAATACGGCGTCTACGCGGACGAGGTGCTGCAGAACTACTTCCCGCCCGCCTTCGGCGTCGTCAGGAACATCCAGAACGGCTGATCGCAACCGAACCCGGCGCCCATCCCGGCGCCGGGTTCATTCTGGAAAGCTCGCTCCATGGCTGCGAATGACCTCACCACGCTCGCCAACGTCAAGGCGTGGCTGCCCGGCGCCGGTGGCGGCGGCATCGTCTATACGACCGACGACGCCCTGCTGCAGCGTCTTATCACCGCCGTGTCGAGCTACGTGCAAAACTGGCTCGGCCGGACCATCGCCAGTGCCGCCTATACCGACACGCGGGACGGTCGCGGCGGCGATCGGATCAGCCTCGTGAATTATCCGGTCACGGCGGTCGCCGCCGTGACGATCGACGGCCTCTCGATCCCGGCCTCTCCCGACGGCATCAGCGCCGGCTTCACCTTCTCGGACAGCACGGTGTTCCTGATCGGCTACGGCTTTAGCCGGGGCACCCGCAACGTGGCGATCTTCTATACGGCCGGCTATGCCGTGACGCCGTCCGATCTGGAGCAGGCGGTGATCGGGCTGGTGGCGTTGCGCTATCGCGAACGCGATCGGATCGGGTTGGTGTCGAAGGGGCTGGCCGGCGAGACCACCGCCTATGCCCAGCAGGACATGCCCGCCGATGTCGCGGCGGTCCTAGCTCAATATCGCCGGGTCAGCCCGACATGCTGACCGGTGTGGTGATCGGCGATGACAGGATCGCGGCCCTGCTCAACGGCTTCAGCGACGAGGTCCAGGCCGGCCTCGGCCGGGTCATGCTGCGACTGGCGCTCACCCTCCAGCGCAAGATCGTCGACGAAAAGCTCAGCGGCCAGGTGCTCGGCATCCGGTCCGGTCGACTGCGCGGCAGCATCTCGGCGGAGCTACACCAGGACGGCCAGTCGATCACCGCCACTGTCGGCTCGGATGCCAGCTATGCCGCCTTCCAGGAATACGGCTTCAGCGGCAGCGAGACGGTACGGGCGCATCTACGCACTATCCGACAGGCATTCGGTCGGCCGATCCGGGAAAAGCAGATCCTGGTCCGTCCGTATATCCGTCGGGTCGACTATCCCGCGCACTCGTTCCTACGCAGCGCGCTCGCCGACCTGCAACCCGACTTCGCCGCGGCGCTGGAGGCGTCATTGGCCGAGGCCGCGCGCGGGATCGTGCCATGACCGCCGGACGGGAGGCGATCGCTCAGGCGTTGTTCGCCCGCGTCACGGGTACCGGTGGCTTTGCCACCGTCGGTCGCAAGTTGCGTCATTGGACTGATGTGCAGCCGGCCGAGCGGCCGGCGCTGTTCCAGGTGCAGAAGGGCGAGACCTGGCAGCGGCAGCGCGGCCTGCCGCCCAAGGTAACGCTGCATCTCGATCTCTACCTCTATGTCGGCACCGCCGCCGATCCGTCGGTGCCGCCGGCCGCCGAGCTCAATCCCTTGCTGGACGCCATCCAAGCCGCCCTCGCCCCGCCGCCCTCGGACAGCGTCCAGACGCTGGGTGGACTGGTCGACCATGCCTGGATCAGCGGCCGCGTCGAGACCGATGAGGGCGTCCTCGGCGACCTCGCGGTCGCCATCATCCCGATCGACATCCTGATTCCCTAAGGAGCGATGCCATGTCTGACCCGGTTGATCCACCCGCCGATGCACCCCCTCCGGCCCTGCATCCCATCGAGCCCCATTCGATCGAGCCCCATTCGATCGAGGCGGCGATAGACGCCTGGTTCGTGGACCGGATTCACGACAGCCCGGTCGCTCGATCGACCGAGGCGTTCAACCACCTTCGCAACGCGCTGGCCGACCTGAAGCGGCGCATCATCCAGGAGATCTAGGCCATGCAAGTCGTTTTCGGTTCCGGCCAGTTGTTCGGCACACGCACGGATATCGCCAATGCGTCGCCTACCCGGTTCGGCGCGCTGCAGGACATCAGCATCGATTTCAGCAAGGATCTAAAGGAGCTGTATGGCCAGAATCAGGTCGCGATCGCCCTCGCCGCCGGCAAGCTCAAGATCAGCGGCAAGGCCAAATTCGCCCAGGTCAACGGCAAGCTATTGAACGACCTGTTCTTCGGCCAGACCAGCACCGCCGGCCAGACCGCGACCGCGAGCGCCGAGGCAGGCGCGATCCCGGCGACGCCGTTCACGGTGACCGCCGCCAATGCCACGAATTTCGTCGCCGATTTGGGCGTGTACTACGCGGCTACCGGCTTGCCTTTGACTCGCCTCGCCAGCGGCACGCCGATCACCGGCCAGTACACGGTCGCCGCCGGCATCTACACCTTCGCCGCGGCCGATACCGGCCTCGGCGTGCTGTTAAACTACGCCTATACGGTGGCCGGCACCGGTACGACGCTGACGCTCACCAACCAGCTGATGGGTGTCACGCCGTTGTTCTCGGTGAATTTCACCCAGACGTTCCAGGGCAAGCAGGTCAACCTCAAACTTAACGCCTGCGCCTCGCAGAAGCTGACTTTCGCGACCAAGATCGACGATTTCGTGATCCCGGAATTCGATTTCCTGGCACAGGCGGATGCCGCGGGGAATATCGGCCTGCTCAGCCTGGCCGAATAATATGACCCAACTCATCGACGGCGCCATCCTGCGCATGGGCGGTCGGGATTGGACGATCCCGCCGCTCACCTTCGGCCAGATCAAGCGGCTGCGCCCGCTGCTCGAGGCCATTCCCGCGACCGCTTCCGGCGTGCTGACCGGCGATCAGCTCGATGCGATCGTCGCCATCGTGCACGCCGCCCTTGGCCGGAACTATCCGGACGTCACCTTCGACCAGGTCGGCGACGACTTGCTGGACCTGGGCAACATGGCCGCGGTGGTCAACGCCGTCATGACGGGGTCGGGACTTGTGTCGTCGGGGGTTACCCCATCGGGGGAAGCACCGGCGGGGCAGGTCTAGGCTGGGCGGAGTTCTGGGATGACGCGGAGGGTCTGTTGGCCACCGCCTGCGGCTATACGCCGGACCAGATCGACCAGATGACCTTGCCCCGCTTCGCCGGCCTCACGCGTTATTGGAACCGTCACCCGCCGACGCATGTCTTGGTCGCGGCCTATCTCGGGATCGGGCGACAGCACGATCAATCCGGCTCGGGCATGGCCGAGCTGCTGGCTCTGTTCCCGACAGGCATTCTCCAATAGCCGCCGCCATCCGGCGGCGATTTCCATCAGCGGGGGCGTCCTTCGGGGCGCCCTTCGTTTTTCGCGGGGTCGTTCATGGCCGATAGGATCGACGTTCAATTTGGTGCCGATGCCGGGCCGCTGAAAGCCGGTTCCGCCGATGCCGCCGCGGCGATCGCTGCCGCCTCGGCGGCGATGCGCGACAGCCTGACCACGGCCGCGATGGATGCCATGGCTTCGGTCGTCCGGCTGCAGGCGGCTTTGGCATCGGTCACGGCGCCGATCGCCTCGGCGCAGAGCGGTGCCAGCGCGATCATGACTGTATTCAAGGCGATCAATGCCGCCGCCGCCGCGCCGCTTCCCGCCACGCAAGCAGCGGGGAAGGAGCAGAATCGGCTGCAGATCTGGCGTGACGCGCTCGATCAACAATTGCTCGCCGAACACGCCTATTTCGACAACAGCAAGCGGGAGGAGTTGGCGTTCTGGCAGGCCAAGCTGACCGAGACCACCAATGGTTCCAAGGAGCAGTTGGAGGTTCGCCGCCAGATCTTCGCGCTTCAACGCGGCCTCGACCAGCAGGAGCGGGCCGATGCCCTGCAAGTCAACCAGGCCAAGCTTTCGGCATCTCTCGATCCCCTGAAGGTTCAGGAGGTGGCGGTCCAGCGCCGCAAGGAACTCGGCCAAATCGACGGTGCGCAAGAGATCACGCAGTTGAAGGACATCGAACGCCAACGTCTCGTCATCGAAATTGCGTCGCTGGCCGACCGCAGGGCCCTCTATGCCGATGATCAAAAAGAACAGCAGCGTATCGATGTCGAGATACTCAAGGCCAAGCGGTCCAGCGACGACGCGTTGGCGAAGCTCGATCAGCAAGCCGCCCAGAACAGTCGCCGAACCTGGGACAGCGTCGCCAACAGCATAACCGGCGCCTTTCGAACCTCGATCAACGGCATCATCCAAGGTACCCAGACGCTCAGCCAGGCCTTTTCCAGGCTGGGCGAGCACATTCTGGAAAGCATGGCGTCGAACTTCATCGATATCGCGCTGAAATGGGTGTCGACTCGGCTCTATATGCTGACCTTCGGTGAAGCCGCCGACACCGCCGCCGCGGCCAGTTCAGCCGCGGCCTCGACCAGCGGGGCGCTAGCTCAGATCAAGGCGTCCGCCGCCGCCGCCTTCGCCGCCGCTTATGCCGCCATCGTCGGCATTCCCTATGTCGGACCCGCGCTCGCCCCCGCGGCGGGGGCGCTGGCCTATGGCGAGGTCATGGCCTCCGCCGCTGGTCTGGCGGTGCCGTCCGCCGCCGGCGGCTGGCTGGTGCCGCAAGACACGCTGCTGAAGGTGCATGAGAACGAACGGGTCTTGCCCGCGAAATACGCGGCCGGTCTCGACGCCATGGTCGGACAGGCGGCGAACGGCACCGGCTCGACCGGCGGTGACACGCACTACCACACCCATCACTACACGATCGACGCGACCGATCCGGCGACCTTCAAGAAACAGCTGCTCGCCAACAAAGACGGTGTGTTCGGCGCGGTTCAGGCACATGCCCGGAACCTCGGTCAAAGGCTATGACCGCGATTTTTCCCGCCTTGCCCGGCCTCGCCTTCGATGTGAAGCGGCGGCCGTTCTTCTCGACCCGGATCCAGACATCCGCCAGCGGTCGCGAGGTGCGGGCGCCGCTCTTCGTCAATCCGCTCTGGGAATGGGATCTGACCTATCAATTGCTGCGCTCCGATGCGGCGCATCTGGAATGGCAGACGCTGCTGGGCTTCTACCTTCAGCAGCGTGGCCCCTACACGCCGTTCTACTTCACCGACCTCAGCGATTTTCAGCTCACCAACCAGGTGATCGCCACCGGTGACGGCAGCACGACCATCTTTCCGGTCGTGCGCAACCTGGGCGGGTTCGTGGAGCCGGTCGGCGGCATCAACACCGGTGCGCCGATCAGCCTTTCGATCGGTGGCCAGGCCCAGGTCGCGGGCTACGCCATCTCGGGCAACACGATCACCTTCGCCTCGGCCCCGGCATCGGGCGCGGTCGTCGCGGTGACGCTCGCCTTCTACTTCCTGGCGCGGTTCGCCGACGACAACGTCGAACTCAACAATTTCGCCAGCAATTTTTGGGAGCTGCGGAAATTGACCCTGCGGAGCGTGCGGTCATGAGGATCGGGACATGAAGACCGCCAGCGCCGAACTCGTCGGGTTGCTGAACGGCAACCAGTTCTACATGGCGGATCTCTACACCTTCACCTGCGCCGACGGCACGGTGCTGCGCTATACCACCACCGACATCCCGATCAGCCTCGGCGGCAATGTCTTTTCCAATGCGTCGCTGCGCATCGACGGCTTCAAGTACAAGCTCAGCCTGGGTGTCTCGGCCGACGAGATGGAACTGAAGATCTACGCCCTGCCGACCGACACGGCCGGGGCGGTCTCGTTCTTCCAGCGGATCATGAATGGCGGCTTCGACGGTTGCGCGGTGCGGGTCGAGCGGCTGTTCTCGGCCTATCCCGGCGATAACAGCGCCGGTACGGTCGAGCTGTTCACCGGCAAGGTGTCGCAGATCAAGGATGTCGGGCGCACCTCGGCCACCATCACCGCCAAATCCGCGCTGGAACTGCTCGACATCCAGATGCCGCGCAACACCTATCAGCCGTCCTGCGTCCACACGCTCTACGACCCGGGCTGTGGCCTCAACCCGGCCAGTTTCACGGCGGGCTATTCGGTCGGTAGCGGCTCGACCGTCTCGTCGATCGTCGTCAACGGCATCGACGGCACGGTCAGCGCCCATGCCTATGACAGCGGCACCATCACCTTCATCACCGGGCTCAATACCGGCACGACACGCACCATCCGCCTGTTCGTCAACGCGATCGCCTCGCTCGCCTATCCGCTGCCGATCGTGCCGGCGGTCGGCGATGGCTTCACCATCACCATGGGCTGCGACAAGACCTCGGCGACCTGCTCGGCACGGTTCAACAACCTCGGCAATTGGCGCGGCTTCCCGCTGATCCCGCAACCCGTGACGGCTTACTAGGATGAGGGCGGTGTCCCTTTCGCCCTCCTCTCGCGGGTTGGTCCAAACCGCTGCCGGGGGCTCTCGCGATCACGAAGAAGCGATCGCGAGAGCCCGGATCGTCGCCGAGGCGCGGTCCTGGGTGCCGACGCCCTATCATCATCATGGCGATCTCAAGGGCGTCGGCGTCGATTGCGCGATGATCCTGGTGCGGGTCTATGGCGCGGTCGGGATCATCCCGCCGATCGATCCGCGGCCTTATCCCGTGGAATGGCACCTGCACCGGTCGGAGGAGCGCTATCTCGGCTGGGTCAAGCGCTACGGGTATGAGCTTGACGGGACGCGCGATGGCCCGCCGAGGCCGGGCGACCTGGCGCTCTACCGTTTCGGCCGCTGCTTCTCGCACAGCGCCATCGTCATCGATTGGCCGTTGGTGGTGCACGCCTATATCCGTGGCGGCTGCCAATACGCCGAAGGCGATCAGGGCTGGCTCGGCCGCGACAAGCGGGGCAACCGCCCGGTCAAGTTCTATTCGTTCTGGCCGGCTGAAGGGAGGCACCCATGAGTGGCGTCCTCGGTGGCTCGACCCAGAGCCAGGCCTCGCAGACCACCAAGTATAGCGCGCTGGCGGTCCAGACGGCGGTCGCCGGCAAGGTCATCCCGCTGGTCTGGGGCCGCGTGCGGCTCGCCCCCAACCTGATCTGGTACAACGACTTCACCGCGACGCCGGCCAGCGGCGGCTCGACCTCCAGCGGCAAGGGCGGCGGCTCGTCCAGCTCGCAGGGCAGTTCCAGCTACACCTATTCCGCCTCGATCATGTTCGCGCTCTGCGAAGGGCCGATCGACAGCGTCGACCTGGTCTGGAAGGATAAGGATGTCGATGCTCTCGGCGATCTCGGCATGGCGGTGGCCTATGGCACGCAGGGCCAGGCGCCCTGGGCCTGGCTGGCTTCGCACCATGCGGATCAGGCCTTCGGCTATTCCGGCACCGCCATGGTGGTGGTCGCCAACTACGCGCTGGGCAGCAGCGCCAGCCTGCCGACCCACAACTTTCAGGTCACCGGCAACCTCGCCGGCGCCATCGGCGCCCCCTATCCGACACCGGATGCGGAGCCCTCGCAGATCCTGGTCGACTTCCTGACCAACACCCAATACGGCGCCGGCTTCCCCGCCGCGGCGATCGGCGATCTGTCGAACTGGCGGGCCTACAACCTCGCCAATACCCTGCTGATGTCGCCGCTCTGGGAGACCCAGCAATCGGCCTCGACCTATGTCACCCAGCTGATGACCTTGACCAATTCCAACTGCTGGTGGTCGGAGGGCAAGCTCAAGGTCGGCTCCTATGGCGATGCCGCCGCCAGCGCCTATGGCAACAGCTGGACGCCCAACCTCACGCCGATCTACGACCTCACCGATGACGATTTCCAGGCCGGTTCCGGTGAGGACCCGGTGCTGGTCACCCGCTCCTCGCCGGCCGATGCGCAGAACTTCATCTCGCTGGAATGGACCAACTGCCTCAACCAATTCCAGACCGAGCCGATCGAGTGGAAGGATCAGGGGGCGATCGAGCAGTTCGGCCTGCGCAAGGCCAACACCGTCACCGCCCACGAGATCATGACGCCGCAGGCCGCCACCGCCCTGGTCGGGCTGATCGGCCAACGGGCGCTCTATGTCCGCAACAGCTTCGCCTTCAAGCTCGGCTGGCAATATTGCCTGCTGGAGCCGATGGACATCGTCACCCTGACCGATGCCAATCTGGGTTTGTCGCGCTTCCCGGTGCGCATCACCCAGATCCAGCAGCAGGATGACGGCACGCTGGCTATCGACGCGGAGGAATTCCCCGCCGCCGTCGGCACCCCGACCGAATATCCCAAGCAGACCGTCGCCGGCTATGCCGCCAACTACGCGGTCGATCCCGGTCCGGTCAACACACCGGTCATCTTCGAGCCGCCGCCGCAGCTGACCGGCGGCGAAGCCCAGGTCTGGATCGCCGCCAGCGGCGGCGGCGCGTGGGGCGGCTGCGATGTCTGGGTCAGCTATGACGAGGTGACCTATCTGGATGCCGGCCGGATCAACGGCCCGGCGCGGCAAGGCACGCTGACCGCCGCCTTGGCCGTCCACGCGGACCCGGACACCACCGATACGCTGTCGGTCAGCCTGGTCGAGAGCACCGGGCAGTTGATCAGCGTCAGCCAGGCGGATGCGGACGCGTTCAATTCGCTGTGCTTCGTCGATAACGAGCTGGTGTCATACAAGACCGCGACCCTGACCGGGCCGAATGCCTATGGCCTGACGACCCTGCATCGGGGCGTCTATGGCACGCCGGTGGTCAACCATGTGGTCGGCGCGCAATTCGCGCGGCTCGACGGTTCGATCTTCAAATACACGCTGCCCGCCGCCTATGTCGGCGTGCCGCTTTACGTCAAGCTCACCAGCTTCAACATCTATGGCGCCTCCGAGGAGAGCCTGGCCGACGTCGCGATCTACGGCCTGACGCCGACCGGGGCGGGCGCCGTCATCGCACCGCCGACCAACTGCCTGATCTCGACCGCGACGCGGCGCCAGGTCGACGGCACCTATCTGCCGTTGATGGTGGTGAGCTGGACGCCGTCCGGCGGCCCGCTGCTCGGCCAATACGAGCTGCAATACCGGCTGGACAGCACCACCAGCTGGCAGAGCATCCTGCTCGGCCCCAACGAGACGTCGAACACCATCACCTCGGTGGTCGAGAACGTGCTGTACGACGCGCGGGTGCGGGCGATCAGCACCGCCAACCCGCCGGCCTATTCGAGCTGGGCACTCGCCACCGCGACCGAGTCCGTCGCCAACACCAACCCGCCCGGCGTGCCCACCGGGCTGGCGACCTCCTCCGGCCTCTATACCGAGATCGACCTCGTCTGGAACGCCAATCCGGAACCGGATCTCGCCTTCTACGTGCTCTACGAAGGCCTGACGACCAACTTCGGCACGGCGGCCCAGATCTGGCAGGGCAATGCCACCGGCTATGCGCGCAAGGGCCTGAACTCCGGCTCGATCCTGTTTTATTGGCTCGCGGCACAGAACCGCAGCGGCATCCGCGGCGGCTTCGAAGGACCGGTGATCGGCCAGTCGAGCTACACCATTCCGATCGCCGCCCTGGGCCGGCAGGTCATCCAGGAAAGCCTGCTGGTCCCCATCCTCGCGGCCCAGATCGACCAGATCGCGACCACCGCGACGAACGACCTCACCACCGCGATCAACACCGCCAACGCGGTGCTGCTGGGCAACCAGAGCGCCGCGACGATCGTCAGCCTGCAGCAGCAGCAATCGACCGACGAGGCGGCCTTGGCCAGCGCCATCACGACGCTGACCGCCGGCATCAGCGGCGTCACCGCGCAGATCCAACAGGAAGCGACGGCGCGGGCGACGGCGGACAGCGCCAGCGCCACCAGCCTCACCACCCTGGTATCCCTGGTGGGGTCGGTACAGGCCGGTGTCGCTTCGACACAAGCGGGTCTCGCGACCCTGTCGAACACCGAGGCCAGCGACGTGTCGGCCTTGTCGCAGCAGCTGCTCTCGCTCACCGCGTCGATCGGCACGACCAACGCGTCCGTGACGTCGCAATTCTCGGCGCTGGCGACCTCGATCTCGGCGAACGCCTCGGCCACGACCAACCTCACCACCACGGTCAACGGCAACTCCACGACGATTTCGCAGAACATCGCCTCGATCAACGGGTTGCAGGCGCAATACACCGTCAAGGTGAACAATAACGGCGTGGTCGCGGGCTTCGGCCTCGCCTCCTACCCGAACAATGGCGGGGTGGCGTCCGAGTTCATCGTCGAGGTCGACACCTTCGCGATCGTACCCGTCGGCGGCGTGCCGGGCACCGCGATCTCGCCGTTCTTCGTCAGCGGCGGCACGGTCTATATCCAGGATGCGCTGATCGGCAGCGTCTCGGCCAACAAGATCACCGCCGGCTACTTCAACGCCGGCACCATCCAACTGGGCGTCGGCGGCTATATCGAGGACGCCTACGGCAACGTGCTGCTCAGCGGCGCCGGGGTCGGTGGCGGAGTCATCAACACGCCGAACGTGGTCGCCGGCGCCATCACCGCCGTCGCCACCGGCTTCCAGAGCGGCACTCTGGGTATCTCCGGCGATTGGGTCAGCCTGGTTCTGGTCGGGATCAACGTCCTCGATAGCACCACCACCCTGATCATTTCTTCATCCACCTATGTCGCACAGGTAACGCCACCCGCGGGTGGAGGAGGACCACAATAATGGCCGACGTACGTTTGGTGACCCCTGGCGGCCGCGTGGTCGCCGAGCTTGACAGCATCAGCTCGGATGGAACGGTCGCCTTCACTGTTGCCGAGCATCCCCCTTCGTCTGGCGCCCAATACTACTACCTGCAGGCGCGCAACGGCGCTTACGCGACGCTCAGCTCCGTCGTCGTCCTGGCGACCCGGCGATGAGCCTCTATGCGGTCTATGATCCGGCGACCGGACGGATTGTCCAGATGGGGCTTTGCCCGCCGGAGATGGTGTCGCTGCAGGCGCGGGCTGGCCTCGACGTGATCACCGTGCCGGACGGCACCGTGTTCAACGACGTCACCCATTACGTGGTGGCGGGTGCCGTGACGCCCCGGCCCAGCCTCACCCTGGACAAGACCGCGATCGCGGCGAACGGCACCGATACCGCGATATTGAGCGGGTTGCCGAACCCTTGCACGGTGTTTGTCGACGGCACGTCGCAGACGGTCACCGATGGCGTGCTGGAACTCTCCGCCACCATGGCCGAGAGCTGGACCCTCGCGGTCGACCGGTTTCCCTACCTGCCGTTCAAGGCAACGGTGGTGGCGTCATGAAGCTGGCGCTCACCAAGACGGCGGGCCAGCTGCGGGCCACGGCGCTCGCGGCGGCCCGGACGCATTTCTATGCGCTGCCGGCCAACGGCTTCACCTGGAACGGCACTCTGTTCCAGATCGACGCGGCCTCGCAGGCGCGCATCGCGGCGGTCGCTACAATGGCAACCGGCGCCTGGCCCGCCGGCTTCGCCTGGATCGCCACGGACAATACCCGCGTGCCGATGACCGCCGTCCAATTCACCCGTTTCGCCGACGCGGTGGCGGCTTACGCCTCGGCCTGCGCCCTGCGCTTCCGCGTCATCAAGGACGCCATCGCCAGCATCGCCGACGAGGCCGGCGCCCAAGCGATCGACGTGACCGCCGGCTATCCGTCGGCCACCGGATCAGGAGAGTAAACGAGATGGCAGGCTGGTATCGCACCGGGACGGTTTCCCTCACCAACGGCTCGGCCGCCGTCACGGGTTCGGGCACGAACTGGCAGACCCAGGGCGTGCAGCCCGGCGACGTGTTCACCATCGACAACCTCACCCTCTACGAGGTGCTGTCGGTCAACAGTCAGACCAGCCTCACGCTTAATGGCACCTATGCCGGCACGACCGCGACGGCGGCGGCCTATGCGATCATCCAGAACCTGTCGACCTTGACCGGCACCCTGTCGGCGCAGATCTCGACCCTGATCGCCGCCTATCAGAGCGCGCAGAGCGCCACCCAGGCCGGGAAATTCACCGACGGCACGGTCGCGGCCCCCGGCGCCGCCTTCGCCGCCCAAACGACGACGGGCCTCTATCGCCGGACCAGCGACGGCCGGCCGGCGATGGCCGCCAGCGGTGCCGAGGTCGCCGTCTTCGACCCGGCCGGCACGCGCCTCACCGCGGCACCCACCGTCGCCGGGTTGCGCGCCTTTACCGGCACCGGCAACGAGATGGTCACCGCCTCGGGCTTCGCCTCGACCGGCGATGGCGGCGGCTCGCCGTTCTTCTGGGTGCCGACCAGCCTGGCGGCGGATGACGGTGCCATCACCCTGCTGCCGACCGGCTATGGCGCCGCCAATCCCGGCCGCTGGGTGCGCGATCCCTCGATCGCCAAATTCGACATCCGCAAATTCGGCGCGCTGGACAATGGTCTCGCCAGTTCCGAGGCGGTCAACTACGCCGCCTTCACCCTTGCCTTGCAGGAGATCGCCACGCGCGGCGGCGGCGTGCTCTATGTGCCGCCTCCGGCCGTCTCCTGGCGCATGACCGCCGGCGCCGGCCAACTCTATGTGCCGTCGAACACCCTGGTCGCGGGGGAGCCGGGCGCCAGCCTGATCCAGCTCGACTATTCCACCATCCCGACCAACGGCAAGGTCTCGCTGTTCGCGACCGGCAACCCGCTGACGGCGGTCGGCAGCGGCACGGTCACCGGTTTCGCCGCGACCGGCACCGGCGCCACCTTCACCTGTACCTTCACGTCAGGCGTGCTGACCGGCGCCGCCGTGGCCTCCGGCGGCGGCGGCTACAAGCCGAGCAACGCCTATTACAAGGGCGACCTGATCACGCTCGCCGGCGGCACCTTCACCACGGCGGCGGTGCTGCAGGTCACCGGCACGTCGGCCTGGCGCGGCGCCATCACGGCGGTTTCGATCTACAACCCTGGTGCGGGGTACAGCGTCAATCCGACCAATCCCGTGTCGCAGACCAGCGCCCTCGGCCAATATCCAGCCGACTATATCTACAACAAGGCGACGATCGCCGATAACGTGCATTTCTACGGTTTAGTGCTGGATGGCGGCGCGCTGGGGGGTGCCGCGCTCACCAGCACTCAAAGCTCCTCCGGCATCAATCTCGGGACCGTGCTGCGCGCCTCGGCCAGCTATTGCGAGGCGCGGTATTTCGCGAATACCGGCTTCGCGTCGCTCTATGCCACCGAACTCACCTATCTCAAATGTTCGGCGCATCACAACGGGCTGACCGCCGCCGCCGGCCAGGATCGTAACGGCTTCGATCTCAACGGCTTCTACAACACGACCAACCCAGAGCTGAACAACCGCTCGGCACATATCCTCGGCTGCGTCGCCTCGTACAACAACGACTGCAACTACACCTGGTCGATGGGGCGCGGCAGCATCATCGGCAATGAAAGCTATGGCTCGGGTCTGGGCATCGAGGCGCAGGCGCAAAGCTTCGGCACGCTCGACACCAAGGCGCTGACCGGCATCGAGGTGCCGGGCAAGATGATCATCGCCCATAACCTGATCGACGGACTGAACGAGGCGCGCACCGCGATCATCGGCAATGACGCGCTGACCCTGAACAGCGGCAACGAGAGCGACTTCAAGGTCGAGGGCAACGTCGTCCGCAACTGGAACGGCTGGGGCATTTCCTGTGGCCAGTCCAATGGCGCCAGCCTGGAGCTGCGCAACAACAAATTCGAGACCATCGGCCAGGCGAACTCGAACGTCGCCGGCGTCACGGCGCGGGTCGATCACTTCACCTCGATCGGCGATCGCTGGCTGACCATCGGCAATAGCGGCAACCAGACCCAGGGCGTCTATCAACTGCTGTCGCCCTATACCACGGTGCTGATCGACGATTACGAGATCGACACGGTGCAGGGCAAAGGCATCGGCCTGGGCGCCTTCGTTGGCGCGACCCGCTCGATCAAGATCGGCAAGGGCGTGTTCAACAACGTGTATTTCGGGGCGATCGAGCTGTCGGCCAGCACCGGCCCATGGACCTGCATCTCGATGGAGATCAACGGCGCCGAGTTCATCAACTGCAACCGTTACGGCGACGCCTATAACCACTGCCCGATCGTGATGAGCGACGGCGGCACGGCGCGCATCGCCATCGACAGCCTGCGGATCGTGAACTGCATGACCTATGAGAGCCCGGCCAAGAGCCAATTCATGTTCCGGCCGGCGCTGGTGGCCGGCTCGATCAACCGGATGACCTGGGGCGCCAACGATATCGGCAAGGGCGGCGTCAACATCCTCGATACCCAGGGCCGCATCGCGGATGGGGCACCCTGGACCCAGCTCACCACGCTGCCCTGCAACTCCGATGGGCTGCGCGTCAGCTATGCCGGCCTCGGCGGCGGCGCGCCGACCACCGGCTACAACGCGCTGGGCGATACCTGCTGGTCGCCCCGCGCCGATACCCAGGCGACCGCCCTCTACCGCTGCAAGCGCGCCGGGCAGAACGCGCCGAGCTGGGCCGCCAGCACCGCCTACGCCGCCGGCACGCAGGCCGTCCCCACGGCCGATAACGGCTTCTACTACGCCGCCACGGTGGCCGGCACCTCCGGCACCGCCGCGCCGACCTGGCCGACCACAATCGGCAACACCGTCACCGACGGCACCGTCACCTGGACCTGCACCGGCGCGGCGTCGCTGTGGAGGACGGGGGCGTAACGTGGCGAGCCTGAACGCTCGCAGCCTACTTGCGTCGTAGAGTTAGCGCGACCTATTGGGACATTTGGAGTGTTGGAGATGCCTCAATTCAATGCGGCTGGATTGGCCCTGCTTTGTCAAGTTGAAGGTTGTAAACGGAAGTCTTATCAAGATCAGGCTGGAGTTTGGACCATCGGTTATGGACATACTGGTCCGGAAGTAGTGGAGGGCCTGACGTGGACGCAGGCGCAGTGTGATGCACAACGTGACATGGATGTGCGGCAATTTGCCACCGAGGTTGCTAAGCTGATTTTGCAACCATTGAGCGATGACGAATTTTCGGCACAGGTGATATTTGCGTTTAACATCGGGCTGCATGCTTACGTTGGAAGTTCTGCGTTGCATTTAATTAATAAAGGTCTTCTGTTGCAGGTACCGTCCGCAATGGAGCTTTGGAACAAAATTACTATAAGGGGAAAATTAGTAATCGATAATGGACTTACCGGCCGCCGTCATTGTGAAGTTTCTCTGTGGAATTCACCATAATTTACATTTCTTGGGTATCAATGGATTTTTATATAATCAATATCCAGTTGGTCCAAAATGTACGTCATACTCTACTTTGCGTAAGATCAATTTATTAATGCACTGGACAGATACGTGCCCTTGTTCAAGGGGGCGGCCAAATAAAGCGAGGTTTGGGATAATTTTTAACTTCTCCTGGTAGGAAGTCTGAGGAAATCTGCGAAGCGAAATTCCGTATGCGGTTTCGAACGGCATTCCGCCAGTGCGCAAAAGGCTGAAATAGGATGGATATATAAGGCCATCAAATCCCGCAGCATGGGCATATAGTGCTATCTCCCTGGTAATTTCGTAAGAATGTTTCCCAGCAAGAAATAACATATGCACTGCCATATCCAGGCTTTCAAACTCGGTAACATCTTTTTCACAAAGAAGATCAGTTAGATCAAGAAGCTTCAAATTTTTTGTTGCTTGTAGAGTTGCGCAAAATATTTCATCTTCTGCCGAAACTCGACACTCATGAATGCAAATCTGAAGGTCTTGAGAGCAGTACATTATTGGGAGGTCCTCCGAATCCAGACGACCTGCCCCTGAATTTGGAGGTGGACTATCGTATTCGGAAAATTCATTTTTCTTTAAGGGATTTTTTCGAATTCGATAAAATTTCTGATCCGGATTAAGAGTTATTGTCGAATACTCCAAGAGTATACGTTTTAATATCGAAATTTTTTTATTCTGATCCTGTAAATCCTTCAGTGGTTCGACCTCGCCGACCATCCAAAGTCTCGGCCCATAATAGAAAAAACCAACTCCAATCGCTTTTTCAATTAACACTAAATCTGCTCTAAGCCAAGATGGCACGGTTATGGTGGTACTTTGGTGTTCGTTAAATTGCAATACGGGGGCAGCACCGTAATGACCGCGATGCATTGTGCCCCAAACAAAAAACCGATGAGACAACTGGGAAACTAAATGCTTGCTGAGTTTCAAACCAGTTTTCTCGGCACAATTCATACAGGAACTATCGTCCCCTACGCCGATTCGTTCGGCGTCGAGTCTAAGCCCCTGATCATGAAAGCAATTAGAGCAGAGCACGAAATCATTCATGATTGTTCTGCACGACTGGCTGTGAATAGACGGATTTTACCATTCGTTCGAAGTTATCTGAGTTAACTGCCCCATAAATAGCATATGGGAACATTAACAAGAGGATGCCATGACCGATTTCTGGGACCAAGCACTTTCCGTCCTCGAACAGGGTGCCCCGGCGGTGGCGACGCTGGCCGGCGGGCCGCTGGCCGGGCAGGCCGTGTCGCTGATCGAGGGCGCGCTGGGGTTGACGCCAACCGGCGACAAACAAACGGCGGCCCAGGCGGTGCTGGGCGCCAATGCCGATCAACTCATCGCGATGCAGAGCGCGGCCCTCGCTTTCAAGCAAAAGCTGATCGATGCCGGTATCGCTTTGGAGGAAGCGGACGATGCCGACCGGGCGAGTGCGCGGGCACGCGAGATATCGGTCCGGGATTGGGTTGCACCCACCCTGGCGATCGGCATCACACTTGGTTTCTTCGGCTTGGTGACCTTCCTGTGTTTTCGTGATGTCCCGGCGGCGACCCGGGATCTCCTCAATATTCTGATAGGCAGCCTGACGGGCGCTTGGACCGGCGTGGTCGCCTACTATTTCGGTTCCTCCAGCGGCCAGATGCACGCGACCGAATTGCTGGCGAAGGCGGGGCCGATACAATGACGACTAGGGAGCCATGACGGACACGGTGCCGTGATCGCGGTGTTTATTCCTGGCTGAACCATTGCCGATGGCGACCCCACACCTATTTGGCCTCTCCATGAACGACATCATCGATCTCTGGGACTGGCGCCGCCGCACCGCCGAACTCTATGCCGATATCCGCGGTCACAAAGACCCGGAAGCGGCGTGGCTATTGTGGTGCGAAACCCGCGTCACGCTGTTTCGCACCCACCCGCAATCCCCCATCGAGGCTGCCGACCGAGCGAGCCACATGGGGCCGGACACTTTCCCCTACGACCCGTCGCTGCGCCTGACGGCGGGTCTGGTGCCGGCCATCGAGGAAAGTCTCGACCTGCCGGTGGGGGAGGATGGCGTGGTCGGCATGACCGCGTTCGCCCGCACGCAGGGGCTGCTGGCCTCGTTGGGCGGGGAACTGACGCTGTACTGGATCGGCGGTTATGGCGGCGGCGTGTTCCTGCCCTTCACCGATGCCACCGGCGGCCACGAGACCTATGCCGGCGGCCGCTATCTGCTGGACACGATCAAGGGCGCCGATCTCGGCATGACCCCGGATGGCCGCGTGATCCTGGATTTCAACTTCGCTTATTTCCCGTCCTGCGCGCACTCGCCCCGCTATGTCTGCCCACTCGCCCCGGCGGCCAACCGCCTCCCCGGCGCCGTGCGGGCCGGCGAGCGCCTGAAGCGCGACTGATCCGGCCCCGCTCCGTCGCGGTCGGCTCAGCTCATCAAGGCCAAGGCGGCGGCGAAGAAGTCGCGTCCTCCGAAATTGCCGGATTTCAGCGCCATGAGCATGTCGCCCTGGGAATTGCCGATCGTGCGCAGCACGGGGACGCCGGGGGCGATCTCCGGCCCGACGAGGAAAGCCGGGATGCCGAGCCTGTCCACCGCGGCTCCGGAGGTTTCGCCGCCGGCGACCACGAGGCGCCTCACGCCGCGCTTGACCAGTTCCGCGGCGATCGTCGACGTCGCCGCTTCGATCGCGTGACCCGCGGCGTCTCGTCCGTATTTCGCTTGCAGGCGCTGTACGACGTCCGGCGGGGCGCTGGCGGAGATGACGAGCGGCCCGTCCGCGATCCGGTCGCCTGCCCAGCCGAGCGCCGCCGCGACTTCATCGGGACCGGTGAGCAGCCGTTCGGGGTCAAGCCTCAAGACCGGCATGGAGGCTTCGGCAACCGCGAGCTGTTCGAGCGTGGCCTTCGAGCAACTTCCGACGATGACGGCCGCCAACCCCCCGACGGCGCGTGCGACGTCGGGGGCGTCATGCGTCCTGACCGGCACCCGTCCGGAGCGAACCAGGGCCCGCGCGAGGCCGAGACCCAGGCCGGACGCGCCGGTCGAGAACGGCTCGTCAAGCGCCACCTCGCCGACCGTCTCGAGATCCCTCTCAAAGACGGCATCTACGATCGCAGCGCCGGTTCCGGTGGCCTTGAGCGCCGCGAGCCGCGCCTTTACGGCCTCTGGCCCGGCACCGATCGTGAAAAGGTCGACCAGCCCGACGGGCGCGCGCGACTGCCGGCCGAGAACCCGCATGAGATTGGCATCATGCATCGGGTTGAGTGGGTGATCCTTGAGCGGGCTTTCGTTGAGTGGCTGGCCGCCGACGAAGAGATGCCCGAGATAGACGGTGCGTCCGGTCTCCGGAAAGGCCGGCGTCACGAGAACGGGTCCCGCGCGCGCCTCGTCGCGCAACGCGTCGGTGACGGGACCGATATTGCCGGCATCCGTCGAATCGAAGGTCGAGCAGATCTTGTAGAGCACATGGCGCGCACCGCGCGCACGGAGCCAGCGGTTGGCCTCGCGCGCCGCCGAAACGGCTTCGGCGACGGGTGCCGATCGGATCTTCAGCGAGACGACGACAGCGTCGATGTCGGGCAGCGCCAGGGTTTCGTCGGGTATGCCCACGGTCTGAACGGTTCTGAGACCGTTCTTCGTCAGGGTGTTCGCGAGGTCCGACGCGCCGGTGTAGTCGTCGGCGATGGCGCCGAGAAGAATGCCCATCGCTCAACTCCGTGTGAGGGTTTTGAACCAGCCGAGGCCATCGAGGGTGGCGCCCCGGGGATTATGCTCGCAGCCGATGAAGCCGTCATATCCGAGCCGGTCGAGGAACGGCCATTCCGCGACCATCATCGTAAAACTGTCGGCGAAGATCGGCATGAAGTTCTCCTCGCGAGCCTCAGGTTTAGCCGGCGGATTCAACCGGCCGCGCCCGGCAGTTTCGTGCCGGAGAGCTGGGCATAGACGCGCGCGAGCGAGGCATCGTCGTCGCGCCTCATGCCCGAGCCCGTCGCCGCGAGATACATCTGGAGAGCGGCCGCCGCGAGCGGGACCGGATAGCCCTCGGATCGCGCCATGTCCTGGATGATGCCGAGGTCCTTCACGAAGATCTCCACGGCGCTGAGTGGGCGATAATCGCCGGCCAGCACATGCGGCATCCGGTTCTCGAACATCCAGGAATTGCCCGCCGACGCGGTGATGACCTCGTATACTTTGTGGAGATCCAAGCCCTGCTTGGCCGCGAAGGTGAACGCCTCGCAGGCCGCCGCGATATGGACGCCGGCCAGCAACTGGTTGATCATCTTGAAGGCGGCACCGGTGCCGGCCGTGTCGCCGAGCTCGTAGACCATGGCGGCCATGGCGTCGAGGGCGGGCCGGGCCTTTTCGAAAGCCTGGGACGATCCGGATGCCATGATCGTGAGTTCGCCGCTCGCCGCCCTCGCCGCCCCACCGGAGATCGGTGCGTCCAGATAGAGGCGTCCAGACGCTTCGAGCCGTTCCGACAGCTTGCGGGCGACTGAAGGATCCATCGTCGCCGAGGAAATGAAGACGGCTCCGGGGAGCATCGCCTCGGCCACGCCGTTCACGCCGAACAGCACGGCCTCGGTTTGAGCGGCGTTGACGACGACCGAGACGACGATGTCGGCATCCTTCGCCGCGTCCGCCGGTGTCGCGGCACCGCGGCCGTGACTGTCGACGAGTTGATCGACGGCCGCCGGATTGACGTCGTAGCCGCTGACATCGAGGCCCGACCGTTTCAGGGATCGGGCCATCCCCAATCCCATCGATCCCAAGCCGATCACGGCGGCCTTGCCGGGTGATCCTGGCTTTTCCGTGAGTGACGTCATGGTGATCACCTGCGGTGTGGCGAATGAAGAGTGTGGGACGGATCTTCCCGAGGCGTTAGCGCTCGGATACTCAAAATGGCAGCGCTACCATTGGTAATTAACCCAAAATGGCAGCGCCACCAATCGCTATTTGGCGGCGCTGCCAGAAAATGTTGCGCCCGGGTCTGGGGCGTGAAAGATGTAGTCGATTGAGGCGACTTTGGCGGATTGGCCCCTCGCACGAAGCCAGACGCCAAGGATGAAGAGACGGGGCCGGGCCGATCTGGCATCCCGAGACAGCATGGTTCGAAGGACCGGGACATCGTGGCTCTGGAACTCAAATCCCGTGCGACCGCGACGCTGGCGGAGGTCGCCACCGCCGCCGGGGTCGGCGAAAGCACGGTTTCGCGGGTCCTGCGCAACCATGGCTCCTTCTCGCAGAAGACGCGGGATCGGGTGCTGGCCGCTGTGGCTCGCCTCGGTTACGTGCCCAACCGGATCGCCGGGACGCTCGCCTCGGCTGGCTCGCATCTGGTGGCCATGGTCGTGCCCTCGCTCTCCAACATCGTCTTCGCCGATGTGCTGCGGGGTGCCTGCGGCGCGCTGGAGGAGACCCGGCACCAGGCGGTCTTCGCCGTGACGGATTACGATCCGGCGCGGGAGGAGGCGCTGGTTTCCGCGATGCTGGCGTGGCGCCCGACCGCCGTCATGCTGGCCGGCCTCGAGCATACGGCCGGCACGGTGAGGATGCTTCGGGCGAGCGGGTGCCGCGTGGTCGAGGTGCTCGATCTCGACGGGACGGCGCTCGATCTCGCCGTCGGCTTTTCAAACCACGCGGCGGGCGGCGCCAGTGCTCGCCATCTGCTGACGCGCGGCTATCGCCGGATCGGCTATGTCGGTCACGATCTCGGCCGGGATTTGCGGGCCGGCAAGCGCTTCGCCGGTTTCTGCGAAACCTTGAGCGCCGGCGGTTCTCCTCTCGCCGCCCAGGAAATGACGACGGCGGCGTCTTCGGTCGAGATCGGCAGGCGCGGGCTCGAGCGGATCATCGACCGTTGCCCGACACTGGATGCCGTCTATTTCTCGAATGATGACATGGCCATCGGCGGCTACTTCCATTGCCTGGCTCGCGGCATCGCGATCCCCTCGGAATTGGCGATATTCGGCCATAACGGCCTCGATATCGGTACCGTGACCCCGCAGGCGCTCTCGACCATACGCACGCCGCGCGTGGCGGCCGGACGAATCGCTGCCAGCCTCGTCGCTGAAAATGCGCCGGCCCAGCGCGTCGATCTCGGATTTGAACTCATCGAAGGCGCCACGGCCTGATGCGGGAGAGGAGCCCCTGATGCGGGAAAGGAGCCAAAGTGTCTGACGTCAAACTGCGCGAGGAGATTTGCCGCTTCGGACGATCCCTGTTTGAGCGCGGACTCACCCCCGGGGCGTCCGGCAATATCTCCGTGAGGCTCGACGATGGGGGGTGGCTGGCGACGCCGACCAACGCATCGCTCGGCTTTCTCGACCCGGCGCGCATCTCCCGGCTCGACGCGGCGGGCCGTCTGCTGTCCGGCGACAAGCCGACAAAGGAGATCCCGCTGCATGTCGCCCTCTACGAGTCACGCGGCTCGGCGCGGGCGATCGTCCATCTCCATTCCACCCATGCGGTGGCGCTGACGATGCTGCCGGAAATCGATCCGCGGGCGGCCCTGCCACCGATGACGCCCTATTACCTCATGCGGGCGGGACAGACGGCGCTCATCCCCTATTTCCGGCCTGGCGATCCGGCGGTCGGGGATGCGATCCGTGGTCTCGCGGGCCGTTATTCATCCGTACTGCTTGCCAATCACGGCCCCGTCGTCGCCGGAGACAGCCTGGAAGCCGCGGTCTTCGCCACCGAGGAATTGGAGGAGACGGCACGTCTCTATCTCCTGCTGCGCAACCTCAACCCGCGCTACCTCAGCCCCGAGCAAGTCGCCGATCTGGTCAAGACCTTCGCCCTCGACTTGCCGGTCGGCGGGGAAGACGCCGGTCACGATCACGGCTGAGCCGTGCCGTTCAGCGGGGTGCCGGTCGGCTGCCCCAGGTCTTTCTGACCTGGCACGAAGCCACCGGCTTGGCCGCTGCAGCATGACAAGGCCACCTAACCAGACTTTCGTCATTCAATACTCGGCAAGTTGACGATGCACGGCATGGCACGACACTTGCTCGTCGTCAGACATCTGGCAGTAAGGAAGTGGCAGTGGTCATGAATCGATCAAAGATTATGGCGGCGGCGATGCTTGCGGCGGGAGGGTGGGGCGCGGCGTGTAGCGTCGCCCGCGCTGATGATCTCTCGTATTTCGAGAAGCAGATCGAACCCTTTACCAAGAAGCCGGCTTTTGTCGCTGCCGGTCCGGCTTTCGACGCTGAGGACTGCATGAAGGGCAAGTCGATCCTCAGCATCCCCGTATCCAGCGCCAATCCGTTCACGGCCAACATCGAAAAGGCTATGGCCGCGGCGGCCAAGAAAGTCGGCTTTAAATTCACCACTTGGGAGAACCAGGGCCAGAGCTCGCAATGGGTTCAGGGCATGAACACGGCCGTGAACCAGAAGGTCGACCTCATCGATCTCCTGGCCGGCACCGATCCGCGCACCCTGGTGCCACAGGTTCAGGCCTCGCGCGCCGCCAAGATTCCCGTGGTCGCCTCGCACTATAACGGCGTCGAGCAGACTGCGGAGGTCATGAAATACGCCGATGGCGATGTGCCGATTGACTACTTCAAAGCCGGTGCGCTGCTCGCGGATTGGGCTGTTGTTCAAACCAAGGGCCATATGAACGCGCTCGAGTTGATCGCGTCCGGGCCGTTGTCGACGGATTCCATGATGGCCGGCATCGATGCCGAGCTGAAGCACTGCGCGGAGTGCAAGACCAAGGTGATGAATTTCGCCGTTCCCGATTGGGGAACGCGCATCACGCCTGGCGTGCAAGCCGCGCTCCTGGCTGATCCCACGATCAACTATATTATCGTGATCTATGACAGCATGACCCAGTTCGTGGTTCCGGCCGTGACGATCACCGGAGCAGGGGAGCGGGTGAAGATCGATGCCTTTAACGGCACCCCGTTCGTGCTCGGTCTCGTGCAGACCGGGCAGGTTCAGATGGACATCGGCGAGAACCTGGACTGGATCGGCCACGCGCTGATCGACTCCGAGATGCGCCGGGTCTGCGGTCTGCCGCTCGTCTCCGACCCCAAGATCCCATTCTACCTCTTCACCAAGGACAATGCGAAGGACGCCGGCACCCCGCCGCAGCTCTCGGAAGGCTATGGGGACGCCTACGTCAAGGGCTACACCGACTTGTGGAAACTGCACTGACGGTGGCTCACCCCGAGGGGGCTCCGGCCGTAAGGCCGGCAGCCCTTCACGTTTGGAATCTTAGCAAGACTTTCGGGGGACAAAAGGCGCTCGATAACGCCACCCTCGAAGTCGCGCAGGGCGAGGTGCATGGCCTGCTCGGGCAGAACGGCTCAGGCAAGTCGACGCTGATCAAGGTGTTGGCTGGCTTTCATCCGCCGGATGCCGGCAGCCGCATGCAGATCTGCGGCGCGGAGGTGCCGTTGCCGCTCGCGCCCGGCGCCTTCCGGCAGCATCGGATGAGCTTTGTCCATCAGCACCTCGGACTTGTGCCGAGCCTGACCGTGCTCGAAAACCTTCTGATCGGCCGGCTTGCCGAACGCCACGTCTGGGCCATCAACTGGATGGCCGAGCGTCGGCGCGCGATACGGCGGTTTGAGAGTTTTGGGATCGCACTCGACCCCGACAATCGCGTCGCCGACCTCGCTCCCGTCCAGCGTGCCCTCTTGGCGATCGTCCGCGCTGTCGACGAGATGGGCGAGGAGACGGGTGCCGGCAACGGCCTCCTGGTGCTCGACGAACCGACCCCCTTTCTCCCGAAGCGCGACGTCGAGCAACTGTTCCGTCTCGTTCGCCAGGTGACCGCCAAAGGGGCCAGCGCGATCTTCGTGTCGCACGACGTTGACGAGGTGATGGAGATCACCGACCGCGCCACCGTGCTGCGGGATGGGCGGGTCGTGGCGTCGCTGATGACCCCGATGGCATCCAAGACGGATTTCATCGAGGCCATCGTCGGCCGGCGCCTCGCAGTTGCGCCGCCGCCCGCCCCGCCGCAGGCACGGGGCCGGAAGCACTTTATGGTCCATGACCTGTCGGGTGGCAGCGTCGAAGGCTTCTCGCTCGACGCGGGCCCCGGCGAGGTTGTTGGTCTTACCGGTCTCATCGGCTCGGGCTACGACGAAATCCCTTATCTCATCTATGGCGCCAAAAAGGTGGATCGCGGCACGTTCGACCTTGCGGGACGCGGCATCGACCTCACCGAGATGACGCCGAGCGCCGCCATCGTACGCGGCATCGTTCTGATCCCCGCGGATCGGGGCGTGGCCGGCGTCATCGGCCAATTGCCCGTCAGCGACAATGTGACGATGCCCACCATCGGCTCGACGGTCCGTCGCTGGATGCTCGACCGGCGGGGCATGGTGACGCGCGCCCGCGCGATCGGGGAGCGGTTCGAGGTCAGGCCTACCGATCCGACTCTGCCGATTGCCTCGCTCAGCGGCGGCAATCAGCAGAAGGTTGTGCTGGCCAAGTGGCTGCAGATGAAGCCGAAACTGATCCTGCTCGACGAGCCGACCCAAGGTGTGGATATCGGTGCGCGCCAGACCGTGTTCCGCCACATCGCGACCGCGGCTGCCGCCGGCGTCGCCGTGATCTGCGCCAGTTCGGATTACGAGCAGCTTGCCGCGATCTGCAGCCGCGTGCTGATCTTCGTTGGCGGGCGTGTGGTGGCGACGCTCGAAGGCGCCGCGATCAGCAAAGAAGCCATCGCTGAGCGCAGCCTGGGCGGTGCAGGCTAGGAAGGCCCGAACGATGTCACAGGATATCCCGCTCGACATGCACGCCCGCCGACAGACCGGAAGAGGCATGACGATCTTCGTACGCCGCGCCGAGCAGTTCGGCCTCATCGTCGTGTGGCTGGCGCTCATCGCCGTATTCGGGGTGTTGCGACCCGATACCTTCCTCACCTGGCCGAATTTCTCGACCATTCTCGGCTCGCAGGCGGTGCTGGTGGTGGTGACGCTCGGGCTCATCATACCGCTGACGGCAAATGATTTCGACCTCTCGATTGCCTTTGTGATGACGCTTGCCTCCATGACGGTGGCGGTGCTCAACGTGAATTATGGCGTGGGGATCGGCTGGGCCATCCTGGCCGCCCTGGCGCTTGGGTGCGTGGTCGGCGTGATCAACGGGCTGCTGATCACAGTATTCCGTATTCACTCACTGATCGTGACGCTCGGCACCGGCACGTTTCTGCACGGTTTCACGCTGTGGATCAGCGATTCCATGACGATCAGCGGCATCTCACCGAGCCTGATGAATGGCGTTATCGTCGATCGGTTGTTCGGCATTCCGCTTGAATTTTATTATGCGATCGGGCTTGCGCTGGCGATCTGGTACCTGCTCGACTATACGGCGCTGGGCCGGCGCATCCTGTTCGTGGGGCGGGGCCGGGAGGTGGCTCGCCTCAGCGGTATCAATACGGACCGCATCCGCATCGCCTGCATGGTGGTTTCGGGGTTCTTCGGTGCGCTCGCCGGCGTGCTCTATGCCGGCACGCAAGGTGCTGCCGATCCGGTGTCCGGCATTTCCTACCAGCTGCCCGCCTTCGCGGCGGCGTTTCTAGGCTCAACCAGTATCGTGCCCGGCCGTTTTAATCCCTGGGGATCGACGGTCGCGGTCTATTTCCTTGTGACCGGCATCACGGGCCTCGTATTTCTGGGGTTCAGCTCGTTCATCCAGGAAATGTTCTACGGCGGTGCGCTTGTGGTCGCCGTGTGCCTGTCTCAGCTCGTTCGCGGCCGGCAGGAACAACAATTCTGATCACTCATGCAGGAGCCCCGACGTGATACCACGTTCGCTCGACCGCGACTTCGTCGGCTACGGTCCGAACCCGCCCCATCCGCGCTGGCCGAAGGGCGCGCGGCTCGCCCTCAACTTCGTGCTGAACTACGAGGAGGGCTCCGAATACAGCATGATGGATGGGGACGGCGTTAGCGACGCAGCCCTTACGGAACTGACCACCGCCGCCGTACCGCGCGGTGAGCGCGATCTCGCGGCCGAAAGCATGTTCGAATATGGCAGCCGTGTCGGCTTCTGGCGTCTCATGCGGCTCTTCGCCGAGCGCGACCTGCCGATGACGATCTTCGCCTGCGCGCTCGCACTCGAACGCAACCTGCCGGCCACCGAGGCAATCAAGGCGGCCAAGCACGACATCTGCTGTCACGGCTGGCGCTGGGTCGAGCACTTCAAGCTGAGCGAAGAGACCGAGCGCGAACACATCCGCCTGGCGGTCGAAAGCCTGCAGCGCACGGTCGGCACCCGGCCGCTTGGCTGGTATTGCCGCTATGGGCCCAGCGTCAACACCCGCCGGCTGGTGATGGAGGAGGGCGGTTTTCTCTACGACAGCGACAGCTACAACGACGAATTGCCTTACTATGTCATGGCCGAAGGCCGCCCGCAGCTCATCGTGCCCTACACGCTGAGCAACAACGACCTTAAGTGGGGAACAAGCAATATCGGCACGGGCGAGGATTTCTTCGTCCTGCTGCGCGAAAGCTTTGACATGCTCTATGAAGAGGGCCGCACCCACCCCAAAATGATGTCGGTCGGCATGCACATGCGCCTGCTCGGCCACGCGAGCCGCGCGTCGGGCCTAGCGCGCTTCCTCGACTACGTGAAGAGCAAGCCGGACGTGTGGGTGTGCCGGCGGCTGGAGATCGCGCAGCATTGGCTGGCCGAGCATCCTTGCAAGGATACCGGCGCATGACGCGCCGTCTCTCGCTTGAACCCATAACAGTGGAGGCCTTTGCGCCCTTCGGCCAGTTGTTGTTGCCACCGAAGCTTGGACACGGGCGACTGGAGCTTGTCGAGGACCTGCAAAACGGGCGAAAAAGCGCACGCCCTCGCCTGAGCTTTGCGACGGTTCAGCCGAAGGTGCTGCCGCTCATGGCGGTTGAGATGGAGCGGCACGTTCACTCCTCGCAGGCCTTCATGCCCCTGGATTGCGCGAGCTATCTCGTTCTGGTTGCTCCTCATGGCGCTGACGGGCTTCCGGATATCGACGGTTTGCGCGCCTTCATGATCCCCGGCGACACCGGGATCAACTATAGGGCCGACACCTGGCACCACCCGCTCTCCGCCCTTGAGCGTGTCGCACGCTTTGCCATCTTCATGTTCGTGGACGACACCGCGGCGGACGAGCAGTTCCTGCCGCTGCCGGAGCAGGTGATGATCGAGGGGTGAGCCGACGGGTTTCATAGCCCCCCGGCGGACTGCTTTCCTGCAATGATTTTCCCGCGGGAGGTGTTCGTTCCGTTTCACCCGGCATCGATCAGATGGCAGGCGACCTGGCGTCCCGGCGCGGGCATAGTGATTCTCGGCTCCTGCTCTTCGCAGATCGGCATGGCGTGCGGGCAGCGCGTGTGGAAGCGGCAGCCGGACGGCGGATTGAGCGCGCTCGGCACGCCGCCCGAAAGCGGAATACGACGCGCCCGGGCGCTCGCCCGCGCCGAGGGATGTGCCACCGGCACGGCGGCGATGAGCGCTTGCGTATAGGGGTGCAGCGGGTTGGCATAAAGCTCCCGCTTGTCGGCGACCTCCACCACCTTGCCGAGATACATGACGGCCACGCGGGTCGAGATGTGCTTCACCACCCCCAAATCATGGGCGATGAAGAGATAGGTGAGGCCTAGTTCGCCTTGTAGATCCTGAAGCAAATTGACGATCTGGGCCTGCACGGAGACGTCGAGGGCGGAAACCGGCTCGTCGCAGACCACGAATTTCGGGCGCAGCGCCAGCGCCCGCGCGATGCCGACACGCTGGCGCTGGCCGCCGGAGAATTCATGCGGGAAGCGGTCTCGAAAGCGGGCAGCCAGTCCAACCAGGTTCAGCAACTCACCCACCTGCTCACGCATGGCGGCATCCGGTTTGCCGCCATGGATGACGAGCGGCTCCATGACGATATCCTCGACCGTCATCCGCGGGTTCAAGGCGCCGTAGGGGTCCTGGAAGATGATCTGCATGGCGCGCCGCTTGTCGCGCAGGGCCTTCTGGTCGAGGCCGGCGATGTCCTCGCCCTCGAACAGGATGGCGCCCCCGGTGGGATCGATGAGGCGTATCAACAGCCGGCCGAAGGTCGATTTGCCGCAGCCGGATTCACCGACCAAACCCAGCGTTTCGCCCGCGTTGATGCGCAGCGATACACCGTCGACAGCCTTCAGGGAACCGGTCCGGCGACCGAAAGCGCCGCCCGAACCGACCGGATAATGCTTGGTAAGCGCAATGGACTCGAGCAGGATCGTCACGCTGCCCCAGTCCTGATACAGGCCGCGTCATGCGCCATCTCGATCGTCCGCAAGGCCGGAACGGCCGCTTCGCATTCTGCGATGCGCAGGGCGCAGCGCGGCGCATAGCGGCAGCCCGCCGGTCTGTTCGACGGGTCCGGCAAGGTGCCGGGGATCGCCACGAGCCTTCCTATATCCTGATCGATCGACGGCACGCAGGCGAGCAGCCCGCGCGTATAGGGATGCTGCGGATTGTCGAAGAGCTGCGTCACCGATGCCTGCTCGACCACCCGCCCGGCATACATCACCATGACCCGGTCGGCCGTCTGCGCGATCACACCCATATTGTGGGTGATGATCATGATCGCCATGCCGAACTCGTCGCGCAGATCCATCAGGAGATCGAGGATCTGCGCTTGGATCGTGACATCGAGCGCGGTCGTCGGCTCGTCGGCGATCAGCAGCTTCGGTTGGCAAGCGAGCGCGATCGCAATCATCACGCGCTGGCGCTGGCCGCCGGATAGCTGGTGTGGATAATCGCCGAGCCGCTGCGATGCTGAAGGAATGCCGACCTTATCCAGCATCTCGACCGCCCGCGCGCGCTGCTGGCGGGGCGACAGCCGCTCATGGGCGCGCAGCGTCTCCATCAGTTGCTCGCCGATGGTGAAGACGGGGTTGAGCGAGGTCATCGGCTCCTGAAAGATCATGGCGATGCCGGAGCCGCGGATCTTGCGCATGCGGGCGTCCGACAGCCGCGTCAGCACCTCCCCCGAAAAACGCACCTCGCCGGTGGCGATGCGTGCCGGCGGGCGCGGCAGGAGGCCCATGATGGTGAGCGCCGTGACGCTCTTGCCCGACCCGGATTCACCGACGATGCCGAGGATCTCGCCCTCGTCGAGGGAAAAGCTCACTTCCTCGATCGCGGTGACCTCGCCATGTTCGGTTTTAAAGGCGGTCGTAAGGGTATCGACTTCAAGCAAACTCATATCGGCGTAGCATCCGATCGATAGGTCCCGCCCTGGCCGCTCGTCGATGCCATCGCGCTCATTGCTGGATCCGCAGCCGTGGATCGAGCACGTCGCGCAGCCCGTCCCCGAGAAGGTTGAGACCGAGCACGATGATCATGAGCGCCACCCCCGGTATGGCAATGATCCAGGGCGCATCCGTCATGTATTGGCGTCCCTGCGCCATGATGTTGCCCCAGGTCGGCGTGGGCGGCACGGCACCCAGCCCCAGAAAGCTGAGCGTCGCCTCCGACAGCACGGCATAGGCGAACAGAAAGCTCAGCTGCACGATCAGCGGCGCCATGGCGTTCGGCAGGATGTGATACCGCAGGATGCGCCAATGACCGGCGCCTGCGGCGATCGCGGCCTGCACATATTCCATCTCGCGCAACACGATCACCGAGGCACGGACGATACGGGCGGTGCGCGGCACATAGGCGATGGCGATGGCGATCACGACGTTGATCGTGGAGGGGCCGAGCACCGCGGTGATGGCGATTGCGAGCAGGATGGCCGGGAATGCCATCAGCGCATCGTTGATCCGCATGAGCAGGTTGTCGATCCGACGGAAATAGCCGGCGAGCGCCCCGATCAGCGTGCCGAAGACCGCGTTCACCGCCACGACGGTGACCCCCATCAGCAGCGAAAGCTGCGCCCCCCAGATGACCCGTGACCATTGGCTGCGGCCGAAATTATCGGTGCCGAAGAGGTGGTCCGCGCTGGGGGGCAGGAATTTGAAGCGCATGGCGAGCCGGTTCGGATCTTCCGGCGCGATCACCGGCGCCAGCGCCGCGGCCACGACGATGATGCCGAACAGCACGAGCCCGGTCACGAATAGGCGGTGTTTCAGGAGGCGCCGCGCCGTCGCCGCGGCGGGACTACGATGTCGGGCAGTCGGCTGGTCGCCTTGCCGCGCGACGGGTTCAGCCGAGCTCATGACGGATCCTCGGATCGAGCAACGCGTAGCCGATATCCACGCCCAGATTGATCAGTACGACGAGCCCCGTCACGATCAGCAGGCCCCCCTGTACCATCGGATAGTCGCGATTCAGCACCGCCTGGGTCAGCAATTGCCCGATCCCCGGGATCGAGAAGACCGTCTCGGTGATCACCGAGGCCGAGATGAGCAGTCCGATAATGATGCCGATGACCGTCAGAATCGGAATCAGCGCATTGACCAGCGCGTGCTTGAACACGACCAGTCGCTCCGGCAGGCCCTTGGCACGGGCGGTGCGGATATAGTCCTGGCGCAGCACCTCCAGCATGGTGGAGCGCGTGACGCGCGCCAGCAACCCGGCCTGCAGCAACGCCAACGAGATGGCCGGCATCGTCGAGCTGCGCAGCCAGCCGAGCGGGTCGTCGGTGAAGGCGATGTAGCCGCCCGTGGGCAACCAGCCGAGATGCACGGCGAAGAGCAGAATCATCACCAGGCCGAGCCAGAAACTCGGCATCGAGATGCCGAGAATGGCAAGGATCATGGCGATTTGATCGACGATCGAATTCTGTTTCAGCGCCGCGAGGATGCCGCTGATGAGGCCGATCAGCAGCGTCATGACGAGGGCATAGGCCGAGAGCGCCAGCGTGACGGGCAAGCGCAGGAAGGTCGCCTCCACCACGGGCTGGCCGAGGAGCAGCGAGCGTCCCAGATCGCCATGGATCAGGCCCGCATACCAGCGGACCAGTTGGATCGGCAGCGGTTGGTCGAGGCCGAGTTGCGCCCGGATGATGGCGATCTGCTCGGGCGTGGCACTCAATCCGGCGATCGCCGCCGACGGATCGCCCGGGATAAGCCGCATCAAACCGAAGGCGACCAGGCTGACGATTAGCAGCGTCGGCACAGCACTCGCGAGGCGCCGCAGGATCACCCCAAGCATCAGCCCTTCCCCGGACTACGAGACGGTCACTTCTCGAACCAGACATTGGAGAGACGCGGGATGCGGAATGGCTTGAACCCTTTCACATCCGCCCTGGTCGCCTGCACCTTGGTCAGCGAGCCGAAGGGCACGGCATAGACCTTTTCCAGAATGATCTTCTGCGCGCGGGCGAAAGCATCCTTGCGCCCCTGTTCCGTCGGCAGGGTATTCATGTCGTTCCAGGCGGCGACGAATTCGGGATCGAGTTCCTTGGGCATGTATTGCGAGGCCGGCGGCGCCAGGAAGGCAACCGTATCGACCGGGCCGAGCGCCGGCTGGGTACCCCAGCCCGTGTAGAAGAAGTTCCAGCCCGTATCGGGCTTCAGCGCCATGTTCACCGAGGTCGGCCAGTCGGTGACCTTGAGCTGCGCGTTAATGCCGATCGACTGCAATTGCTGCTGCATCACCAGCGCCGAGTTGTACATCGGCGCATAGTCCTGATTGGTCAGCAGGACCACCGGCTCGCCCTTGTAGCCCGACTGCGCCAGATACTGCTTCGCGAGCGTCGCGTTATGGAGATTGTAGGTGTCCTTGCCGGCATCGGTATAGGTCGGCTGATTCGGATATTGAAATCCGACATTGAGCTTGTAATTGCCGTCCGAGGCCGCATCCATGATCTCGTCCATCTCCAGCACGGCCTGCACGGCCTTGCGGAAATTGGGATTATCGGTCGGCGGCTGGGAAGCGTTCGGCACCGCGAGTTGGATCCACCAATTGTTCAGCGGCAGCAGGGTGATGTTCTTGTCGCCCTTGAGGTCGGCCACCGATTTCGGCGGGACGTCCTCCACGCCCTGAAGCTCGCCGGTCTTGAGCCCGGCGACGCGGGCACCGGACTCGGTCACGATGCGGAAGGTCACCGTATCGAAGCAGGCCTGCTTGTAGCCGCCGAAGCCGGTACGCTCCTCATAAGCCGCGTTCGGCACATAGCCGTCATAGCGCTTGAGCTTGACGAAACTGCCGGGAACGAATTGCACCAGCTCCCACGGTCCCGTACCGATGGTCTTCAGCTGCTGCGGCGGATCATCCTTTTCCTCGGCCGGGATGATGACGATCGGAACGCTGAAAGAGCTCAATTGATCGATGAATGTCGGCTGCGCCTGCTTCATATGCACAATGAAGGTCGCGGCATCCGGCGCGTCCCAATGATCGACGTTGGTCAGCATGCTGCGGATCAGGCCGACCTTGCTGTACCGATCGAAGGAGGCCGTGACATCCGCCGATGTCATCGGCTTGCCGTTGTGGAACTTGATGCCCTGCCGCAGCTTGAAGGTATAGGTCAGGTGATCCGCCGCCTCTTCCATCGAGGCCGCCAGATCGGGAATGGGATTGTTGTTCTCGTCGCGCGTCATCAGCGTCTCGAAGATATTCATCGCGATGTTGCGCGTTGAAATCGTCGGCGATGTCATCTGATCCAGGCTGTTGACGTTCGCCTCCTGCCCGAAGACGAAATCACCCCCGACACCGGGACATTTGAACGGGGCAGCGATAGCGGGGACCTCCGTGACCGCGATGGCGGCCAGCAAGATGGCCGGCGTGAGAAGCATGCGTCTCATCGTGGTTCCCGTCCCCTTCGATATGGCCGAAATTTCTTTGCCGTGTCCGTCGCGGTGCAATGGCGCGCAGGAGGGCAGTAGCACGGCCCGTGCCAAGGACGTGGGATCTCCCCGCAAGCTGGGCTATTGACACGGCATGACCCGGGAACGGAGTCTAGCCGGAGGGGCACCAGAAGGCGGGATGAGATGAGCGGCACCGACCTACCGATCGTGGGCTATCTCGATCGCTTCTCGCATCGGCCCGGCGAAGATTTCGTCGCGCATGTCAGCTTGCGCGAACCCGGCACCTATCGCGCCCGGCTGGTCCGCGTCATAAGCGGCGATCCCAACCCGGCCGGACCCGGCCTCAGGTTCGAGGGTCTGTCGCATCGGTTCGATCAACGCTTCGACGGTCGCCATCAGGCGACGAAACTCGGCTCCTACGGCATCGTCGAGGAAGGGCCGCGGCGTGATCCCGGCGCCGCCTGCACCTGGACGGCTCTGGCGCAGCCCGGCGTACTCGATCGTTCGGCAGTCTTGCTCGCCGAGTCGGATGACGGCGTTTCGGTAACGCTCGGCATCGGCGGTACCGGCGCCGAGGCGAAGCTCGGCTGGCCGGGTGGGGAATTGTCGCTGACGACGACTGCGCCGCCGCAAGTCGGACAATGGTATCGCCTCTGGCTTTCCATCGATCCGGCCTCGGGTCGTGTTTTGCTGGGCCAGATCGCTCTCAGTCCGTTCGATGGCGCATCGGTACCGGGCTCCGAGGCGGTTGCTAGCGGGAAGGCCGAGGGGCTATCCGTCCCATCCGGGGGGACGGTGCTGTTCGCGGCCGAGGGTGTCGCGGCGCAGAGCCGACATTTCACGGGCAAGCTTGAGGAACCGGCCATCCTGGCGGGCTTCGTCCAAACCTGGTCGCGGCCGCTCGAGCGTGTTGAGGGCACCGAGCCGCTCGCCGCCTGGGATTTCTCCCTTGGCATCGACACTCAGACGATCACCGATGCCGGTCCGCAACAGCGGCACGGCCGGCTTGCCAACCTGCCGACCCGCGCCTCGGTCGGCGCCCGCTGGAGTGGCGCCGAGATGTGCTGGCGCCATGCGCCGGCCGATTACGGAGCCATCCATTTCCACGACGACGACCTGGACGACTGCGGATGGGCGCCGGATTTTTCCTGGACCGTCCCCGACGATCTGCGGAGCGGCGCCTATGCCTTCCATCTGAGCTGCGAGGCGGGCGGCGGCGAGGATTGGCTGCCCTTCTATGTGCTGCCGAAACGGCAG
Organism: Allostellaceae bacterium; assembly: GCA_035555315.1. GTDB lineage: Bacteria > Pseudomonadota > Alphaproteobacteria > ATCC43930 > CGMCC-115725 > DATMGU01. The sequence continues at coordinate 112,035 of DATMGU010000051.1, forward strand.
GGCCCGTTCGCGCCGATCGCCTTCCTGGCTTCGACCTTCACCTATCAGGCCTATGCGAACCACACGCGGGGCAACGCCGATCCGGCCTATCATCAGCGAGCTGCCGATTGGGGGGCCTATCCCCATAATCCCGACCAGCATCCGGACTATGCGGCATCGACCTACAACCGCCATCGCGACAATTCGGGCGTCGCCTTCTCGTCGCGGCGCCGGCCGATCCTGACCATGCGCCCCGGCTTCCTGACCTTCAACGACGCGCAAGGCTCC
>DATMGU010000052.1:0-12260 GCA_035555315.1 Allostellaceae bacterium
CCGACGGCCGGCCTTGCCGGTGAAGGTATTGGCATTGCCGGAATTCACCACGATCGCCCGCACGCGGCCCTGCGCCAGGTTCTCCTGACACCAAACGACCGGGGCGCCGGCGGTTTTCGACCGGGTGAACACACCGGCGACGGCGCTGCCGGGATCCAGCACCGCCACCATGAGGTCGGGTCGCCCCTTATACCGGATGCCGCAATTGCCGGCCGCGAGGCTGACGCCCGCCACGACCGGAAACGTCGGAAATTCCGCGGGGGCGAGCGGCGAGACGGCGGGGATCGTGTGCTGGCTGGTAGCGGACATCGATGACCATGCTTTGGGACTAGGGGCTAGCGGGGTTTTGGGGCCGGCGGGGTTTCGTACAACTCGCTTCTAACAAGTTTCGGGCGCCATGGGTATGGCGCCCGATGATCGGCGGGTCAGGGTTTGGGCGCCGCCGGAGCCGGTGTCGCCGCTGTGGGGGCGAGCGTCAGCGCGGGGGCCGGCGTGCCGTCGATCTGGAACAGCTCGACCTTGGCCTTGCCCCGCAGTTCGGTCACCCGCGCCTGCACCATGTCGCGCGCGACTTGGCTCCTCAGCTCCTCCTTCGCCTGGTCGAAACTGGGCGGCGGCGCCGTGCGCGTCTCCTCGACCTTGATGACGTGCCAGCCGAACTGGGTCTTGATCGGCGTCTTGGTGTAATCGCCCGGCTTCATCTTGAACGCCGCGTCGGCGAATTCCGGCACCATGTCCTCCTTGCCGAACCAGCCGAGATCGCCACCGTTCGAGGCCCCCGGATCCTTCGATTTCTCCGTCGCGAGCTTGGCGAAGTCGCCGCCCTTGTCGAGCTCGGCGATCACCGCCTTGGCCTCGGCCTCGGTCGGCAGCAGGATATGGCGGGCATGCACCTCGGGCTTGCCCGTCTTGCCCTTATAGACCGCGTCGTATTTGGCCTTGAGCTTGTCATCGGTGACGCTCTTCTCGATGAAGCGGTCGAGATAGACCTGCTGGATCACCCGGTCTTCGATCTTGCTGACCCGCTGTTTCACCTCGGGATCGGCGGCGAGCTTGGCATCGCGACCGGCCTTCACGACCAGCTGGCTGTCGACCATCTGGTCCAGCAATTGGGGATAGATCGCGTCGAGCGGCAGCTGCTGGACCTGGGGCGGCAGGCCATGCTGGGCCGCCAGCATATCCGACTTGTGGAGTTCGACGCCGTCGATCCGCGCCACCACGGGGTCGGCCGGCGGATCGGCCGCCAACACGGCATGAGGCGCCAAAAGCAGGATTGTGGCGAAGACGGAAGCACGAAGACCTGGCCGGGCGGACCGGACCGAGACGAAGCGAGCGAAGGTCAAGAGGCATTCCTTGCAGCGAGCCCGAGGCTGGGCCATCGGGCGGACTAGGCAGGCCGTCATGATGGCCCGCCCACGATTGGCTCTAGCCGGAGAGTGCCAGGCCGGTGGCTCGCGGCGCTCCAAAAGGCACCGCGCACGCGACGGGCAGTGATAAACCACAGCTCGGCGTCGATCACAAGCGATGCCCAGGAAAGCACGCCGGGGCGCGGCGGCCGCCGATAAGACGGCGGCCCGGTCACTGTGACGTCGGCGCTTCCCCCATCCGGAAAAGCCGCCCCCAGCCCCGCACCCGCGTCGGGTCGACGCCGGCCATGATGAGGCTTTTCCAGACGACCGTCGCGATCGTGTCATAGATTGGCAGGCCAAGCCGCGTTTCCAAGGCATCGACCAGGGGCGCCGCGCGCAGGTTGGTACAGATGACGGCGATGGCATCCGGGCCAATAGCATTTGGGCGAATAGCATCTGGGCCGCCGGCGGCCACCGCCTCGATCATCTGTGTCATCTGAGACGCCGTGACTTCCGAGAACGAGAAATTATCCCGCAGTCCCAGATGGCGCTCCGCCGGGCAGGCATAGCCGAGGGTCGCGTAGTTGGCCAGAATCCGGGTCTGCACCGCGTCGAGATAGGGGGTCACGAAGCCGAGTGCGCGCACGCCCGTCGCCGCCAGGATCTCGTTCAGCGCCAGCATCGAGGTGGTGGCGGGTATGCCGGTCGCCTCGGTGATGCGCCGGCAAAGCCGCTCATCCGACTCGAAGCCGAGCCAGCCGGACGAGGTGCCGTTCCAGGCGATCACATCGACCTTGGCATGGGCCAGGAGCTCGGCGGCGCGCAGGATCTCGGTGTCGTCGAACTGCGCCAGGGCCTGCTGGGTCAGCGCGATCTCGGTTACCCGGAAGCGGGCGAAATGCGCCGACACCTCCGGCAGGCCGGCGACCATCGCCTGGGTCACCGGCTCCAGCACCGTGTTGGATGACGGCGTCAGCATACCCAGCAGGACGCGACGGCGAGCGGGAGAGGAGGTCATCGGGCGGGGCCGCCATACCGCGGCGTCGGCGACAGCGGCACGCAATGAGCGCATTTGGCATAGCCGAGCGTGATCGACGCGGTCTGCGCCGACGCCGCCGGGACACCCGCCAGCTGCAAGCCCGCGGCCAAGCCGACCGTCAACAGCAGCCCGCGGACACGAGCGACGAAACGCATGAAATCCTCCCAGGATATCGCCCGGGGTGTGGGCGCAACAACCATGCCATGGGACGGGGCCATGAGACAGGACGAGGGGTGAGCCCCGTCAAGGTCCGCTCACGGGGCCGGGTCGGCAGATTGACAGTGTCCGGCGATCACCCTATGTCTCAGCCGGCGCGGGGCAGGTCCTCGGCGCTGCGCGGGACGGGTCGCACCCGCCCCATTCATGCCTGGTCGAGGTTTCAATGCTGAGTGCTCTTGCACGGCGGCTGTTCGGCTCTGCAAACGACCGCTTTGTTAAGGGTCTGAGCGAGCAAGTCGCGGAAATCAACACCCTGGAGCCATCGCTGACGGCGTTGTCGGACGATGCGCTGCGCGACCGTACACGGGTACTGCGCGACCGTCTGGCCTCCGGTCAGACGCTGGACGATATTCTGCCCGATGCCTACGCGACCGTGCGGGAGACAGCCAAACGGGTCCTGGGACAGCGGCATTTCGACGTCCAGATGATGGGCGCCATGGTGCTGCATCGGGGCATGATCGCCGAGATGAAGACCGGCGAGGGCAAGACCCTGGTGTCGACCCTGGCGGTCTATCTCAATGCGCTGGAGGGTCGCGGCGTCCATGTGGTGACCGTCAACGACTATCTGGCCAAGCGCGATTCGGAATGGATGGGGCAAGTCCATCAGTTCCTCGGCCTCACCGTCGGCACCATCCTGCACAATCTGGACGACGCGGAGCGCCGCGCCGCCTATGCCTGCGACATCACCTATGGCACGAACAACGAGTTCGGCTTCGACTACCTGCGCGACAACATGAAGTTCCGGCTGGAGGACATGGTCCAGCGGCCGTTCAACTATGCCGTGGTCGACGAGGTGGATTCCATCCTGATCGACGAGGCGCGCACGCCGCTGATCATCTCCGGTCCGACCGAGGATAATTCGGAGCTTTATACCCAGATCAACGTGCTGATCCCACTGCTGGATGCCGAGCACTTCGAGAAGGACGAGAAACAGCGCGCGGTGACGCTGACCGAGTCCGGTGTCGAGAAGATCGAACAGCTGATGATCGATGCCGGCCTGCTGACCGAGGGCGGCCTCTACGACATTCACAACATCAATCTGGTGCATCACGCCAACCAAGCGCTGCGCGCCCATAAGCTGTTCGCGCGCGACACCGATTACATCGTCAAGGACGACAAGATCGTCATCATCGACGAGTTCACCGGCCGCATGATGGAAGGCCGCCGCTATTCCGAGGGCCTGCATCAGGCGCTGGAAGCCAAAGAGCACGTGACCATCCAGAACGAGAACCAGACGCTGGCCTCGATCACCTTCCAGAATTATTTCCGGCTCTATCCGAAGCTGGCGGGCATGACCGGCACGGCGATGACCGAGGCGTCGGAATTCGCCGATATCTACAAGCTGGACGTGGTCGAGATCCCGACCAACCTGCCGGTCAGCCGCGTCGATCTCGACGACGAGGTCTATCGCACGACCGGCGAGAAATTCGAGGCGATCAGCGCCCAGGTCGTCGAATGCGTCGGCCGCCAGCAACCGGTACTGGTCGGCACCGTGTCGATCGAGAAATCCGAGGCGCTATCGGCGTTCCTGACGCAGAAAAAGGTGCCGCACGCGGTGCTGAACGCGCGCCATCACGAGCAGGAAGCGCAGATCATCGCCGATGCGGGCCGACCGGGTTCGGTCACCATCGCCACCAACATGGCGGGGCGCGGTACCGACATCCAATTGGGCGGCAACCTCGACATGCATCTGCGGAAGGACCTCGCCGGCATCGAGGACGAGGCGGAGCGCGCCGCCAAGACCGCCCAGATCCGCGAGGAAGTGCTGGCCGCCCGCGAAGTCGTCCGGCAGGCCGGCGGGCTCTATGTCATCGCCAGCGAACGGCATGAGAGCCGGCGCATCGACAATCAGCTGCGCGGCCGGTCGGGCCGCCAAGGCGATCCGGGCAACTCCAAGTTCTTCGTCTCGCTCGAAGACGATCTGATGCGCATCTTCGGCTCCGAGCGGATGGACGGGATGCTGCAGAAGTTCGGCCTCAAGGAGGGCGAGGCGATCATCCATCCCTGGATCAACCGGGCGCTGCAGAAGGCGCAACAGAAGGTCGAGGCACGCAACTTCGAAATCCGCAAGCAGCTGCTGAAATACGACGACGTCATGAACGACCAGCGCAAGGTCATCTATGACCAGCGCAGGGAGATCATGGCCGCCACCGACATCGCGACGACCGTGACGGATATGCGGCATGAGGTGATCCAGAACCTGATCACGCGCTGCATCCCGCCCAACAGCTATGCCGAGCAGTGGGATGTCGAGACGCTGCAGGCGGAGACCGCCCGTATCCTCGCCCTCGACCTGCCGCTCGCCGGTTGGTCCAAGGAAGAGGGCATCGACGCCGAGGCGATGCTCGATCGCCTGACCGACGCGGCCGACCGCAGGATGGCGGAGAAGGCCGTGAATGTCGGCCCGGCCGTGATGCGCATGGCGGAACGCAGCCTGCTGCTGCAACTGCTCGACCAGGCGTGGAAGGATCACCTGCTGTCGCTGGACCATCTGCGCCAGGGCATCAACCTGCGCGCCTATGCCCAGCGCGACCCGCTGAACGAATACAAGCGCGAGGCCTTCGAGCTGTTCGAGGAGATGCTGGGCGGCTTGCGCGAGACGCTGACCCGTGTGCTGTGCAACCTCGAACTCCGCGTCGAGACGCCGGATGCGGACCCGTTCCCGCCACCGCCGCGCATCATGCGGGAAAGCCGCCAGGATCCGGCATTCGGCGACGGCACGGAACCCGGCGAGCCGGCATCCCTCCAGGGCGGCGGCACCGACACCCTGGAACGGCCGAACCAGCGGATCGCCCGCAACGCCCCCTGCCCCTGTGGCTCGGGCAAAAAATACAAGCACTGCCACGGCAGAGTGTGAGCGCGGGATTAGCCCTATCAGGTACCGCCAAACGAGAATTTCTGCCCGAACGGCTATCAGTTCCGATCGGATTGGACCGGATACGTGCTAAGCGTTGCCGTGGGGAAGCTGCCTAAGTGGGATTACGTGAATGACGGGCGTTGCGCGCAGTCGATCGGATACGGCCATGGATGACCGGGCCGCGGCGCCTGCCGTTCGGAGTGCCGACCAACAGGACGCCATCGATAAGTTGATGGGCCTCGCCGTGTTCGGCGAAAAGGTCGCGGCGCGCATCTATTACTCGATGGCGGAGATCAAACCCGAATTCGCACCCCTGCTGAAGAAATTCGCGCGGATGGAAGCCGGCCACGGCGCCAAATTCCTCGAGGCGAACAAGGTGAACGGCATCGTCGCCGACCGGGACTTCGCCGATAACGAGTTGGGATATCTGCTGTCGCAGGCCGATGCCCACGCGGCGGCCGGCGATTTCAACGCGCTCGCCGTGCTGCAGGGCTTCATCGTCGAAAGCCTGGCGATCGCGACCTACGAATCGTTCCTCACCATCGCGGACGCCTATCCCGGCACCCATGAGGTGTTCTCGACCGTTCTCGCCGAGGAGCATTATCACGTCGATTGGGTGTCGCGGTACCTGCGCCTGGAATTCTTCGATGCCGAGGACGACTTCCGGCGCCTGGTCGAGCGGGTCAATGTCCAAGGCATCGATTGCGTCGGCGGCACCATGATGAACATTTCCCACCATCTGGATACAATTTGCCTGTCCGGATCGCAATGCGCCGGTGCGATGATGGATGGCTATGCGCAGCTGTTGCAGAATGTCGGATTCGAGGAAAAGGCCGCGATGAAACACGTCGTCGGCCTGTTCATGCCGTTGATCCAGAAATATCGCCGCGGCGAAAAGACGAAATAGGCGGCGGACAAATTGACCGATCTCGCGGTAACCAACGGTCAGGAGCGTTTGCTGCTGACGATCCTGCGCAGCTTCGAGGCGCTGGCCGCCGACCAATATCACCGGACGATCGGCGTCCTGCTGGGCGACGAGAAGCACCATCTGCTGGAGCAGCTCGACGCTCAGGTGCCGACCGACGAGGCGTTGGAGACGACCGACCTCGCCCCGCCGGTCAAACACCTCCTGACGCTGCTGAGGAGCCAGGACAAGATCCAGGTCCTGATCGTGCAGGGGCTGATCCTCGAACTGCTCGGCCAGACGATCTATAAGACCGTCTCGGAAAGCGCCGCATCGAGTCCAGCGATGCGCCGGCTATGCGACCAGGGGCTTCATGCCAATGCCGAGACCCGCCGGCACGTGGTGGAGGCGCTTCGCCAGGAATTCCCGCAGAGGGACAATCCACCAGGGGCCGATCTGTTGGATGCCCTGATCGCGCGATCGGGGCCGGTGCTCGACCAGCTGAACACGCTCGGCGAAGGGCTGGACCAGCATTTCGGCGAGGCCTTCGGCATCCATTTCGCGGATCTCATGGCCGAATTCGCATCCGAGCTGCTGGTCGTCTGCACCGGCCTCGGTGCCGACCGCCGCAGGCTGGTCGGCTTTCTCACCAGAATTATGATGGCCGGTTAAAATGACAAGCACCTGTTCTGGAACTCTGCTGGTCGGTGCGACCGGCCATCTCGGCGGTTTGGTCGCGTCCGGTCTTTTGGCCGATGGTCATGGGACGATCGTCGTTCCGATGCGCGACCCGGCCAAGCGCCCCGAGATGCTGGCGCAGATCGGCGAGGAGCTCGACCGCGAGGGACTGTCGGGGGAGATCGATCTCAGCCGTTTGGTCGCCGTGCCGCTGCCATCGCCCGGCCGGTTTCATGAATTGGACGAGACGCTCGTTCGATTCGGCGTGGACGAGATCGTGCACTGCGCGGGATCGGTGGATTACTTCGATCCGATCCGCCTGAAGGAAGCCAATATCGATCTGACCGCCGATCTGCTGGAGGTGGCCAAGCGGCTTCGTCTGAGGCGCTTCATCTATCTTTCCACCGCCTTCAGCAGCGGCTATGCCGAAGGCCGCGTGCTGGAGCGATTGCACCCATCGCCGAAGCTGGATCCGACGGAATACACGCGCTCGAAACGCGAGGCCGAGTTCCTGGTCGTGGCGAGCGGGGTGCCTCATCTGATCGTCCGGCCCAGCATCGTGATCGGCGACAGCCGCGACGGGCGGTATACCGGCAAGCCCTACGGCCTCTACCAGTTCTGGTTCTCCGGCGAGCGTTTCCTCAGCGACCGCTATCGCGACGTGATGCACATCGTCGCGCCGTCGCGCGCCCTGCCGCTGCTGCACCAGGACGCCTTCAAGCAGGGCTTCATGGCGGCGCGTCGGCATTTCACGGAAAATGCGATCGTCCATCTGTGTTCGCGACCGGACAAGCTGCCGACGGTGCGCGCCCTGTTCACCCTGTGGTTCGAGAGCGTGATGTGCCCCCAGCAGTTGCATCACTATGACCGGATCGAGGATGTCCCCTTGGACGGGCTGGACCACAGGCTGCGGACCTGGCTCGAATTCACCGCCGTCAACACCGAGATTTCCTGCCATAGCTGGAATTTCGAAAGCACCAATCTGGACATCCTGCGCGCCGCCGGTCTGACCTTCGCCGATGCCACCCTGGATACGGTTCGGCTCTGCCAGGATCGGTTCGTCGCCCAGTCATCACGCCTGACGGCCTATCTGCGCGACTCCTTGCCACAGCCGCTTCGGTCCGCCGATACTGTCGTCGAATCGATCTAGGAGGCTGGCATGGGTATCCGTTTCGATATCGGCGATCTCACGATTCATCGCCTGATCGAACAGGAAACACCCTACAGGCCGGCCCTGGAGATCATGCCGGGCCTGACGCCGCAGGTGTTGGCGGAGAACCGCGCCTGGCTGGAACCGGCGGCGCTGGATCCGGATGGCCGGCTGATCTTCTGTTTTCAGTCCTACGTGGTGCGCACGCCGCATCATACCGTGCTGATCGACAGCTGCATCGGCAACCACAAGGAGCGCACCCTCCCGTCCTGGCACCAGAAGACCGACGATACCTATATGCGGGCCCTGGCGGCCGCGGGCCTGTCGGTCGACGACATCGATATCGTGATGTGCACCCATCTGCACCCCGACCATGTCGGCTGGAACACGAGGCTGGAGAACGGCCGGTGGGTCCCGACCTTTCCGAACGCGCGCTATCTGTTCGCGGACCGGGAATACGCCCATTGGGCGGAGCGGCATGCCCAGACGCCGCTGCCCTATCTGGCGGATAGCGTGCTGCCGATCATCGCCGCCAACCGCGCCGATCTGGTAAGCAGCGCGCATGCGGTGAACGATCATATCCGCCTGCTGCCCACACCGGGACACACGATCGATCACTTCGCGGTGGAAGTCGGGCGCGGCGGCGCCGTGGCGGTCATGACCGGCGATCTCATCCATTCGCCGCTGCAGGCGCGCTATCCCGAGCTGTCGATGGGCTTCGACTACGATCCCGGCCTCTCGGCGACGACGCGCCGCGCCTTTCTGGAGCGGTACTGCGACACCGACACGCTGTGCTGCACGGCGCATTTCCCGTCGCCCTCCGCCGGGCATATCCGGCGCTGGGGCGACGGCTTTCGCTGCGAGACGGCGACCGGCTGAACGATTGGCGGTTCGGGTGGCGGTTCAGGCGTAGTCGTCGCCGCCCGAGTTCGGATCGAAACTGTCGTCGGGCGTGTAATCGGCATCCTGCGCATAGCCCTGGTCGCCGCCCGGAGCGGGATCGACATAGGGATCGACCGAAGCGTCCTGCGTGCCGCGATCATAGTTCGCCGGTTCCTGCGCGGGTTGGCCCGGCTGAGTGCCGTAATAGTTGTTGGTGACCTCGGTCACCTCCGTCAGGCTTGGCTGCTGGCCCATGCCCTGACCGAAACCGGCGCCGCCGAAGCCGCCGCCCCCAAAGCCCCCGCCGCCGAAGCCGCCTTGATGGCCGCTGAACAGCGAGGAGATACCCTCGAACAACAACGCGCCGCCCGCGACACCCGCGGCGGTGGTCGCCGCCTGCCGCAGAAAACCGGAAGTCTGCGACGGCTGCATGACCGGCGCGCCGGGGACCGGTTGACCGGCATAAGGCTGATAAGCGGGCGCCTGATAGGCCGGCGGAGGCGGTGCCGGCTGGGCATAGCCACCTGACGCCGCCGGTTGGTGCCACGGGCTGGGGGCGGGACCGGGGGCCGGGTTGGGAGTGGCCGTATTCGGCACGCTGCCCCGACCGAGGAGTCCGCCGAGGAAGCTGCCGCCACCGGCCGGCTGCGACGCCGCCTTGGCTTCAGCCAGCTGGCGCTGCAGATCGGCCAGCTGCGCCTTCGCGGTGTTCAGCGCGAAATCCTGCATCAGGACGGTCTGGGCCAACAGATAGGCGGTGTCGGGGCGGGCGGCTGTCAACGCGGAAATCAGCTGATTCGCCTCGGGATCCATCTGGGTCGGCGGGGCGCTCCTCAGGCGATCGATCAACGCGGTCAGCAATTGTTGTTCTTGGGGAGTCATGGAAATCCTCCGGCATAAGCGCTTGCGTCTGGCTCACCAGCCTGCGCGAAGCATAGATAGGCATTCCGATCCGCCGCGCAACGTGCGACCGATCAGAGCCCGTGCTTGCCCATCGCCAGGAATTTTTCCCGCCGCTGGCGGCGCAGCGCCGGCCCGTCCAGGGCCAAGAGCGGCCGCAGCGCGTCGTCGAGCGCGTCGCCCATGGCGGCGATCGCGACCGCGCGCTGACGGTGCGCCCCGCCGATCGGCTCCGGCACGATGCGGTCGATCACGCCGAGGCGGAAGAGATCCTGCGCCGTCAGCTTCAAGGCCTCGGCGGCGGTCGCGGCCTCGGCGCCGCTGCGCCACAGGATCGATGCGCAGCCTTCCGGCGAGATCACCGAATAGACCGCATGTTCCAGCATCAGCACCGCGTTGCCGGTGGCGAGCGCCACCGCCCCGCCGGACCCGCCCTCGCCGATGATCGCCGCCACGATCGGCACGGTCAGCCGCAGCGACATCTCGATCGAGCGGGCGATCGCCTCGGCCTGGCCGCGCGCCTCGGCCTCGATGCCGGGATAGGCGCCCGCCGTATCGACCAGGGTCAGCACCGGCAGGCGAAACCGCTCCGCCAGCTCGAACAGCCGGTGTGCCTTGCGATAGCCCTCGGGCTTGGCCATACCGAAATTATGGCGGATCCGCGCCTCGGTATCCGCCCCCTTTTCCAGGCCGATCAGCACGACCGGCCGATCCCGGAACCGCGCAAGCCCACCCAGGATGGCCCGATCCTCGCCGAACAGCCGGTCGCCGGCGAGCGGCGTGAACTCGGTGAACAGCGCCGCCGCGTAATCGCTGAAATGCGGCCGGTCCGGGTGGCGGGCGACCTGCACCTTCTGCCAGGCGGTCAGCTTGGCATAGGTCTGCTTGAGCAAACGCGCGGCCTTGCCCTCCAGCACCGAGACTTCATCCGCGATGTTGAGGTCGGCCGTGGTCGGCAGGTGTCTTAACTCGTCGATCTTGCCTTCTAGTTCGGCGATCGGACGTTCGAATTCCAGAAAGTTCGGCATGGCGGAAGTGGGTAGCACAGCCGCCCGCGCCTCGCCACCCGGATGCGTTGGCCCTATCAAACGCCCCGCCGCCGTTATCCCGTTCCGAGAGAACCGATGTGACCAAGCCATCCGGCAGCAAAGGCGCGTCCACCACAGCGAATCCCGATGGCACATCCGTACCGAATTTGGTACAATTGAGGTCCATGATGAAAATTCTGCCCGCCGCTTTCTATCGCACCGAAGCGGGCAATGAACCGGTCCGGGATTGGCTGAAAGGCGAACTGAGCAAGGAGGACCGGCTCAAGGTCGGAACGGCGATCAAGCGCGTCGAACTCGAATGGCCCATCGGTAAGCCGACATGCGCCCCGCTTTCCGATGGGTTGTGGGAAGTACGGGTGACGCTGCCGAAGCGCATCGCCCGCGTGATCTTCTTCGTGCATGACGAGACGATGGTGCTGCTGCATGGCTTCATCAAGAAGGCTCAGAAGACGCCACAGGACGACCTCGAACTCGCTGGGAAACGTAAACGGGACGTGGAGAAGGCAGATGCCAAAGGCAGGAAGTAGCAACCCGCATATCGGGGCCAGCTTTGACGATTTCCTGGATGAGGAAGGGATCGCCGCCGAGATCACCAGGCGGGCGGTGCGTGAGGTCATCGCCCATCTGGTCATCGACCATATGGAGCAGGCAAATCTCACCAAAACCGAGATGGCCGCCAGGATGCACACCAGCCGCCAAGCTCTGGACCGCTTACTGGACCCGAACGGCGGCGGCCTGACCCTCGACACCTTGGAACGAGCCGCCAATGCCGTGGGCAAGAGGGTGCGGATTTCGTTCGACGATGTGGTGGAGTCGGCGGCGTAGGCGGGCACAAGCGGCGCCATCGCATCGTTCACCGGCGAGGATGACGCACCGTCGTTCGAACGTTATGCCTCCAGCGTTGACTACGAGGCTCGCGCCGGCACATGCCTGCCTTGTTTCACGAATTTTCACAGAGTATCGGGATGTCGATGACGCGTCTTTTCGCCCTTCTGCTGCTGGTCTGCGTCGCGGGTTGCGGCACCTATCACTGGGATAAGCCCGGCGCCGGGGAAGACCAGTTCGCCGCCGATGCCAAGGCCTGCGATCAACCCGGCCAGCCCGGCGGTTTCAGCGCCTGCATGAAGGGGCGCGGCTGGACCTATCGCAATTACTGAGATGCCTACAGCGCTTTAGGCGGCTTGCGGCGGGTCGCCAGCGGGTGATGCGTGCCGACCAGCGAGATCAGGCGTT
>DATMGU010000053.1:0-114244 GCA_035555315.1 Allostellaceae bacterium
GATCTCCATGCCGCCCTTGCGCAGTTGGTCGAGCCGCTTCGCATCCTCGTCGGCACCCGCAAGCCAGGTCGCATCGGCGCCGGCCTTGGCGGCGGCCCTGATCATGGCCTGGTCGTCCGGGCTCAGCGCCTCGAACGTCTCACGATTGGCGATGAAGGCGATGGCCGCGAAGAAATGGCCCGTCAGGCTGAGGTATTTCTGAACCTCTTCAAAATGACTGCCGGCGATCGTGATGATCGGATTTTCCTGGCCATCGATCCGGCCGTCCTTGAGGGCGGGATAGACGAGAGGGAAATCCATCGGCACGACCTCGGCGCCGAGCGCCTTGAATGTCGCCTGGTATACTTCATTGGGCAGCACGCGGATCTTGAGGCCCTTGAGATCGGCCGGCATTTTGATCGCGCGTTTGGAATTGGTGATGTTCCGGAAACCCTGCTTGCCGATCGCCAGCAGCACCAGGCCCTTATCGCCGAAATGCGTGGCCAGTTCGGCACCGACCGGACCTTCGGCGACCGCCCGGGCCTGAGCCGCGTCGCGAAACAGGAACGGGACGTCGAACACCCCGAATTCCGGCACCGCCGAGCTGACGACCGAGCCGGACAAGGTGGCCAGATCCAGAATGCCGGCCCGGATCGCCGCGAGCATGGCGCCCTCGCTGCCCAGCGTGGCGCTGCCCCGCTCGTCGACCGCCAGTCGATTATCCGCCAGGTCGACAAGCTTTCGCCGGAATTCGTCGGCGCCGATCTGCTGCGGACTCTGCGGTGCCGCGTTGAAAACCAGCGAGATCAACTGCGGTGCCGCGTCGACCGGCTTCGCCGGCAGCGTGCCAACGACCAGCAGCGATAGACCCGCGCTCATCAGCCGAAAATATTGTTTTGTCATGCGGCGCTCTCCCTATGAGCGATGATGCCGTCACGACCTGAATTAATTCTTAAGATTTGACCTGCGCTCGTGTGATCAAGGCAAGTGATTTCCGAGAAAAGCCATTTTCCATTATTGACCACTCACCACCGAACGTCCCCACGAATTTGGTCTTACCATCCTTGGTGGCTTCAAGGGCCTGAAAGGCATTCGGGCCCAAATACGTATCGGCACAGCCTCGTTGAATCGCATGGTCCCTCACCACGCCGTCGTCGTAATGCCGTGCCTCTATAGACGTGAGACCTTGGGCGGTATTTTGTCGGCCGCATCGCGGAAGTATCTGTTCTCGGTCGATGCCAGCGCCGGCGAGACTTTTAGCCCAACGCGATTCTTGGCGGCGGTGAGGAAATAGAACTCCACGGAGACTTGGGATGGGAGAAATTCATCCTCCGTATGGCGGAGTCTTTGGAATATCGCCCGCCCTGGTCGGTGGTATTCTGTGAAGGAGGGATATACGCCAACAATCTGGAGGTTGCGATCGTGACGGTCGAATTCATCGGCTATGTCGGCCATTTCAACTCGTCGGAGACGGTTCGCCGCACGAGCCTCGCGGTGGATCCCGGTTTCATCGAGGCCGCCGCGAAAGCGCAGGAGCATGTGGGGTTCGACCGTGTGCTCGTCGCCTTCAACTCGACCTCGGCCGAAAGCATCCTGGTCGCCCAGCATGTGGCCAGCGTCACGGATCGGCTCGGCGTGATGATCGCGCACCGGCCGGGTTTCACCGCGCCAACGCTCGCGGCCCGGCAGCTCGCCACCTTGGATCATTTCTCGAAGGGCCGCGTCGCCGTCCATATCATCACCGGCGGCAACGACACCGAACTGGCACAGGACGGCGATCACCTCACCAAGGACGAGCGTTACGCGCGCACCAACGAGTATCTGGACATCGTGCGGCAGGAATGGACCTCGCCCACGCCGTTCGACTATGCCGGCCGCTATTACCAAGTGACCCGCGGCTTCGGCGACGTGAAGCCCTATCGCGATACGGGCATCCCGATCTATTTCGGGGGCGCGTCGGAGGCGGCGATCCCGGTCGCCGGCAAGCACGCCGATGTTTACGCCCTGTGGGGCGAAACCTATGAGCAGGTCCGCGATTTGGTGGCCCGCATCCGCGCCGCCGCGGCGCCGTTCGGTCGTCAGCCCCGGTTCAGCCTGTCGCTTCGCCCGGTTCTCGCCGATACGGAGGAGCAGGCCTGGGCGAAGGCCGATGCCATCCTGGAACGTGCCACGGCATTGCGCGCCGCCGGCGGCAGCGGCCGGGCACCGAACAATGCCCGGGAGCGCGCGACGGGGGATGCGCCGCCGAACGAGGGGTCCCGCCGCTTGCTGGCGGCGGCGGCGCAGGGGGTGCGTCTGGACAAGCGCCTCTGGACCGGGCTCGCGGCGCTGACCGGGGCGCAAGGCAACTCGACCGGGCTTGTCGGTACGCCGGACCAGGTCGCGGAGGCACTGCTGGATTATTACGATCTCGGCATTTCCACCTTCCTGATCCGCGGCTTCGACCCGATCGTGGATGCCATCCAGTATGGGCGGGAGTTGCTGCCGCGCGTCCGTGAGCTGGTGAAGGCCCGCGATGCCGGGGTGCCCGCGCGGCAGGCAGCGGCCTAGCGGGGGCAGGGGACATGGCCACGAAACGACAGCTGAAGCTGGGTGCCTTCATGCGCCCGGTCGGCATCCATACCGCCTGGTGGCGCTATCCCGGCGCGTATCCGGATGCCAACTTCAACCTCAAACACCTTATCCGCTTCATCCAGACGCTCGAGCGCGCGCGCTTCGACGCGTTCTTCATGGCGGACCACCTGGCCGTGCTGAACATGCCGATGGAGGCCTTGCGGCGCAGTGCCACGGCGACCTCGTTCGAGCCGCTGACCTTGCTCTCCGCCCTCGCGATGGTCACCGACCGCATCGGGCTCGTCGCCACGGCCTCGACCACCTTCGACGAGCCGTACCATATCGCCCGCCGCTTCGCCTCGCTCGACCACATCAGCGGCGGCCGCGCGGGATGGAATATCGTCACGACCTCCAACCCGGACGCGGCGCTCAATTTCGGCCGGACGGATCATGTGGAGCATGACGAGCGCTATCGGCGCGCGCGCGAGTTCCACAGCGTCGTCACCGGTCTCTGGGACAGCTGGGCCGACGATGCCTGGCTGCGGGACCAAGCGAGCGGTATCTTCTTCGATCCGGAGAAGATGCATGTGCTCGACCATAAGGGCGAACATCTCTCCGTGCGGGGGCCGCTCAACATCGCGCGGCCCATCCAAGGCTGGCCCGTCATCGTCCAAGCCGGCGCATCGGAGGCCGGCCGGCAGATCGCCGCCGAGACGGCCGAAGTGGTGTTCGCCAGCAGCCGCACGATCGAGGACGGACGCAGCTTCTACAAGGACGTGAAGGCTCGCATGAGGGGGCTCGGCCGGTCCCCCGAGCATCTCAAGATCCTGCCGGGCGCCCTGGTCGTCGCCGGGCGGACCAGCGAGGAGGCGCATGCGAAAAAGGCCTTGCTGGACAGCCTCGTGCATGCCGAAAGCGGGGTGCCGAACCTGTCGATGCGGCTCGGCGTCGACGCGTCGGGCTTCGAGCTCGATGCGCCTTTGCCGGAGATCCCGCAAACCAACGCCAGCCAGAGCGGGCGCGACACCCTGGTGGCCCTCGCCCGACGGGACAACCTCACGGTCCGGCAGCTGGCACAGATGGTGGGCGGCTATGGCGGGCTGCAGATGGTCGGCACAGCCGATGAAATCGCCGACACGATGCAGGCCTGGCTGGAGACCGAGGCGTCCGACGGCTTCAACATCATGTTCCCGACCGTGCCGGCGGGGCTCGATGACTTTGTCGAGCTGGTCGTGCCCGAGCTGCAACGGCGCGGCATCTTCCGGCGCGACTACGAGGGACCGACGCTGCGGGAGAACCTTGGTCTGCCGCGCCCGGCAAACCGGTTTTTCGACTAATACCAAATCTCCCTGAGTCGAACCGATGGTTCGCCTCAGGGAGAGCCTCAATCGCCGGGCGGCGGACATCCGTCCGCCTTGGCTTTCGCACCATACGGTGCGCGCTCGCAGTCGCTCGCGATACGATCTCGATGAGTTGCACTCATCGAGATGGCGTATAAGATACCGCTCGCGACCGTTCGATCGCCGGGACCCTGTGAGGCTATTCCTTCCGTGCCTCGGCGCGATGCACGGCGACGCCGGCGATCACGAGACCGATGCCGGCGAGTTCGACCGGCGTCGGGACCTGCCGCAACACCAGGATGCCGATGATCGTCGCCATCGCCGGCAGAAGCGCCAGCATCAGGGCGAAGGTCGCGCGCGGTAGCCGTGCCATGGCGAGCTGATCGCAGACATAAGGGATGACCGAGGAGCAGATCCCGACCCCGATCCCCGCGACGAGCAGGATCGGGGAGGCGAGGGCCGGCGATGCTTGGGCCAGGCCGATCGGCAAGGCCGCCACCATGGCGATCAGCATGGCGAGCGCCAGCCGGTCGATCCCGCTTGTCCCGCCGGCCGACGCGATGCGATGGCCGAGCACGACGTAGAGCATGAAGAGCGCGCAATTGGCGAAGGCGAAGAGATAGCCGAGCGGCTCGCCCTCGATCCGCACATCGGTGAGGAGATAGACGCCGGCGACGGCGAGCGCGAGGGCTCCCCAGTTGCGCGCCGTCCGCATGCCAGCCAGGGCAAGGCCGATCGGTCCCAGGAATTCGATCGCCCCGACGGTGCCGAGCGGCAGCCGGTCGAGCGCGAGATAGAAGGTCGAATTCATCACGGCGAGGACGCAGCCGAGCCCGATCACCGTCCAGCGCTCGCCCGGCGCCAAGCGGCGGAAGAAGCGCCAGGGCCGCCGCCACAGGGCGAAGACCAGAGCCGCGCTGGCGATCCTGAGCCAGGCGACGCCGAGCGGTTCCACCCGAACGAAGAGCAGCACCGCGAAGGCCGGCCCCAGATAGTGGAAGACGGCGCTGGTGACGAAATAGAGCTGCGGCGGCACGCGCTGTACGCGAGCGCCGAGCGTCGAAGGCCCAAGCAGCGGGATGTCGGGAGTGTCTGACATGGCGATCAGTTTCGCATGTCGCCCCGGCCTGGTATATGAGATGCTGAAGGTCTTGGAGGCTGTATACCTTCATGTCGAAGGGAATTGATCGAAAATGCCTCAGCCCCATCCGCTTTTGCTCGATCGGCGCAATATCGAGCTGATCCACCTGCTTCAGCAAGACCCGCGCATGCCGGTATCGGAGCTGGCGCGCCGCATCGGCATGTCGGCGCCGGCCGTAAAGGAGCGCCTGACCCGGCTTGAGGAGACGGGCGTGATCCGCGGCTACCGCCTCGACCTCGATCCCAAGGCTCTCGGCCTGCCGATCACGGTCTTCATCCGCATCCGCCCAATGCCGGGGCACCTGCCGAAGATCGCCGAGCTGGCGCAGTCGATGCCACAGGTCACCGAATGCCATCGCATCACCGGCGAAGATTGCTTCATCCTGAAGCTCCATCTCGATGCGCTGGAAAATCTCGACCGGGTGCTCGACCGTTTTCTCGTCCACGGCCAGACCACCACGTCGATCGTCCAATCCTCACCCGTGCCGATGCGGGCACCGCCACTGCCTGAACCGGAAATCGCCTGAACCAGAGTTTCGGCCCCTGTCAGGGATGCATCCGGGCGGACGACGATCGCGATCTTGGGATCGACCCTGATACTTCCTCTCGATTTGTCCCTGCGAGCCGATCTAGGCTCGGCCGGCGCACTCGCCAGACACTGAGCAACGGGAGAACGATCGATGAGTCGTCTTGTCTATGTCCTGAACGGACCGAATTTGAACCTGCTCGGCAAGCGTCAGCCGGCGATTTACGGCTACGAGACCCTGGCCGATGTCGAGGCGGAATGCCGCCGCGTCGCGGGTGAGCTGGGACTCGAGATCCGATTCCACCAGAGCAACGCGGAGTTTCAGCTGATCGATTGGATCCACGAGGCGCGCGAGACGGCCGGCGGCATCGTCATCAACCCCGCGGCCTTCACCCATACCTCCGTCGCCATCCTCGACGCCTTGAACACCTGCGAATTCCCGATCATCGAAGTGCACATCTCCAACGTGCACAAGCGCGAGGCCTTCCGGCATCATTCCTACGTTTCAAGCGTGGCGTCCGGCGTCATCGCCGGCTTCGGCACGCAAGGCTATCCGCTCGCCCTGCAGCGGCTCGCCCGTCTGATCGACGACGACAAAAAGTAGCGCGAAGCGGCGCTCGGCGAGGACGCATTCGACACAGCAGGGCGGCACGACGATGTCGTGGCCAACGGGCAAAGGCGGCGAATAGCGCCTCGATCCTCAGAATTTGTCAACCTTTCGGCTTGATGATGTCTGGGCGATCCGTCGGCTTGAAAAAAGGCGGGCGGCAAAAACGTATATCGGGGGACCCGGATGAGAATCATCAATTTTCTGGCCGGCGTGGCGCTGGGCTTGGCTGCACTGAACGCGACTGCGACGGGCGCGCAAGCATCCGAGATCAAGGTGCTGGGCAACGAATCCATGCCGTTCTGCGGCCTGGTCGATGGCAAGCCGGCCGGCATGGCCGTCGAAATCCTCAATGCCGCGACGCGCGAAGGCGGCCCAAGCTTCAGCTTCGACTTTTCGGCGCCCTGGGCCCGTGAGATGGTTCAGATCCACGAAACGACCACCCTCGCCATCATCCCATTCACGCGGACGCCCGAGCGGGAGGCGCTGCATAAATGGATCGCGGAGCTCTATCCCTATAAGGGGCATCTGGTCACGGTCGGGCGGGCGACCCCGCTCAAGTCGATCGAGGAAGCCAAGGATCTGGATGTCGGTGTGCTGAACGGCAGCGCCCTCCAGCCGGTCGTCACGAAGCTCGAGTTCACGAAACTCCAGACCGTCGCGAACGATGAAATCAATGCCCGCAAGATCAGCGCCGGTCGCTTGGAGGCCTGGGTCGTTTCGCAATATGTCGACAAATATCTCTATGCGAAAATCGGCCAGGATCCGGCGCAGTTGCAGTACGGACCCGACCTGGGCAGCGAGTATCACATCTATATCGCCGCCGATCTCGCCTTTCCTGAGGCCGATGCCAAATCGATCGCCGATGCCGTGGCTCGTGTTCGGGCGTCGGGCGAGTTGGATCGTATTCTTCAGAAATATCGCTGAGGCATCGTTGGCATAAACCGCGCGTCGGTTGGCTGCGCCGCCATCGGCAAGGAGAGGACATGGTGAAGCAAATGGGTTTCTGGAAACCGGTCGATATCATCCGCCGTCGGCTGATGTTCCGCGTTCTGCTGCCGGCCGGTCTTCTGCTTGTAGCGATGGTCGCCGGATCGGTGATCGGCGTCGCGATCAAGGACAGCGATGCGGCGCGCGCATCCTTGAGCGCCAAGACCAAGCTGATCGCGGACATCGCCGGCCGTGGTTCGGCGGACGCGATCTGGAACCTGGATGCCCAGCTTGCCAAGGCCTCGATCGCGGCGCTCGCGGCCGATCCGGATTATGTCGGCAGCGAGCTGACCGACGATCACGGCAAGTCCTTTGCGAGCGATGGCGCCAAGACCAGTCCGTCAGGCTCGCTGATCGTCGAGAAGGTGCCGGTCATCCATGTCGATGGGAAGCAGACGAAGACCATCGGCGCGCTGGAACTGCGCATGTCGACGGCCCGCGCCGACGCGGCGATCGCCCGGGGGAGCCTCCAGCTGGGTCTGATCGGTGCCGCGGCGCTCGTCGTCGTCTGCGGCCTGCTCCTCTGGATTCTCAAAAACGCCACGCGGCCGATCGTGGCACTGACCGACGCCATGGCAAAACTCTCGGCCGGTGAACTCGAGACAGGCATTCCGGCGCTCGACCGGGCTGACGAGGTCGGGCGCATGGCCCAAGCCGTCGAGGTCTTCAAGCGCAACGCCATCGAGGTCGGGCGGCTCAACGGCGAGCGGGAGGCGATGAAGGAGCAGACGGAGCGCGATCGTATCGAACTCCTCGATCGCATGGCGAGCCAGTTCGAATCGACCGTTTCCGGGGTGCTGACGAGCGTGACGGCCGCCTGCACCCGGATGGGCGCGCGGGCGGAGAGCATGGCCGGCAAGATGGGCGTGGCCGAGCACAGCACCAATACGGTCATGGGGGCGACGAAGACCACGTCGGAGAATGTACAAACGGTGGCCGCGGCGGCCGAGGAACTGTCGGCGTCGATCGTCGAGATCTCAAGCCGTGTCAGCGATAGCGCCGCGATCGCGGGCGACACGTCGAATGCGGCGGAGAAGACCTCCGCCACCATCGCCGAGCTGTCGGAGCAGGCGCAAAAGATCGGCAGCATCATCAGCCTGATCCACGACATCGCGAGCCAGACCAATCTGCTGGCCCTGAACGCCACGATCGAGGCGGCACGGGCCGGCGAGGCGGGCAAGGGCTTCGCGGTCGTAGCCTCGGAAGTGAAATCGCTCGCCACTCAGACGGCGCGTGCGACCGAGGAGATTTCGGAGAATATCCAAGCCATCCAGGCCGCGACCGCGCGAGCGGTCAGCGAGGTCCGGCAAATCGCCGAGGTCGCCAACCGCTCCCGTGAGATCGCCACCGGCATCGCCGGCGCGGTGGAGGAGCAGAGCGCCGCGACCCGCGAGATTTCGTCGAGCGTCTCGCATGCCGCCGCCGGCACCCAGATCGTGGCCGACAACATCTCGACCGTCGATGAAAACATCACGGAGGCGAGCGGTGCCGCCCGCGAACTCCTATCGGCGAGTCATGAGCTGGCAAGCGAGTTCCGTACGCTCGAAAGCCAAGTTCAGTCTTTCGTCAAGACGGTCAGAGGGGGCAGATAGCCCCCTTGTCCGAAGGGACTGCTCGATTGGTCAGAATTTTTTCCGCGCGCCGTGATCTCGTCTACGTGACCCTTGTCGCGGCGATCGCGTTTGCCGTCGTCATCGCCACGGACCTGAACGAGATGGTTGTGCGATGGGGTGCCGCGCATCCCCAATTCGAATGGCTCGGCATCGAGGAATTGCCGATGGGCTTCGCGCTGCTGGGCCTCGGGACGGGCTGGTTCGGCTTCCGCCGCTGGCGGCAATATTCCGAAGAGAACAAGGCGCATCTGCGTGCCCTTGACCTGCTCAACGTGGCGATGAGTGAAGTCGTGGCGGCCAATCAGGCAAAGACCCAATTCCTCGCCGCGATGAGCCATGAACTCCGCACGCCGCTCAACGCGATCCTCGGCTTCTCGGAATTGATCCGGGACCAAGCCGTGGGACCGATGGTGACCCCCAATTATCGGGAATACGCCGGCGACATCCATGATTCAGGCAAGCATCTCCTCAGCATCGTGAACGGCATTCTCGACATGGCACAGCTTGAGGCGGGCGCCTTGACGTTCGAGATCGCACCGACCGATCTCTCCGCCGTGATCCATCAGGTGGTCCGAATGATCGCCCATCGGGCATTCGATGGGCGCGTGAAAATTGACGTCGCGATCGCGGACGAGATCATCGTCGACGCCGATCACGGCAAGCTGCAGCAGGCGTTTCTCAACGTCGCGCATAACGCCGTGAAGTTCACGCCGCCAGGCGGGTCCGTGACGCTCGGCTGCCGGATCGAAGGCGACATGGCGTGCTTGCAGGTCACGGATACGGGGATCGGCATCGCCGAGAGCGATATTCCAGCGGCGTTGACGCCCTTTTGCCAGATCGACGGATCACTGCAGCGCCGGTACGAGGGAACGGGGCTCGGGCTACCTCTGGCCAAGCGGTATGTCGAAAAGCAGGGCGGGGCGCTCACGTTGGAGAGCCGGCTTGGGCTGGGCACCATCGTGACGATCACGCTGCCGCTTTCGTCATCCCCCCATCGGCGACAGCCCGTTGAAGCGGATTACGAAAAAACGGGGTGATCAGTCCCGCTTCGGTTCGGTCTTTGGCGGGGCCCCGGTTAGCATCGACAACAAGGTGATTTCAAGCATCTGTGCGTCGTAGGGTTTGGCCAATGTCGGAACGCGTTCGAAGCCCGGCGCGATGCCGGTGGACCCGTATCCCGTCGAGAAGATGAAGGGGACGCCCTTGGCGGTCAGCTTCTCGGCGACGGGATAGACTTTCTCTCCGCCGAGATTGACGTCGAGGACGGCCGCGTCCAAATCGAGGGCCGCGTCGCCGACAAGGGCCAATCCGCGCGACACGCTTGCCGCCATAGTCACCACGATACAGCCGAGATCGGCCAGCATCTCTTCGAGCATCATCGCCACCAAGGCTTCATCCTCGACGACCAGCAGCCGAAGGCCGACCAACGATACTGTCCTGGTCATCATCAGGCTGCCAAGCCGAGCTTCGCCGAGAGGGGCAGGCGCATGTGGCACCACAAGCCGTCAGGCAGGAAGGTGAGCTGGGCCTCGCCCTCCATCTCGTGCGGGAGGCCATGTTCGATCAGGCGAGAACCAAAGCCCCGGCGGGCGGGTATGGCGACCGGCGGCCCACCGCTCTCGCGCCAATCGATGGTGATGCCGCCGCCGCCGGCCTGCTTCGCCCAAACGACGTCCACCCGACCGAAAGGCGTGGAGAGCGCCCCGTACTTCATCGCATTGGTCGCGAGCTCGTGGAACGCCATGGTCAGCGTGACCGCGGCATTGGGTCCCAGGTGAACGGAGGGTCCGGACACGCCTACGCGTCTTGCTTCGCCGTTCGTGACATAGAGCCCCAGCGTCCGGCTGATGACCTCGGCGAGCGACGCGCCTTGCCAGGATCCCTCAGTCAGAATGTCATGCGCGCGGGCAAGCGCGTAAATCCGCTCGATGAAAGCCTCGTTGAATGTCGACGGATGAGCAACGGTTCGGCGCGTCTGCATCGCGAGCGACTGCACGGTCGCCAGAGTGTTCTTGACCCGGTGATTCAGCTCGTCGAGCAGAAGCCGTTGACGGTCTTCGGCGGTCTTGCGAGCCGTGACGTCGAGGGAGACGCCAGCCATCCGGACCGGCCGGCCGTCCTCGTAGGCTGCATGGCCGCGCGCGAGGACCCAGATCATCTGTCCATCGGGCTTGACCATGCGGTACTCGACCTCCAGATCGGCGCCGGTGGCGATGGCGTGGTCGATGGCGTCCTGCCGCCTCCGTCGGTCGTCCGGGTGAACCCGCGCCAGGATGTCCTCGTATCGTTCGAACGGGTCGTCAGGACCGAGGCCGAAGAGGGTACGGCAGAAATCCGACGTGGTGATCCGTCCGGAAGCGATATCCAATTCCCAGCTGCCGAGCCGTCCGGCGTGAAGGGCGAATTCCAATTGTTGCTCGGTCTGGCGCAGCATGGTTTTGCCTCGCTCAAGAATTATCTGCGCGCGCAGGTCCTCCTCGCGCTTGGCGGCCTCACGCCTTTGCCGTGCCAGGCCGATGGCGCCGTCCACCCGCGCGCGCAGTTCCCGCGCGCTGAACGGCTTGACCAAGTAATCATCCGCGCCGGCCGCGAGGCCTTCCACCCGCGCTTCCTCGCCCGCGCGCGCCGAGAGCAGGATGATCAGCAAACCCTCCAGGGTCGGATCGGCTCGCAGAGCGGTAAGCAGGCCGAAACCGTCCAATTCGGGCATCATCACATCGGTCAGCACCAGATCGGGCGGCGGTCCGCGCTGAACGATCTCCAGCGCCGCGCGCCCATTCTCCACCGCCTCGACCTCGTAGCCGCCTTCCTCAAGCAGCCTTTTGACATAGCCGCGCATGTCGGCATTGTCGTCGGCGAGCACGACACGGGACCGGCCGCCGATCGGGACCGCCATAGTTTCGGGAGCGTTGCCCTGCTGGACGACCTCGTCCGGCAGCCAGCGCAGCGCCTCGGCGACATAGGTGCCGACCTGAGCCGCCGTCGATGTCAACGGCTGCCCGATCGAAAGGCGCTCGCTCGGCAGATGGGCCGTTCCCAGCGGGATGGTCACCTGGAATGCCGAACCCTTCCTCAGGCGGCTGCGCACCGTGACCTCGCCGCCATGCAGCTTCACCAGTTCCTCGACAAGCGACAGGCCTATACCCGTACCCTCATAGGTCCGGCCCTTCTGGCCCTCGATCCTATGGAAGCGCTCGAAGATCCGGGGTAGCTCCGCCTTGGCTATGCCCAGTCCAGTGTCGCTGACGACCAGTTCGATCCGCCGCGCGGTCATGCGCAGGGAAACGGTGATCCGACCTTCGAGGGTGAATTTGAAGGCGTTGGAGATCAGGTTGAGGACGATCTTCTCCCACATCTCCCGGTCCACATGGACGGGCTCGGGCAGGGGAGCGCAGTCGATCGTGAGGGTCAGCCCGGCCCGCTCGCAGGCGGAGCGAAAATTGCTGGCGAGGTCGGCGGTGAGAGCGCTCAAATCCGTCGGCTCGAAGCTGGCCTGCGTGCGTCCGGCCTCGATGCGCGAGAAGTCGAGCAGGGAATTGACCAGCTTCAGCAAGCGAAGCGCATTCCTATGGGCGACATCCAGCCGCTCCCGCTGCGCCGGCGGCAGGCCGCCCGCTTCATCCAGAGCGTCTTCGATCGGCCCCAGCATCAAGGTCAGCGGCGTGCGGAACTCATGGCTGACATTGGAGAAGAAGGTTGTCTTGGCCTTGTCGAGCGCGGCGAGCATCTCAGCGCGGTGGCGTTCTTCCTCATAGGTCTTGGCGTTGGCGAGGCCGGCGGCGATAGCGGCCGCCAGGAGGATAAAGAAATCGCGGTAGGGATCGTTCAACGGCAGGCGCGGGCTCACGCCGGCGATCAGCAACGCCAAGGGCGATGGGGATCCGGGAACGGTGATCGGAAAGGCGAGCGCGGTGTTCGGCGGCTCCTCGTAGGGACCGCAACGGGTTCCATCGAGATATTTCCCTGCGTCGTCGAGCCAGATCGGATCGCGGTTCTCTCGAAGGCGTCGCACCGGCCATGGCGAGGTGGCGTCCAAGGACAGGACGCGCGGCGCCGCGGCGGTTTCCGCCTGAAGTCCGATGTGGCCGGCCAGATGATAGGCGTCGGCCGCCAGTTCATAGAGCAGTACGAAGGGCAGATCGAACTCATAGCCGGCAAGCGTCTCCATGGCGCCGGCATAGACCTCGCGCGTGGTCCGCGCCTCGCCCAGCCGCGCGTTCAGATCGCGCAGCAACCGCGTCCGGCGCTCCGACAGCATGCTGGCGGTGGTCTCGGTCACCGGATGGAAGAGGCCGCCGATCCCGCCGCTTTCGTCGCGGATGGGACTGATGGAGAAGGTGAAGAACGTCTCCTCCAGATAGCCATTCCGGAACAGGAACATGCGCTGATTTTCGAGGAATGAGGTCTCGCCGGCCCGGGCACGCTCGAAGGGCCCGCCGATCGCCGGCCAAGCGGAGGCCCAGGTCTTGGTATAAGCCTCGCCAAGGGCGGTGGGATGGGCATCGCCGCATACCACACGATAGCCGTCGTTGTAGATCTGGTTGTGTTGCGCGCCCCAGATGATGTTGATCGGAAAGTTCGAGGCGAGGCACAGGCTCACCGTCGTGCGCAGGCTTTGCGGCCAGGCATCGATCGGACCGAGCGGGGTTTTCGACCAGTCGCGTGAGCGGATCAGAGAGGCCATCTCACCGCCGCCCGACAAGAAATCAGAATGCTCGACGGAGGGGGAGGGAGGGTCGTCCGGCTTGTTCATGACAATGCGCCTGAGCCCGGTCTATGGATCACAGGCGAGCCGCCATTGATACCAATCCGACTGCGAACACTACGCTCAGTTGTGCGCGGCGACAATGGATTGCTGATTTTGGTGATGCCTCGGTTTGGGGATTTGGCTCATCGGCACCGGCCTCAACCGGTGGCGATTCCCGCGATGAAGCGTGGTGATTTGATCCGTCCGTAGGTCAGCAAGGCGAGGCCGCCCAGGATGTTGGCGCCGGACGGAGGGGTAAAATCAGCGATGCATCTTCTTGCGCCAGACCTCGAACGCGGCGAGGTTCGCTTCGTCCGTCGGCGGATAGAGGCCGAGAATGGACGTTCCGCCGCGAACCTGCTCCGTCACGAAATCCTCGAAGGCCGTCATCTCCACCGCTTCGTCGGCGATTTCCCCGGCGATCTCGGCCGGCACGATGATCACCCCGTCGGCGTCGCCCACCACGACGTCGCCAGGGAATACCGGCGCGTCGCCGCAGCCGATCGGCACGTTGATGTCGATCGCCTGGTGCAGGGTCAGGTTGGTCGGGGCCGATGGGCGGTTGTGATACGAGGGCATGTCCAGGAGGGCGATTTCCGCCGAATCCCGGAATCCGCCATCGGTCACGACGCCAGCCACCCCGCGCACCATGAGCCGTGTGGCCAGGATTCCCCCGGCTGAAGCCGCGCGGGGGTTCTTTCGGCTGTCCATGACCAGGACGGCCCCGGGTGGGCACTCCTCCACCGCTTTGCGCTGGGGATGACCGCGGTCCCGAAATACCGTCATGGGATTAAGGTCCTCGCGCGCCGGCATGTAGCGCAGCGTATAGGCCTCTCCCACCATGCTGCCCCCCTTGGGCGCGCTCAGAGGACACACATCCTGCACCATCTGATTGCGCAGGCCGCGCTTGAACAGCGCGCTCGCCAAGGTCGCGGTGCTGACGCCCTTCAGCTTATGGCGGGTTTCCGGGCTCAACTTGGTCATTGATCGTTCCTCATCGCTCGTCGAAGGCTCAATAGATCGCGGGTTCGGGAACCGGTGCCCCGAAATCCGTGCGCAGAAAGTCGAAGTCGCATCCCTCGTTGGCCTGCTGGATATGCTTGGTGAAGACCCAGCCATAGCCGCGCTCGTAGCGGGCCGGCGGCGGTGTCCATTCGGCCTGGCGCCGGGCCAGCTCCGCGTCGGACACTTCCATCCGGATGCTGCGCGCCGCCACATCCACCGTGATGATGTCGCCGGTGCGCAGCAGCGCCAGCGGGCCGCCGATATAGGCTTCCGGTGCCACATGCAGAATGCAGGCGCCGTAGCTGGTGCCGCTCATGCGGGCGTCGGACAGGCGCAGCATGTCGCGGTGGCCTTCCTTCAGCAACTTCTTCGGCATCGGCAGCATGCCCCATTCCGGCATGCCCGGGCCGCCCTGTGGTCCGGCGTTGCGCAGCACCAGGACGTGGTCGACGGTGACGTCGAGGGTCTCGTCGTCGATCGCCAGCTTCAGCGAAGGGTAATCGTCGAACACCAGGGCCGGACCGGAATGCTTCAGGAAGCGCTGGTCCATCGCCGCCGGCTTGATGACGCAGCCATCGGGCGCCAGATTGCCCTTCAAGACGGCGAGCGAGCCCTCGCCATAGATCGGGTCCGCCGTCGAGCGGATCACGTCGTCGTTGAAGATCTTGGCCCCGGCGATGTTCTCACCCAGGGTGCGGCCGGTCACGGTGAGGCAATCCAGGTTGAGATGCTCGCGGATCTGGCTCATCAGCCCCCGAATGCCGCCGGCATAGAAGAAGTCTTCCATCAGATAGGTGTTGCCGCTCGGCCGGACATTGCCGATCACCGGGACGAGACGGCTGAACCGCTCGAAATCGTCCAGACCGATATCGCAATCCGCTCGCCGGGCCATGGCGATCAGATGGATGATGGCGTTGGTCGAACACCCCATCGCCATGGCGACGGCGATGGCGTTCTCGAAGGCGGGCTTGGTCTGGATCTTGCGCGGGGTGAGATCTTCCCAGACCATCTCGACGATCCGGCGCCCGGCCTCCGAGCAGAGCCGGATATGCCCGGCATCGGCGGCCGGAATGGAGGAGCCGCCGGGGAGCACCATGCCCACCGCCTCGGCGATGGCGGTCATGGTGCTGGCCGTGCCCATGGTCATGCAGGTGCCGTAGGAGCGGGCGATGCCGCCCTCGACGCCGAGCCAGTCCTGCTCGGTGATCTTTCCCGCGCGCAGCTCGTCCCAGTATTTCCAGCTGTCCGACCCGGAACCCAATACCTTGCCCTGCCAGTTCCCGCGCAGCATCGGACCGGCCGGCACGAAGATCGTCGGGATGTTCATGCTGGTGGCGCCCAGCAGCAGGCCGGGCGTGGTCTTGTCACAACCGCCCAGCAGCACGGCGCCGTCGATCGGGTGGCAGCGCAGCAGCTCCTCCGTCTCCATCGCCAGCATGTTCCGGTACAGCATCGTCGTCGGCTTGATGAAGCTCTCCGACACGGAGAGTGCGGGCAGCTCCACGGGGAAGCCGCCGGCCATCAGGATGCCGCGCTTCACATCGTCGACACGCTGCTTGAAGTGGCTGTGGCAGGGGTTGAGATCCGACCAGGTATTGACGATGGCGATAACCGGTTTGCCCTGCCATTCCTCGGGCGCGTAGCCCATCTGCATGGCCCTGGAACGATGACCGAACGACCGTAGATCGGCCGGACCGAACCAGCGCGCGGAGCGCAGGTCCGCGGCTTTCTTGCGCGTCGTGTTGGATGCCGTGTCGGGCGATCGGGAGGGATGGGGATCGGTTGCCATGCTGCGTTGCCTCGCTACTGGTCCGTCCGTCGACTGAGTGGTGGGGACGGGCTGTTGTGGCTCTCGTTGGATCATCGCCGAAAACGGGGTTTCCGGCTCGAAAGCTCTTCTGATGCTTTTTATTTATATGCTAGGGTACTTGCATGCAAGCAGGAACGGCGACCAAACGCGTGAGCCCCGGGGCGGTGGAAGAGCCGATCGACCTGCGTCTGACGAGCGGTCGCCGGGCGACGATCGCCGTGCAGATTTACCAGCATCTGCGCCGGCAGATCGTCGCCGGCGACTACGCCCCGCTGCACCCCTTGTCGGAGAATGATCTCGCCGCGCGCTTCGGGGTCAGCCGCACGCCCATTCGCGAGGCTCTCGGCAAGCTGGAAGAGGAACGGCTCGTCTCGATCCTGCCGCAATACGGCACGTTCGTAGCACCCATCCTGACCGACCGCGTGTTCAGCGACCAGTTCGTGCGCGAGGCGCTGGAATGCGCCGCGATCGGCGAGGCCGCCGCGCGATGCACGAAGCGGGATGCGGAAGCCTTGCGAGAGATCGTGCGGGTCCAGCACTCCTGCAAATCCGATAAGGCCTTCTTCGCGGCGGACGAGGCGATGCACCGCGCCCTGATGGTGCTGGCTGGTCAGGCATCGGCGTGGCAGGTCGTGGACGATGCCAAGGTCAACCTGGACCGCATCCGACATCTGTCGGCCCGGCACGCCTTCAAGCGCCGATCGATCTTGAAGGAGCATGGACGGATCATCGACGCGGTCATCGCCGGCGATGGGGAGGGGGCCGTGGCGGCGATGCGGGAGCATCTTCGCGGCGTCTTCGCATCGAGCGGTCAGATGATGCGGATGCATCCGGAGTTTTTCCAGGGAACGTCCGCCGCCCCGCGCCCCGCGCGCCGGAAGCGGCCGGCGCCGCGCGGTCCCACGGAAGAGGAAACCTGATCTTTCGCCGGTGCGGTGTTCCGGACGGTGAGGACTATTCTTAAGCCAACCAAATAAATAGGGGGAGGACGCATGGACAACCAAGAGGACAGTGCCGTCAAGAAGGCCGCCTGGCGGCTATTGCCGCTGCTGATCCTGCTGTATCTCGTCGCCTATATCGATCGGCAGAATGTCAGTTTCGCCAAGCTGCAGATGCTGGGCAGCCTCGGCATGAGCGAAGTCGCCTATGGCTTGGGCGCCTCGCTGTTCTTCATCGGCTACTTGATCTTCGAAATCCCCAGCAACATGGCTCTGCACAAGTTCGGCGCGCGGCGCTGGATCGCCCGGATCATGCTGACCTGGGGCTTGGTGACCATCGCCATGACCTGGACCAATTCCGCGGCGATGTTCTATGTCCTGCGCTTCCTGCTCGGCGCCGCGGAGGCCGGCCTGTATCCCGGCGTGATCTATTACATGACGCTGTGGTTCCCCGAGCGCTACCGGGTCCAAGTCGTCGGTTTTTTCACGCTCGGCAGCAGCCTGGGGAACATGACCGGATCCCTGGTCAACGGCTTCCTGCTCGATATGGGCGGCACCTTCGGCCTGGAAGGGTGGCAATGGGTGTTTCTGGCGACCGGAATTCCGCCCGTCATCCTCACCTTCGTGACGCTGCGGTTCCTGCCCGACTCTCCTCAACAAGCGCGCTTTCTCACCCCGGCGGAGCGGGACGCGGTCGTGACGGCGGTGCGGCGCGACACGCCCAAGGTGCCCGAGCGCGGCAATCCTCTCGCCGTTCTGACGCAGGGCCGGATTTTCGTGCTGGCGTTTTTCTACATGATGGTCTCCACCTCCATCTACGGCATCGGCTATTGGCTGCCGACCGTCGTCCGCGATTTCGGCGTCAGCAGCAGCGTCAATGGCATGCTGAACATGATTCCGTGGTTCCTGACATCGCTGGTCCTGCTGTGGCTGCCCGGCCGGTTGCGGACCCCCGTCGCGATCCTGCGCTGTGTGGGGTTCGCGGTGGTTCTAGGGGTCTTCTGCTTCTGCGTCAGCACCTTCGCGGCATCGCCCGTGGTGCGGCTGGCGGCCCTGTCGATCGGTGCCCCCTGTCTCTACGTCATGCTCCCATGCTTCTGGTCCGTACCGCCCCGGCTGCTCTCCGGCGCCCAGGCGGCGGCGGGGATCGCCGCGATCAACGCGCTGGGCAATATCGGCGGGTTCGTCGGCCAGAACATCATGCCTTGGGTCAAGGAAATCACGGGGAGCGTGGCGGCGCCGATGCTGGTGCCGGCCGTGTGCCTGCTCGTGCTCGGTGTCGGCGCGATCGTGGCGTGGCGGGTTTTCGGCACGGAAAGCGTTCCGCGGGCACGTCCTTCGGTGATCTGAGCCTCGGTGGTCAGAGCCTCGGTGGTCTGAGAGGGGCGCCAGCGTAAGCCGGCCGCCCCGCATCAGTAACTTATTCTTCACCCGCGTTGCTCATGCTGAGCCGCTCGACGCGTCGCGGGTGGAAGCAAGCATGTTTTTTAAGGGGCGATGGCGAAGCTGGTTGCTGGGAGTGGCCTTGGCGAGCGCGGTTGCGCCAGCACAGGCGCGCGACCCAGCGCCAATACGGCTTTACGCGGCAAACAACCTCAAGGCGGCGCTGGGCGAGGTCGTTACGGCCTACCAAGCCGAAACCGGCATCCGTCTGGAAGCCGTCTTCGCCTCGTCCGGGCTCATCCGCGATCGGGTCAATGCCGGTGAGCAGGCCGACATCATCGTCGCGGCCGATTTTGAGGTGCCGGAGTCATTCGCCGCGGACGGCCGTTCGGGGCCAGTCGTGTTGTTTGCACGCAACCAAATGTGTGCTCTTGCCGCGCCAGGCGTCTCGGTTTCGCCCTCCCGTCTGTTGGAAGTCATGCTGAATCCGGCGATTCGCATCGGTACGTCGACGCCGAAGGCGGACCCCGGCGGCGACTACGTTTGGCAGGCTTTCCACAAGGCCGAGAAGCTGCAGCCCGGCACCTTCGCCGAACTCGAACGGAAATCCACCCAGCTCATTCATGGCCCCCAATCGCCACCGGTGCCGGCCGGCAGCGAGCCGATGGGCTATTGGGTGGAAAACGGCCGTGTCGATCTCTTTCTCTACTACTGCACCGCCGCCATAGCCGCGGCGAAGCGCAATCCGACCTTGAAAGTCGTGCCGTTTCCCTCGGAGCTCGCGGTGATCGCCGAATATGGCCTCACCGTGCTCCATTCCGAGCCGGACCGAGAGGCGCGAGCGGCACAGTTCGCCCTCTATCTACTCTCCTCCGAGGCCCAACACACCCTCAGGAAACACGGGTTCGTCGCTTCCGGCGTGGCGCAATCCGCGAACATCCCGAGGACCGTGGATTGAGGCTCGTACCGGGGGTCGCCGCGCGGCTGCATCTCGTCGTCCTGATCTTCGTGGTATCGCTGCTGATCGTTCTCGCAACGACCTGGCGGTTTTCCCGGGAGATCGGGAAGGCGGGGGATGACCTCTATCGTACCAGTGTCACCGACCTCCAGCACACGGTCGAGCTGACAACCCTGTTCCAACGCGCGCGCAGCATCGTCTCGGCCGCCCCTGCCGAGCTCGATACCGGTAAGCAGGCGCTGAAACGCGACGATTTCAACGCATTGTCGCAAGAAATAGCCGATGAGCTTTCGAGCTACGGCGCAACCGAGGTTCCCGAAGTCGCCGCCGTGCTCGGGCAACTCCGAACGGAGATCGAGGCCTATCATCGCGCGGCCGAAAACGTCTTCGCCTATTCCGAGGCATTGCTGCAGGCGCAAGCCGCCGAGGTCGTGGCCGGACCGGCGGAGCAATTCGCCGCTCAAGTGATGCGCGACATCGCTGGACTCACGCGCCTTGAGAAGAGCCGAGCACGAGAGCAGGTGGCTCGCCTGGAAGCGGCGCGGATCAGGCTTGCCGTTTGGATCGTCGTGTTGGGTGTCGTGTCTATCGCCGTGTCCGGTGTAGCGATCACGAAACTCGGCCGCGACCTTTCCCGGCGGATTTTGCAAATCACCGCCGTGATGCGGCAGGTCGCAAACGGCAATACCACGGCGGTGGTGCCGTTCTCGGATCACAGGGACGAAATCGGCGAAATGGCGCGAGCCCTCGTCGTCTTCAAGAGGAATGCCATCACGCTTCAGACGCGTGAGGCCGAGTTGACGAAGGCGCTGGTGCATGCCGAGGCGGCGGCGGTAGCGAAATCTCAGTTTCTCGCCAATATGAGCCATGAGCTGCGGACGCCGCTCAACGCCATCATCGGCTTTTCCGAGCTGATCCTGACCGAAATATTCGGCACGATAGGCTCCCCGAAATACCGGAACTATGTTCAGGATGTGCATAGCAGCGGCCAGCATCTTCTGGCCATTATCAACGATATACTCGATCTGTCGTGCATCGATGCCAATAAACTCGCGCTGCGGGATGAGGACGTGATGCTTGGCCCCCTGCTGGAAAGCACGGTGCGGATGCTGCGCGGGGTGGCTGATGCGGCTGGCGTCCAGATTGTTCTGACGCCCTTGCCGGAAGGGCTTCCGATGCTGCGCAGCGATCCGAACCGCGTTCGGCAGATCCTGGTGAATCTGATCGGCAACTCGATCAAGTTCACACCGGCCGGTGGGCACATCACCGTCCGGGTTCAGCTCGATGGCGGCATGACCATACTCATCGAAGACACGGGCATCGGCATGGCCGCGGGCGATATACCGAAAGCCATGGAGCTCTTCGGACAGATCGCTTCGCCGCTCACGCGTTCTCGCGATGGCGCCGGCCTCGGTTTGCCTCTATCGCGCAGCCTGATGGAGGCGCATGGCGGCGCCCTGTCGATCGACAGCACGCTTGGCCTGGGCACCCGCGTCACCGTCGCTTTTCCGACCGAGCGACTTGTCGGCCCCGAGCGGCTTATCGGTGGTGACGATAGGGGTGTCGAGACGCCAGGATATGCGGCGGAGCGAGTCGATCCTCGTGCCGCTGCCGAGCGTTTCCCACGCCGCGAGATCCTTTAGCAGGGCTTGGCTGTGGTCCCGGACGGCGTCCGGCGTTGTTGATCAGCACATCGATGCGCCCGAAGCGAGCCACCGCCGCCTTGATCGCGGCATGCGCCTCGTCCTGGCTGGTCATACAAAGGCCACTGCCCGGGGCGCGGACCCTCCGTTGTCGTGGCGCGGGATCAGGCGGCGCGCAGGGCGGTCAGGAAGCTTTCCATCTGTGCCCGCAGGCTTTCGGTCCGCCGGGCCAGCTCGCCCGAGGCGGCTTGCACCTCGCCCGCCGCTTGGCCGGTTCGTTCGGCATCCTCGCTGACCCCCGCCGCGTGGCGCGACGCGGCGTCCGTGCCTTGCGCCGCCTGGGCCACGGCACGGCCGATCTCCTGTGTCGCCTCGGCCTGCTGCGACGCCGCCTCGGCCACCAGGCCGGCGGCCTTGTTCAGCTCGTCGATGATGGTGGTGATCGTGGCGATCGCCTCGACCGTGCGATTGGTCTCCGCCTGCATGGCACCGATCTGCTGGCCGATCTCCTGCGTCGCCTTGGCGGTCTGGCTGGCGAGGAGCTTGACCTCGGAGGCGACCACGGCGAAGCCCTTGCCGCTTTCGCCGGCCCGAGCCGCCTCGATCGTCGCGTTCAGCGCCAGCAGGTTGGTCTGGCCGGCGATCTGATTGATGAGCTGGACCACATCGCCGATGCGGGTCGCGGCCTCGGAAAGGCTGTGGACCGTTGTCTCTGCCCGTTCCACCGCCGCGGCCGCCGCGGTGGCCTGGCCCGCGCTGTCGTGCATCTGGTGCGCGACCTTGGAAATGCTGACGGTCAGTTCCTCGGTCGCCGCGGCCACGGCCTGCACGCTTTCGCTGGCTTGGCCGGAGGCGCTTGCCACGGCATTCGCGCGCCGGGTGCCATTATCCGCGATGTCGGACATGCCGGCAGCGGTGGTATCCAGTTCGGTCGCGGCCGACGCGACGACATGGAGCACACCGGCGGTCTCCTCTTCGAAGCGGTTGAGCAACTCGTCGACACGCTTGGCCCTCGCCAACTCGGTCGCCTGCGCCTCCTGCCGCGCCGCGGCCAGGGCGAGCCGCTCCTGCGAGCCTTGCCGCAGCGTCTCCACCGCTTGGGCCATCTCGCCCAGTTCATCCGTCCGCTCGCGGCCCGGAACGGCGATATCGAGCCGCCCGCCGGCGATCTCGCTCACCGTGCCGGTCAGGCGCTGCAGCGGCAGCACCAGCCGCCGCAGCAAGACGATGACGCTGGCGACCGTCAGGCCGAGGATCAGGAATGTCATGGAAAGAGCTATGGCGAAGCGCAGGATCGCGGCCCGCTCGCTTGCTTCGGTGCGGGCCAGCGCTTCGTCCAGTGCTGCGTCGCGCAGGTCGAGGATGGCGACCTGCGCCGGCGACGCCCAGGCGCGCCACTGCCCCACATCCTCGGGCCAAGTGGCGGCGGCGTGGCTGGCCAAGGCCTGTTGGGCGGGCTTCAGCGCCGCCTGCCAGCGCGGCTCCGTCCGGCCGAGATAGCTAGCTCGCTGTGCCTCCAGCGCCTGGCTCAGCCGGCCGTTCTCCGGCACCGCCAGCACCAGCCGTTCGAGGCTCTCCCAGCCCAGCGCCGCCCGGCTCGTCAGCATCTGCACCAGCTCGATGCCTTCGGCCGTCACCGGCGCGCCGCCGATCCAGGCCACGAAGCTGCCATTGCGACGCCCCACCGTGTCGCGCAGGATGGTCGTGGTATTGGCGATTTCGATCAGCAAGGCGATTTCGGGCGCTTGGCGTATCACTTGGTGCGAGGCCGTCTCGGCAAGACGGTTCAGGGTATCCGCCCCGCCGTTCCGCAGGGTGAGGGCGGCGGTGCGCAGAGAGGCATCGCGCTGCGCCACCGGCTGGGCCAGGGCGGTCATCACATTCTTGCGCAGCGTGGCTGCCGTCCGGGCGAGGTCTCGCGCCGGTTGAGCGTCCAGGCCGGCGGCGGCGGTGCTCTCGCTCACCCGGCCGAGCAGCCGGTCGGTCTCGCTTGCCAAGGGAGCAAAGCTGGCGAGGTCGACCTCTTTGGCGAGCAGGGATGGCCCCATGGTGCCGAATTCCAAGGCCACGGCGAACTGCGCCCGCTGCGCGTCGCTGACCGTGCGCATCGCCAGGATGGCGCCGCTCGCGTCGCGCATGCCGTGCCAGGCTTGGCCGGCGAACCACAGGCAGCCAAGGATGCTTGGCGCCGTGACCAGGCAAAAGCCGATCAGAAATAGACTGCGGATACGCATGGGGTACTCGCGGCGTAGTTGAAAGGCGTGGGCCGACTATTCCGGGAAATGGTTACCAGATCATTGAGATGGGCGATCGGCGTCGGTCCGACGTGGTGGCGATCATTACGATACCGTTCACATCGTGGGACGGGTGCCGGGCAAACCAGGCTCCGGTGATTCTGTCTCCTGTTCTGGCCGAGCAACTC
The DNA here is from genome assembly GCA_035555315.1 of Allostellaceae bacterium. Classification (GTDB taxonomy): domain Bacteria; phylum Pseudomonadota; class Alphaproteobacteria; order ATCC43930; family CGMCC-115725; genus DATMGU01. Next base: position 23,655 of record DATMGU010000053.1, read on the forward strand.
GTCGACAAGGCTCTCAAGCTCGCCGATCGTGTGTACGGTTTGTCCCAAGGCCGCATCGTCCTGTCGAGCGGCACGGCCGGGGTCACGGAGCTGTCCGAGACACTTCTTTGAGAGGAAACCGTCCCATGTGGCAAGCAAGCGAACGATACCCGGATCCGGCCGTCGAAGTCCTCGACCCGCGTTTTGCGAAGTACAGGCTGGTCCTCGCCGCGGTCGAACGCCTCGCGACGGGCTTTCGGTGGGGGGAAGGCCCGGTCTGGTTCGGCGATGGCAGGTACCTGCTGTGGAGCGACATCCCCAACAACCGGATCATGAAATGGGAAGAAGAAACCGGCGCGGTCAGCGTCTTCCGCTCGCCCAGCAACCATGCCAACGGCAACACGCGGGATCGCCAGGGGCGGCTCGTCACCTGTGAACACGGGACGCGCCGCGTCACCCGCACCGAATATGATGGCTCGATCACCATCATCGCCGACCAGTTCGACGGCAAACCGCTGAATTCCCCCAACGATGTGGTCGTGAAGTCGGATGGTTCGATCTGGTTCACGGATCCGCCGTTCGGCATCGAGCAGTTCTATGACGGACAGCCCGCCAAACCGGCCTTGCCGCTGAACGTCTACCGCGTCGATGGCCGCGGTGGCGCCATCACCGTGGTCGCCGAGCAGATCGACGGTCCGAACGGGCTTTGCTTCTCACCCGACGAGAGCAAGCTCTATCTCGTGCAATCCAGGGCCAAGCCCAACCGTCTGATCAGCGTCTATGACGTCGACCCGGACGGCACGGGATTGCTGAACGAGCGCGTGCTCATCGATTGCGGTGCCGGCACATCGGACGGCATGCGCTGCGACATCGACGGCAACCTGTGGTGCGGATGGGGCATGGGCAGCGAGGAACTCGACGGCGTGATGGTGTTCGCCCCGGACGGGACCCCGATCGGCCGAATTCGCTTGCCCGAGCGGTGCGCGAACCTCTGTTTCGGCGGACGGCACAAGAACCGCCTGTTCATGGCGACCTGCCAATCCCTGTTCTCCCTCTATGTGGGCACAAGCGGCGCGACCTAACGCTCAAGAAGCCGGCAAAAACACGCGTTGTCCACATGGTAGGACGAGTGGATCCCGTGGGTGACGAAACCGGTTTCTTCCCGCCACATATTGGATTTCACTATGGCCACGCATCGCGGCGGCACCAACCCGCCGCTTTGCCTCGTGCCAGGGAGACTTCCACATGACTTCGCGGCCACAGACGCCGATCCCGCCGGGGGTGATCGACCGCTTGAAACACATCAGCAGCGGGACGCTCACCACCGAATTGTTTCGCCGAGGGCTGCGGCAATGCTTCCTGGTCGGGCTTAAGGCTCTGAACCCGAACGCGGCGCGCTTCGCCGGGGAGGCCTTCACGCTCCGCTTCATCCCGGCGCGCGAGGATGTCGACACCTACGACACGCTGACGCCCTATCCCAATCAGGACAACCTCCAGTGGGAGGCGGTCGAACAGATCGGCGCGGGCCAGGTCCTGGTCATCGACAGCCGCAACGACATGAGCTCGGCCTCGGCCGGCAATGTGCTGCTGACGCGCATGATGGTGAAGGGCGCCGCCGGCGTCGTCACCGACGGGGCATTCCGCGACGGCCTGGAAATCTCGGCCATGAACTTCCCGGCCTATGCGCGCGGCGTCGTCGCCTCGACCCGCCTGTCGACCCATCACGCCGCCGACCTGCAGGTGCCGGTGAGCTGTGCCGGTGTCGCGATCTATCCGGGAGACATCCTGGTCGGTGATGGCGACGGCGTCACGGTCATCCCGCGCCACATGGCGGTGGAACTCGCCGATGTCGGCGAGAAGCGCGACGCGTTCGAGGCCTATGTGGTCCTGCGCATCGCCACGGGCGAGGGCCTGTACGGCGTCTATCCGCCAACACCCCAAACCCGCGCCGATTACGAGGCCTGGAAGAAGGCCGGCGCTCTGCCGGAAAATGTCGCACAGATTAGGGCGGAGCGGGTCGATGCTTGAGCTTACACCAGCCTATATGGAAGCGGGAATCCGCCGCTATTTCGCCGCCTGCAACGCGGCCGACTACGATGCCCTGGTGTCGTGCTTCACGCCCGACGCCGTGCATTATTTCCCACCGGGCCTGCCGGAAATTCCCTGGCGAACCGCCGATACCATCGCCCGCAAATGGATTTGGTGCGTCGAAAATCTCGGCTCGCAATGGACGATCGAGAAGGTCCTGTGTTCCTCCACCGCGCCGGAGGCGGTGATCGAGTGGACGCATTGGAAGGCCAAGGCGAAGACGGCCCTGCGGGGCGACGAGTGGTACGTCTTCAACACGGCGAGCGGGCGGATCAGCGAGATCCGCGCCTATTACGCCTCATCCGCCGACCCCTCCATCCCGATCTCGGAACTCGCCGATTTCGACTACGCGGCGCGCGGCTATCACCTCAAGGCGCGATAGCGCGCTGAAGGGGCGGGGAGTTTGGCCGGGGAGTTGGGCATGTATATAGGCGAGCAGATCATCAATCCGACCGAGGCGCGGCTGCGGCTGTCGGCGCAGCTCGGTGTCGAGAACGTCGTCGTCGACACGCGGCCGAACGTCGAGTTGCTGGGCGATGACGGCTGCTGGGACGCGAAGAAGGTGGCGGCGCAGCGCCGCTGGATCGAGGGCTTCGGCCTGAAGCTGGAAGTGCTGGCGCTTGATGTCGGCTCGATCCTGCTCGACAGCCTGCGGGCGCCCGACCGGGCCGCCGCCCACGCCCGGACCCTGCGCCGCGACATTCAGGCGGCGGCGGATGGCGGCATCCCGACGCTGAAATACAATGTCCAGATGGTGGGCATCACCCGCACCGGCTTCGTCGAGGGGCGCGGCGGCGTGCGGTGCAGCGCCTTCAACTTCGCCGATTACAGCCCCGAGAAGGATGCCAATTTCTCCTATTGGGGTGTCGGGCATCCTGGCGGCGGCGAACATGGCGCCGATATCGCGGTCAATGCGACGGGCACGCCGCAAGCGGTCGGCCAGATCCTCGGCACGCAATCCGGCGGCGTCTCGGAGGCCGAGGCTTGGCAGGCGCTTGAATACCTGGTCGAGGCGATCGTGCCGGCGGCGGAGCGGGCCGGGGTACGCCTCGCCGGCCATCCTCACGACCCGGCCTATCCACCGGGCGGCCTGAACGGGGTCAACCACGTGGTCGGTTCGGTGGCGGGTATGCGCCGCTTCCTCGATCTCGCACCCGCGAGCCCGGTGCACGGCCTCAATTTCTGCCAAGGCACCGTGGCGGAGATGTCGCCCGATCCGACGGCGACCGTGCTGGAGGCCATCCGTGAATTCGGCGCGCGCAAGCGTATCCACATGGTCCATTTCCGCAACATCAAGGGCGGCTATCTGGATTTCAGCGAGACGTTTCCGGACGATGGCAGTGTCGACATGCCGGCCTGCATCCGGGCGTATCGCGCGGTCGGCTACGACGGAATCCTCTGTCCCGACCATGTGCCGCTTTCCGATCTCGATCCGGCGCGCGAGCGGTTTTTCGCCTTCGCGCTCGGCTACACCAAGGGCCTGCTGCAAGCGGTTCCCGCTTGACGGCGCAGAGGCGGCATCTCGACCAAGCTAAGGTGGCAGCAAGACCGCCGTACGACCTGAAGTTGGGGAGGAAAGTGCCATGAACCTTCAGTTGCGTCCGGAGGCGGCGCGTCCGGAGCCGGTCGGCCGCCGACGCTACGTGATTCTCGCGCTGATCACGATTGTCCTCGCTTTCAGTACCGGTGACCGGGCGACGCTTTCGGTCGCCGGCCCGAATATTCAAAGCAGCCTCGGCATCAACGCCGTCGAGATGGGCTGGCTGTTCTCCGCCTTCGCTTGGGCCTATGTGGTCGGACATCTTCCAGCCGGTTGGCTGGTCGACCGCTTTGGCGCCAAGAGTGTCGTGGTCGTCGCCCTCACGCTCTGGTCGATCGTCACCCTGATGATGAGCGGCGTCGGTTGGGTCGCCCAACCCTTCGCGGCCCTTCTCCTGCTGCGCGTCCTGCTCGGCGCCCTCGAGGCGCCGGTTGGTCCGGCCTCCGCGCGGATCATCGCGGCCTGGTTTCCGGCGGCCGAACGCGGTGTCGCCGGCGCCATCTTCAACAGCGCCCAATATCTGTCGCTCGTCATCTTCACGCCGCTGATGGGCTGGCTCGACCATGTCTGGGGCTGGCACCATATCTTCACCGTCATGGGGTTTCTCGGACTACTGCTGGCCCTGGTCTGGGGCCGGCTCTATTTCGTGCCGCTGCGGCATCCGGCACTGACCCGGAAAGAGCGCGACTACATCGAAGCCGGTGGCGGGCTGATCGATCTCGGTGCCGTGAAGAAGGATGCTTCCGGCGGCACGCCGCCAGGTCCGACGCTCGGCGATATCGGCATGCTGTTCCGCAGCCGCATGCTGGTCGGGATCTTCATCGCGCAATATTGCATCACGGCGATCACCTGGTTCTTCGTTTCCTGGTTCCCGACCTATCTCGTGACGGCGCTCGGCCTGTCGATGCTGAAGGCCGGCTTCATCGCGGCCCTGCCGGCGGTGTGCGGCTGCGTCGGCGGCGTCACCACGGGCTTCTTCTCGGACTGGCTGCTGCGCCGCACGGGGTCGCTGACGATCGCGCGCAAGGTGCCGATCACCATCGGCCTGGTCCTCAGCGCCTCGATCATCGCCTGCAACTATGTGCGCACTGACTGGATGATCGTCGCCTTGATGAGCCTCGCCTTCTTCGGCAAGGGCTTCGGCTCGCTCGGCTGGACCGTCGTCGCCGACACGGCACCGAAGCGGGTCATCGGCCTGACCGGCGGCGTCTTCAACGCCATCGGCAACACGGCCGGTATCGTAACGCCGCTGATCATCGGCTATATCCTGGCCGGGACCGGTTCCTTCAGCGGCGCACTGCTCTTCGTCGGTCTGCATGGCCTCGTGGCGATCCTGAGCTACTGGCTGATCGTCGGACCGATCGAGCGCTTCGACATCGGCGATGGCAGCGGCAATCGAAAGGCGATCGAGGTACCGGCGCATGAGCGCATCGCCCGATCTTTACCCTGAGGAGAACCAAACATGCAGTTCGTCATCGTCGCCAAGGATGGCCCCGGCTCGGAGACGCTTGCCCGCCGGATGGCCGCCCGGCCGGCCCATATGGCCGGCCTGCGCGACCTGAAGGCCGAGGGCCGGATCATCGATGGCGGCGCGATGCTCGGCCCGGACGGTGCCATGGTCGGGTCGGTGGTGCTGTGCGACTTTCCGGACCGTGCGGCGCTCGACGCCTATATCGCCACGGAAACCTATAGGCGCGAGGGCGTGTGGCAAGACATCACGATCTATCCCCTCCGCCGTGTCGACTGGGCGGCCCTCATGGCGCCCACCCACGCGGAATAGCCGACCGGGGTCACAAGGTCGTGCGCATGCGGGAAAAGATCGACCAATGGACGGAGCAGCGGGGCGGGCGCGACGTGCCCGGCACCGGGCTGGTCAGGAAGGTCTTCGAACTGCTCGATATCATCGGGGCGGCACCGGGGCTGGTGACGATCCCCGAGATGGTGGCCCGCACCGGGTGGCCGCGCTCGACGCTCTATCGCATCCTGCAATCCATCACCGCGCACGGCTTTGCCCGGTTCGACCCGGTCGGTCAGGGCTTCACCCTCGGTTTCCGCTTCATCGAACTCGCCCAGAATGTCTGGACGTCGCCCGATCTCGCCACCGTCGCCGCCGCGGAGCTTCGCCGGTTGCGGGATTTGACCGGGGAAACGGCGTATCTCGCCGTGCTGCACGATACCTCGATGGTCGGGCTCGGCAAGTTCGAGAGCGGCCATTCGCACCGCTCGGCGGCGACGCTCGGGATCGAAAAGCCGATCCATTGCACGAGCCAGGGCAAGGCGTTTCTCGCCTTTCTTCCCGATGGCGAGGCCGCGGCGATCCTGGCCCGGTCGCCGATGCGGCGCTTCACCGAGCAGACCATCACCGATCGCGCCCTGCTGCGGGGACAATTGCCGATCATCCGGTCACGCGGGTTCGCCGTCGACGATCAGGAAATCATGAACGGCATACGATGCGTCGGCGCCCCCATTCTGGACGCCGCCGGCCAGCCGATCGCGTCGATCAGCGTCGCCGGACCGATCTACCGGATCACCAGCGATCGCGTCGAGCAACTGGGTCCCGAGGTCGCGGATGCCGCCAATGCCATCCGGCTGCGCTTGAGCGGCATGAGCCGGGGGGCGGTCGCCAAGGGCGGTGGCCCGTCGGCCCATCCCGGGCATCGGGAGCCCGCCTTCCATGGCGCGGCCCCGATCTGGGATGCCGGGTTGAACGCGGTGCATTGGGTCGATTTGCTGGCGCCCAGCGTCCAGCTTACGGGGCGGACGACGGTCGAGTTCCGGCCGCCGGCTCATCGGCCGATCGACGCGATGATGCCGGCCGAGGGCGGGCCCGTGGTGTTCATGGGCGGGCAGGTGCTCCAGATCGCCGATGCCCGCTGCGTTGGGGAAAGCAACCATCGCGATCTCGTCGGCCTTACCGATATCCGCGTCGATCCGAAGGGCATTCCTTGGGCGGCCCTATGGCGCGAAACGGACGCCGTATCCGTCATCGGCCCCGTGTCGCCGGACGGCACCGTCGACGGACGATGGACGACGCCGACGCGCGTCGACGCCCTGGCCTGGGATCCCGATGGCGACCTGCTCTATGCCGCGGAAGCGGGTCGGGGCATCTTCCAACTATCGGTGTCCACCGGCACGAGGCGTCTCTTCTGCAAGATTTCGAAGGCGTCGGGGTCACCGCGCGGTCTGGTCGTCGATTCCGAAAAGCGCCTCTGGGTGGCGCTCTATGACGGCTGGAGTGTCGCCCGCCTCACGGCCGAGGGCGATTTCGACCGGGTCATCGCCTTGCCGGTCCCCCGGCCGACCGGTCTGACCTTCGGCGGCGACGATCTGTGCCAGCTCTTCATCACCACCGCCCGCATCGGGCTCGCCCGCGAGGTGCTGGAGAACGCGCCCCTCTCGGGACGGCTTCTCATGGTCGCGGCGGGTGTCACCGGATACGCCACGCGATGCGCCGCCTATTCGTTGCGGGGGGCCTGAAGCCTATCGTCAATCGTCACCGCCTCGCGATCCCAGGGCGGTGGGGCGAAGTTGGCGGCGAGGAAGTCGACCAGCGCCCGAATGCGCGCGACCGGCATCCGGTTCTCCGGGATCAAAGCCTTGATCCAGATCTCGGGCGGCGAAAACGTCTCCAGCACCGGCACCAGGGCGCCGGAGCGCAAGGCGGGCAGGACGATATAACTCGACAGCAAGGCGATGCCGTTGCCTGCCCGTGCTGCCGCCAACAGGACTTGGCCGTCATTGGCGCTCATCCTGGGTCGCACCTCGACGGTCACGGGGCCTTGCGCGCTGTTGAACACCCACACGTCGCCGGTGGGCCGGAAGTTGAGCGTATCGTGCTTGGACAGATCTCGGGGATGGCTCGGCGTCCCCCGTGCCGCCAGATAGGCCGGCGATGCGCAGACGATGCGTTGCAAAGGGCAGAGCGGCACGTCCACGACCCCGCTGAACGCCGCGCCGAACACGGAGATGGCGATATCGAACCCTTCATCGGCGGGGTTGAGCGCCCTGTCCGTGAGGACGACGTCCATGGCGACCTTTGGATGATGGTTCTGAAACCGTCCCAGCATCTCGCCGAGATACAGCCCCGCCAAGGTGGTCGGCGCCTTGATGCGCAGCGATCCCTCCAGATCGCGGCTCGGTCGCGCCGCCTCCGCCATCAGGTCATCGACATCGCCGACCACCGCCGTGACCCGAGCGATCCAGCGCTGCCCCGCCTCGGTCAGCGTCAATCGCCGGGTCGTGCGCATGAACAGCACCGTTTGTGTCGAGGCCTCCAATTGATCGATCCGCTTGGCCAGCACCGAGGTCGCGAGCCCCGCCCGCCGTGCTGCGGCGGAAAAGCTGCCGGTCTGCGCGACCGACAGAAAGGCCTTGAGGTTCTGTACGGTGTCCATATCCGATCGCCTTTCTCGAAATGCGTAAGCTGCTCCCGCGCCAAACACTATTCTTCAGCTATTCGGAAGAGGCTAGTGTCGTGGTCGGAGATAAAAACGGGAGGAACGTCATGGCCGAGGCCGCAAGCCTTACCGAGCCCAGCCGCCAGACCGACGTGTTCGGGACATTCGACGTCGTCGTGCTGGGCGGCGGCCCCGCCGGCATCGCGGCCGCGACGGCCGCCGGCCGGGCCGGCGCGTCGGTTCTCTTGGTGGAGCGATACGGCTTTCTGGGCGGCATGGGCACGGCGGCCGGCGTCACCAATTTCTGCGGGTTGCATGCCAACCGTTTCGGCACCGTCGACCGGGTGGTCCACGGCATCGCCGACGACCTGCTCGACCGGATCGATGCGCTTGGCGGCCTGAAGGCGCCGCATCGGGTCTTTGGCAAGATCGACGCCCAGGCCTACGATACCGCCGCCTATAAGATCGCCGCCGACGCCTTGCTGTTGGAGGCGGGCGTGAAGATCCTGTTTCACGCGCTGGGGGCGGGCGTCGTGATGAACACAGCGCGAGACATCTCCGCTCTCCTCGTCGAGACCAAATCGGGGCGCCGCGCCGTGCTCGGCCGCGTGTTCATCGACGGGTCGGGCGACGGCGACCTATCGGCCTGGGCCGGGGCACCCTACGAGATCGGCGGTGTGGCCGGGTCGATCATGTATCCCTCGACCATGTTCCGCATCAATGACGTGGCACGCGACGCGGCGCGCAACCGCGCCTGGACCGGTTTTCCCGCGCTCATGGAGGCGGCGGAGCGCAGGACCGGCCGGCGTTTCCCGCGCAAGACCCCGATCATTCGCCCGCAGAACCACGACATCGAATGGCGCGTGAACCTCACCCAGGTTGCCAATCCGGACGGCAGCGCGGTCAACGGGGTGGATGCGGACCAGCTCAGCTATGGCGAGATCGAGGGGCGCCGGCAGATCGCCGATGCCTTCACCTTGCTCAAGGGGGCGGTGCCCGAGTTTTCCGAGGCCTATATCGTCGATATCCCGCCGCAGATCGGCATCCGGGAGACACGGCGCGTGCTCGGCGACTATGTGCTCACCGAAGAGGACGTGCTGCGTTGCGCCAGTTTTCCCGATACGATCGGGGTCAATGGCTGGCCGATCGAGGATCACGTGGCGGGGGATGTCGAGATGCGGTGGCCCGACATTCCGGGCAGCCGAGGGTTCAATCATCTCCCCTACCGCATGCTGCTGCCGCTGGGTCTCGACAATCTTCTGGTCGTCGGCCGCTGTGCCTCGATGACCCATGGCGGGCAATCGGCGGCCCGCGTTTCGGGCGCCTGCTTCGTCATGGGCGAGGCGGCCGGCACCGCCGCGGCTATCGTGGCCTCCGGGGACGGCACCACCCGTGAGGTGGATGTGCCCGCCCTTCAGCGGAGATTGGCCGCGCAGGGCGCCTATCTCGGCACGGATATGTAGAAATGGAGCCGACCAGTATGGCTAGCGGTCGCGCGGCGATCACCCCGGCCTATCGGTGGGTCATCCTGTTCATCGCGTCGCTGAGTTTTCTGCTCAGCTTCATCGACCGGCTCACATGGGCCAATGTCGCGGTCTCGGTCGGCGGCTCGCTTGGCCTGCCGGTGGCGGCGCTCGGTATTTTCGTTACGGCGTTCTATGTGGGCTACGTCATCTGCAACGCGCTGGGCGGGATCGTGAGCGATCGGATCGGCGGCCGGTTGACGCTGACGCTGTCCATGCTGGCGCTCGGCGTGTTCACCTTCCTGTTCAGCTTCACGACAACGGTGACGTTCGGCCTGGTGTCGCAGGCCTTGATGGGCCTGGCCGCGGGCGCGGATTATGCGTCGTGCATCAAGCTGATCGTGGTGTGGTTCGACCGGACCAGCCGGGGGCGCGCGATGGGCTTGTTTCTGATCGGCTCGTCGCTGGGGGTCACCGCCACGAACGCGGTGGTGCCGACGTTGGCCGCCATGGTCGGTTGGGAGGGGGTGTACCGGATACTCGGGCTGGTTACGCTGGCCGTCGGTATCGGCTCCTTCGTGCTGCTGCGCGACCGCCCGCTTGGCGATGTGCCAACCACCCGGCCGAAGGCAAGCATCCGGCCCTTGCTGCGCAACCGGAACCTCATCCTGCTGGGGCTGACCGGTTTCGCGGGCTTTTGGGGAACCTGGGGGTTCGCGTTCTGGGCCAATGCCCTGATGATCAAGAAGCACGGTTTATCCCCGATCGAGGCCGGTTTCATCGTCTCGTTGGTGGGGGTCTTCGCCATCATCGGGAAGCCGTTGATCGGACTGCTATCCGACTGGATGGGAGGGCGCCGCAAATGGCTGACCTTCGGGACCTTCGTGCTCTTCGCGGGGATGCTGATGGTGTTCGGCACCCTGACGGACAGGCTCGCGTTCCAAATCGCAGCGCCCTTCGTGGGGCTGGGCGCGTTCGTCTATAGCCCGCTGATGGCGGCTATGGTGGCCGAGGCCTCGGGCGTGGCACTCGCGGGGTCGGCCGCGGGGATTCTGGGCGGCATCTGGCAACTCGGCAGCGTGATCGTGCCGCTCGTCGTCGGTTTTGTGTTTCAGTCGACGGGATCGTTCCAGGCGGCGTTCGCTACCCTGGCCGCCGGGCCGGTGTTGGCGGCGATCTGCTTGCTGTTCGTTCGCGAGGGGGCGGCGGTGGCGCCCGTCTCCTAGTACTACTACGTCATAAATCACTTCATCTTTGATCCCCCCTCGGCTTCGCCCCAAATCATTGCAGGCCAAGCGGTTGACCTACCCTAAGGTTATCGACCCCGCGGATCCCCCGACCCGACCAGAGCGCCATGTTCCAACGTCAATCACGACCATCCGACGACGACCGACCTTCATCCTCGGCCAAACGCTGCCGCGATGTCCGTGCTGCGCCCGGCCGATGGCGGATCGACATAAGGTCAATTTATGACGCAGTAGTACTAGCGGACTTCCAGTTCCACCAAATCCCGGACGCCGCGGCCCGCGCGGGCGTCGCCGGGGACCACCAGACGCAGTCCCTGGGTCGGTTTGCCATCCTGTCGATAGGCGATCAGAACCTGCTTGCCCTCGAATTGCGGATCCAGCTCGCCGATGGCGAGGGCGACCGCGTAGCCGTCGCGGCCACGGGCGAGGATGGTGTGTTGGAGATGGGTGCGGCCGCCCGGCTCGTCGATCGGCTGGGCCGCTTCGATCACGCCCCACAGCAGGGTACCGGTGAAGGACGCCTGCTGCACCCCGTGCTCGGACTTTAGGGTAACCTCGATCGTCGTGGGAGGCATCGCCTCGATCTCGGCCTGCGCCAGCGCGCGGGGGTGCTCGACCCGTCCCGACACGGCGAGGCCGGCCGGGGCGGAGGGCGTCGCGGGTTGCTGCCCGGTTTGAGCCGGGGCGGGCAGGGGCCAGGTCAAGATGAGGCCGCTCAGTAGCAGCCCCAGCGCCACGCACGACGCCCGCGGCCTCCGCATGGCTATTTGGCCACCATGACGTCGGAGGCCTTGATCACCGCGATCGCGTCGTCGCCGACCTTCAGGGCCAAATCGTCGATCGCCTCGTTGGTGATCGACGATGTGATTGTGATCCCATTGCCGATGTCGATATGGACATGGCCGGTCGTCTGACCCTTCTGGACCGAGGTGATCTTCCCTTTGATCTGATTGCGGGCACTGAGCTTCATCATCGACATCTCCTGGCAACGGGTAGCTCGATCTTAAGGGTTCACCCGGCTTCAACGCCATCTCGATGACTGGCGTCGATCTTGCTTTTGAGACGGCAACATTCGAGGAGATGCCGTGTCCGCCGATCTTGTCACCATGCCCTTGCTGGAGGCGGGCCGCCTGATCGGGTCCGGTGCCTTGTCGCCGGTCACCCTGGTCGATGCCTGCCTCGATCGGATCGCCGCCATCGACGACCGGCTGCGCAGTTATCTGCTCGTCATCGGCGACCAGGCGAGGCAGCAGGCACGAATCGCCGAGCGGGAGATCGCCGCCGGCCGGTGGCGCGGACCGCTGCATGGCATTCCCTACGCGGTGAAGGACAATCACTTCACCGCCGGGATCCGGACCTGCGCCGCGTCGCGGTTGATGCTGGACTTCGTGCCGGACGAGACAGCGACGGTCATTCGCCGTTTGGAGGCCGCCGGCGCCATTCTGCTCGGCAAGCTCAATACCTGGGAATATGGCACCGGGTCGGGTGCCGTCGAGTTCGATCTGCCGTTCGAGCCGGCGCGCAATCCCTGGAACACCGCGCATTTCACCGGCGGCTCCAGCTCTGGGGCGGGGGCGGCGGTCGCCGGCGGCACGGCGATGTTCGCGCTCGGGACCGATACCGGCGGCTCGATCAGATTGCCGGCGGCGGGCTGCGGCGTGATCGGGTTGAAGCCGACTTTCGGGCTGGTCAGCCGCGCGGGCATCCTGCCGAATTGCTGGTCTCTGGATGTCGCGGGCCCGTTGACGCGCACCGCCGAGGATGCCGCCCTCGTGCTGCGCGCGCTCGCCGGCCACGATCCCGCGGATCCCGCCAGCGTCGAGGTGGCGGCGGTCGACTATCTGCACGACCTGCATCGCGGCGTGCGGGGCCTGACGATCGGCCTGGTGCGCGATCTGGGCGAGGGGGGGCCGCCGCTGATGCCGGACTTGCGGGCCGGGCTGGAGCGGATGGCGGCGGTTCTGGAGACGCTCGGCGCCCGGGTCGTGGAGGTCCGCCTGCCGGCGTCGCTGCCGGCCTATAAACATGTGAACTCGATCATCAACTGGTCGGAATCCTTCTCGATCCACGAAGTGGATTTCCTGGAACGCCGCCATCTCATGGGCAAGGCGTTGCGCGACAAGATGACGACCGGCTTCACGGTCCGCGCCGCCGATTATCTGGCGGCGCAGCGACAGCGCCGGGTGCTGGCCCGCGCCACGGACGCGCTGGTGCGCAGCGTCGATGCGCTGCTGCTGCCCTGCACGACCCTGACGGCGCCGCCGATCGACGCGGCGGAGGCGGTGATCGCGTTCACCCGCGACGCGGTGACCAGCCCGTTCAATGTTTCCGGGCACCCGGCGATGTCGATACCGACCGGCTTCACCGCTGGTGGGATGCCGCTCAACGCCCAGATCGTCGGCCGCTTTTTCGACGAGGCGATGGTATTGCGCATCGCCGCCGCATATCAGGCGGCGGCGGGTTGGCACACCGCCCGCCCGTCCGTGTCATTCAGGAAGCAGCCATGACCTTGACCGACGACGCCATCATCGAGCATGCGGTGCGCCACGGCCTTCCGGCGCCGACGCCGGAGGAGGTGGCCCAGCTGCGTATCCTGACCCTGCGAGCCGCCGCGAGCGGCCAGGCCATTCCGCGGCAAACCTCGAAATGGGTGGAGCCGGCCCCGGTGTTTCAGGTGCGGGCGCTGGGCGGCGGCACCGGCTGAACGCGCCGCCTAGGCGGGATTGAGTCAGCGCCGCTCAGGCGGCATGGGTCAGCGCCGCTCAGGCGGCATGGGTTACATGGGAGCGGCTCTTCATCAGCGGCTGGATATGTTTGCCGAACTGGTCCATGCCGACCAGGAAATCATCGAAGGTCAGCATCACGCCGCGTAGTCCCGGGATCTCGGCGGTCTCGTCCAGCAGACGGGCGACCGTGGCGTAGGAGCCGATCAGGCGCGGCATGATCGTCGGCAGTTTCTCCGGTGCGTTGAGAAAGCGGCCGACGGTGGAACCGGCCTCGGATTTGGTGTCGGCGGCGGCCTGGGAATCGCGCCAGGCCAGGGCTTCGAGATCGGTGCCGGCTTTGTAATGCTCCCATTTCGCCATCGCCGCTTCGTCGGTCTCGTCGGCGATGACCATCACCAGGGCGAGGGCGCCGACATCCCGGCCGGTCCGTGCCGTCTCGGCCCGCAGCTTGGCGACGAACGGCGCGATCGTCTGAGGCGTGTTGATGCCGCTGCCGCTGCAGAAATTATACGTGCCGTATTCGGCGGCGAAGGTCATGCCCCGGCCGCTTTGCCCGGCGCAGATCAGCTCGATCGGCGCGCTCGGCTTCGGGCTCATCCGGCAGTCGTTCATCGTGAAGAACTTGCCTTTGCGGTTCGATACCCCGGTGGTCCAAAGATCGGTCATGATCTGGACGTATTCCGTGCAGTATTCGTAGCGGTGCTCGAAATGCTCCTGACCCGGCCATATGCCCATCTGGTCGTATTCGGCCTTCTGCCAGCCGGATACGACATTCACGCCGAAGCGGCCATGGGAGATGCTGTCGATCGTCGCCGCCATGCGGGCGGTGAACGCCGGCGGCAAGGTCAGCACCGCGACCGAGGCGAACAGCTTGATCCGCTTGGTGACGGCGGCGAGGCCGGCCATCAGCGTGAAGGATTCGAGGTTGTGGTCCCAATATTCCGACGCGCCGCCGAAACCGCGCAGCTTGATCATCGACAGCGCGAATTCAAGGCCGTAGCCCTCCGCCTTCTCGACGATGGCGCGGTTGAGATCGAAACTCGGCATGTATTGCGGCGAGGTGGTCGATATCAGCCAGCCATTGTTCCCGATGGGAATGAAGACGCCGACATCCATGAATTATCTCCGTTAAGCGAAAATCCGGGGCCGTCCGACCGTCCGGAACCTATGCGTGGTCGGGTCGGTGGTGCCGCGGGCATCACAGCACCAGCGATGCCCGACGGCGCTGCATGCGGGCGACCAGCATGAGCATGCCACCAAGGAGCGTGAAAGAGACAATGGTCGTGATCGTGCCGATCGCGAACAAGGTCGGAGAGGTAGCGCTCGACAACAGCGCGTAAAGTTCGAGCGGCAGGGTGTTGAGACTGCCCGCCGTCAATACCGTCCGCGCGTATTCATCATAGGAGAGGGTGAAGGCCCCCACGCCGACGCCAAGGATACCCGGCAGCAGGATCGGCAGCGTCACATGGATCAGGGTTTGCCACCGGGTCGCCCCCAGATCCGCCGCCGCCTCCTCATAGGCGCGGTCGAACCGGTTGACGACGGCGAACATCGTCAGCAACCCGAAGGGCAGTGTCCAGGTCAGCTGCGCGCCGAGCGCCGAGGTGAAGATGCCCGAGGGCAATCCCAAGACCTGGAACCCGAGACCAATGCCGAAGCCGACCAGCAGGCTCGGCATGACCAGGCTGGCCACGGCCAGATAGAACACGATCCCCGATCCGGGAAACCGCCGTCGGAAGCCCAAGCCCGCCGCGACCGAGATCACGACCGTAAGCAGGCTTACGACCACCGCCAAACTGAGGGAGCGGACGAAGGAGACCGGAATATTGGCCATCTGGCCGGGATGCAGGATGGCCTCGAACCAGACGATCGACGGGCCGCTCATGGGAAATGTCGTGCCGCCGTTCGGCCCCTGGAACGACAGCAGATAGATCACCATCATCGGCCCGTAGAGGAAAAGCAGGAACAGCGCCACCAACGAGCCGAGGGCATAGAACGTCCAGGGTCGTTTCTCGCGCCGAGGGGTCAACCCAGCAACTCCTTGCGGACGTCGACGATGCGCATCATGCCGGCGACCATCACCGCGACGAACAGGACCAGCACGACGGAACTGGCGGCGGCGGGGGGATATTGCATCGCCTGGATCTCCGTCGACAGCTGCGAGACGATCGAGGCGCTTTGCCCGCCGCTCATCTGTTTCACCACGAAGAAATCGCCCATGACCTGGGTGAACACCAGGATGGAGCCGAGCGTGATGCCGGTCTTGCTCAGCGGGATCACGATATTGACCATGGTCTGCCATCGGCTCGCCCCGGCATCGCGCGCGGCCTCCAGCAGCGCCGGGTCGATCTTGGACAGCGAATTCGCGATCGGACCGATCATCAGCAGCGTGAACAGGTGCACATAGGTGACGATCACCGCGAAATCAGAGAACAGAAGGAATTCCAATGGCTTGCTGGTGACGTGTACCGCCATCAGCAGTTGGTTGATGGCGCCGTTACGGCCGAGGAAAGGGATCCACGCGATCGTCCGGATGATCGCCGAAGTCCAGAACGGGACGGCGCAGAGCAGAAACAACACCAGCCGGATCCGCGCGCCGCGCACATGGAAGACCGGGAAATAGGCGATGTTGAAGCCCAGTAAGAGGGTGATCGCCCAGACGATGACGGCGAATTTCAGGGAGCTGAGATAGACGCGATAGGTCGCCGGCGTGGTCAGCAGTTCCTGGTAATTGTCGAGCATGAAAGCCGGATATATGCCGGTCCGATCGTAGTCGAAGAAGCTGACCACCACGAAGAGCAGGGTGGGCAGGGCGAACAGTGCGACCAGCACGAGGGCGAGGGGGCCGACCTGCAGCCAGGATACCTGGTGGGGCCGCAACCGCCATATGGGCGTGCCAATAGGCATGTCAGTCGGCCGAGCTTTCCCCACTGATCCTACACCCCGCGCCGCATTATGAGGTGATGAACTCGTTCCAGCGCCGCGTGAGATAGCGATCCTCGTCCATCACCGAGTTCCACACGGCGATGTTGCCCATGCGCTCCCAGAAGCTGCCGCCGTCGCGGGCGCGTCCGGCCTTCTCCATCAACTTACCGAACGGGTCCATGATATCGGTGGCGGCCGGCTTGCCGCCGTACCAGTAATCCCACTCGGCATCGGTCATGAATTTCTTGGCGTTGTCCGGCTGCGCCGAGTAATAGCCCTCGCGCGCGACGAAGGCGCCGGCGAAACCCGAGGTGTACCAGTTGATGTATTCGAGCGCGCAGTCGCGTTTCAGCCCGCTGAGATGCTTCATCATGCCGAGCGAATAGCCCCAGCCGCGATAGCCCTCCTTCAGCGGCTGGAACACGCAGTCGATCCCGCGGGTGCGCACCGCGGTGACCGCCGGCGACCACATGGATTGGATCACCACCTCGCCCGATGCCATCAAGTTCACGGACTGGTCGAACGAGGTCCAGAACGAGCGGAATTGGCCGGATCGCTTGATCTCCATCATCAGATCGATCGTCTTGTCGATCTCGGCGCGGGTCATGTTGCCCTTGTTGCCGTATTTCACGTCGCCCCGCGCCTCGACCGCCATCGCGACATCGATCACGCCGACGGTCGGATTGTCCTGCAGCGCCGTCTTGCCCTTGAAGTCCGGGCTGATGAGGTCGGCCCAGCTGGTCACCGGACGGCCGATGAGGTCGGGACGGATGCCCAGCGTATCGGCGTTGGTGATGGTCGGCAGCACCGTCAGGAAGTCGGTCGGCGTCTTCGAGAAGGTCTGCCCTTCGGCATCGGTGGCGTAGAGGATGGTATAGGGTGAGACGCCCTGGGTGGAGGCCTTGCGGCCATCCGGATATTCGCTTTTGGTGAACAGCGGCAGCGTGGCGTCGAAGTTCTTCAGTTTGCTGGGCGACAGGGTCTGCAGGACGTTTCGGCCGACCAGATAGCGCGTATAGACGAGGCTGACATCCGCGATGTCGATGGCACTCGACTGCGACAGCATCCGGTTGAGCAGATCGGCGCTCTCCGACGCCTGCATATTGACCGTGAAGCCCAGATCCTTGGTCGCCTGCGCCGCGATCTGCGGGATGGCGGTCACCGGCAAGCCGGCGTGATTGAGCGTGATGTCCTTGATGTTCTGCGCCCAGATGGTGGGGAAACCACCGATCGCCCCGGACCCGGCTGCCACACCGGCCACCGTGGCAGCCCCTTTGAGGAGCCGCCGGCGGGAAATGCCTTTCTTCCGCGCCGGATCGGTTGGAATGCTCGACAAGGCGACCTCCTGAGCCAGCGAATGTATCGTTACGTGGTGCAACCGATGTGCCAAAATGCTTGCGGTAGGATCAGCGCCGCTATGCGACCGTCACCCGCCCGGATTGTTCGGCGACGACCTCCCGCAGGCAATCGAGGGTGGCGGCGACGGCGGAGCGGCCGGTCGCGTCGTCGCGCCAATACATCGCGACGGAGCCGAAGCCGGATAGCCTGAGCGGCAGGATGCGCATGGCGTTCATATGGGCGAAGCGCATCGCCGCGCGGTGCGACGCCAGCCCGATCATGTCGCTGTTGTTCAGCAGGGTAAGGTTGAGCGTCACCGAGTTCGATTGCAGGCTATTGGCGGGCAGGGCTCGGCCCGCCGAGACCAGCGCCTCGTCCAGGGAATCCCGGATCGGCGTGTCCTTAGGCCAGATAAGCCAGCGGTACCGCAGCAAATCGTCCCAATCGACGATCGGCCGGGAGAACAGCGGATGCCGTGGCCGGGCCACGAAATGGATCGGTTCGACATAGAGCATCTCCGACCGCAGCCCCAGATCGGCATGCCGCAGGGTCGAGCGCCCGACGGCGAGATCCAGATCGCCGTTGTGCAGTTGCTCCAGCAGCTGATCCATCGTGCTTTCGACCAGCCGGATCGAGGCCTGGGGCAGGCGCTGGATCAGTTTCAGCACGGCCAGCGGCACCGTGTCGGAGGCGGAGGCGCCGGAGGTGCCGATCACCACCCGGCCGCTGCCCCCGTCGCGCATCGCCGCCAGATCCTCGCGCGCACCGTCGAGATGCGCCTCGATCCGCCGGGCATGGCCGATCAACGCTTCGCCGTATCGGGTCGGCCGCAGCCCGCGCGCATGGCGCTCGAACAGGGGCAGGCCGATATCGGCCTCCAACTCCTTCAGCCATTTCGACAGGCCCGGTTGCGTGGTGTTGAGCGCCGCCGCCGAGTGGCTGATGTTCCGCGTCTGCGCCAGGCTCAGCAGCATCCGCAGGTTGCGCAGCCGCAACCGGCTGGTCCAGTCCATCCCACCTCCCAGCCATATCCAGAACGATATGGATCAGATCGAATTATTATTTTCCATAGCATGCCTGGCGGGTGAAGCTCTGTCCAACAACAGATGGTTCCGACGGTCGCAGGACCACATCCAAGAGGGAGCGCCAGCATGACGGTAGCTGCATGACGGTATCCGCCGTTCGGGCCGATCGGGCCTCCTATTACGGCCATATCGCGCAGCGCCAGATGGCGCCGCTATGGGAATCACTGCACAGTCTGGTGCCGAAGCAACCGCAACCGCGCTGCGTTCCCGCGCACTGGACCTACGCGGCGATCCGCCCGCTGGTGATGGAGGCGGGAAGTCTCATCACGGCCGAGGAAGCGGTCCGCCGGGTGCTTATCCTTGAAAATCCCGGCTTGGCGGGCCTCTCCAGCATCACCACGACGCTGTATGCCGGATTGCAGCTGATCCTGCCCGGCGAGATCGCGCCCAGCCACCGGCATACCCAATCGGCGCTGCGCTTCGTGATCGAGGGCACCACCGCCTGGACGGCCGTCAATGGCGAACGCACGGCCATGCATCCCGGCGATTTCATCATCACCCCGTCCTGGACCTGGCACGACCATGGCAACCTCGTCGAGGCTGAAGGCGGCGAGCCGGTGATCTGGCTGGACGGGCTCGATATCCCGCTGATCCGCAGCCTGGACGCGGGCTTCGCCGAGACCTATCCGGAGGCGGCGCAGCCGGTGGTGAAGCCCGAGGGCGATAGCTTCGCCCGGTTCGGCCACAACATGGCGCCGGTCCGCCATCGGGTCGAAGATCCGACCTCGCCGATCTTCAGCTATCCCTATGACCGGACCCGAGAGGCGCTGGAGCAGCTCTATCGCCATGGCGAACTCGACGCCTGGGACGGCGTGAAGCTGCGCTACGTCAACCCGACGACCGGCGGCTGGCCGATGCCGACCATGGCGACCTTCATGCAATTGCTGCCGGCGGGTTTCCGGGGGCGCACCTACCGCGGCACCGACGCCACGGTATTCTGCGCGATCGAAGGGCGCGGCACGGCGCGGATCGGCGATGCGCAGTTCCAATTCGAGCCACGCGACGTCTTCGTGGCGCCGTCCTGGTCGCCGGTGCAACTCGCCGCGACGGACGACGCGGTCCTGTTCAGCTTCTCCGACCGCCCGGTGCAGGCCGCGCTCAATCTGCTGCGCGAAGAGCGGCTCTGACCGCGTTTTTCTCAAAGGTACGGATCGCCCATGGCCTTCGTCATCGCCGCCCCCGAACCGATCGCCCTCCCGGTGGTCGGGACGTCGGATCGCTTCCCGGTTCGCCGCGTCTATTGCGTCGGCCGCAACTACGCGGCGCATGCGCGGGAGATGGGCTTCGATCCCGATCGGGAGCCACCCTTCTATTTCTGCAAGCCGGCCGATGCCGTGATCCCGGTCGCCCAGGGCGAGACGCTGGAGCTGCCTTATCCCAGCCTCACCGGCAATTTTCACTACGAGGCCGAACTGGTCGTGGCGTTGGGCAAGGGCGGGGCCGATATCCCGCTCGCTCAGGCGCTCGACCATGTCTGGGGCCATGCGGTGGGCCTCGACATGACGCGGCGCGACCTGCAGATCAAGATGCGCGAGATGGGTCGACCCTGGGAGATCGGCAAGGCGTTCGATGCGTCCGCGCCGATCGGGCCGCTCTACCCTGTCGCCAGCACCGGACATTTCACCGATGCGCGGATCTGGCTGACGGTGAACGGCCAGGAAAAGCAGAACAGCACCGTCCGCCAGCTGATCTGGTCCGTTTCCGAAACGATCGCCGATCTCTCGCGCTATTTCCGGCTGGAGCCCGGTGACCTTATTTATACCGGCACCCCGGAAGGAGTCGGGCCGGTGGTCGCCGGCGACCGGATGGAGGCGGGTGTCGAGGGCTTGGGCACGATCGCGGCCCGTGTCGTCCAGGCCCGTGTCGTCCAGGCCCGGGCCGGCTGAGCGAGAGGTTACCCCGTGAAGCAGCATAAGGTCATCGTGGTCGGCGGCGGCATCGGCGGCCTCGCGGCGGCGTTGGCGCTGGCGCGGCTGGGGATCGCGGTCGAACTGCTGGAACAGAGTGCGACGATCGGCGAGGTCGGCGCCGGCATCCAGCTGGGCCCCAACGCCTTCGCGGCCCTCGACGGGCTGGGTGTCGGCGGGGCGGCGCGCGGGCGGGCCGTGGTCATCGACCACCTGACCATGATGGACGCGGTCGACGCCACCGAGATCGTCTCGATGGATGTCGGGGCGTCGTTTCGCGAGCGTTTCGGCAACCCCTATGGCGTCATCCATCGGGCCGACATCCATCTGTCGATCCTGGAGGCGGTGCGGGAAAACCCGCTCATCCAGTTCCGTACCTCGACCCAGGTGCGCGACCTTGAACTCGACGATCAGGGAGCTACCGTCATCGATCAGCGGGGCGAGCGGCACCGCGCCGCCGCCGTGATCGGGTGCGACGGGGTGAAGTCGGCGATCCGGCAAATCCTGATCGGCGACGAGGCGCGGGTCACCGGTCACGTGGTCTATCGCGCCGTGGTCGATGTCGGCGACATGCCGACGGAGCTGCGGGTCAACGCGCCGGTTCTCTGGGCGGGACCCGATTGTCACTTGGTGCATTATCCCCTGCGTGGCGGACAGCAATACAATCTGGTCGTGACCTTCCACAGCCGCGAGACGGAAGTTTGGGGTGTGCGCGACGGCAGCAAGGACGAGGTGCTGTCCTATTTTCAGGGGGTGCATCCGCGCGCCCATCAAATGCTGGATCGCCCCAGCTCGTGGCGCCGCTGGGCCACCGCCGACCGAGACCCGGTGCCGTCCTGGAGCCGTGGCCGGGCGACCATCCTCGGCGATGCCGCCCATCCGATGACGCAATATATCGCCCAGGGCGGCTGCATGGCGCTGGAAGACGCCGTCACGCTGGGGGCGGCGGTCGAGGCCGCCGGCTTCGCGTTCGAGGCGGCGTTCCGGCTTTACGAGACGGCGCGCATCACCCGCACGGCGCGGGTTCTGTATTCGGCGCGCGAGATGGGGCGGATCTATCACGCCAAGGGGGTCGAGCGCCTGGTGCGCAACTCGCTCTGGGTCGGCCGGACGCAGGCGCAATTCTACGACGCCGTGCAGTGGCTTTATGGCTGGCGCCCCGAGACCTGTCTGGGGGCAACCTGATAAGCTCCGGACCAAATCACCAAGAACAATAAAAAAGGGGGCGACGGGAAGACAATGCACCGGAATTCCGCTCCGCTGCGCGTCTTGAACGGCATCGCCGGGTTCGTCAGCCGCCTATTGGGCGTGGCGCTCATCGCGGCCGTGATCTTGAATTTCGTCAACATCGTCGCCCGCTATGGCTTCGATCACGCGTTGACCGGCGCCGATGAGTTCCAGATCTATCTGATGGTCGGCATGGCGTTCCTGGGCGCGCTGGTCGCGCATATCCGCCGCCGGCACCTGCGCATGGATGTGCTGACCCGCCACTTCTCACCACCGGTGGCACGCCTGGTCGACTTTGTCGAAGCGCTGCTGGCGATCGCGGTCTGCGGGCTGATGACCTGGGTGTCGTGGACCTACACGATCAAGATCTTCACCATCGGCAGCCATAGCCAGAATGCGCATATCCCGATGTGGATCCCGCACAGCATGCTGGCGGTGTCGTTCAGCCTGATGACGCTGGTGGGCGTGATCAGGCTGTTCGTCCGGGACGACCCGATACCGGCGCCCGGCGCGGTCGATGGGACGGCGCCATGAGTCTGGTCCTCAGCGTCCTGCCGATCGCCCTGCTGCTGCTGGGCTTTCCGATCTTCCTGGTGCTGCTGACGGCGGTCGCCGCCAGCTTGATCTTCTTCATGCACATCCCGCTCTCGGTGCTGCACCAGACCCTGTTCGGCGCGGTCAACGCCTATACCCTGCTGGCGATCCCGTTCTTCATCTTCACCGGCGAATTGATGGGCCGGGGATCAGTCGCCCAGCGCCTGGTGAATTTGGTCAATGCGGGGGTCGGCAAGATCCCCGGCGGTCTCGGCGTCACGACGGTGTGCTCGTCGGCCTTGTTCGGCGCGATGTCGGGGCTCAGCGCCGCCTCGGTCGCGACGATCGGCCGGGCGATGCTGCCGGCCCTGACCAAGGCCGGCTATCCCGCGCGGTTCTCCGCCGGGCTCCTCACCTCGATGGGGGCCATCGACGTGGTGATCCCGCCCAGCATCCCGCTGCTGGTCTACGGCACGGCGGCGCAGGAATCCGTGCCGCGGCTCTACGCGGCGGGGATCGTGCCGGCGCTGCTGCTGACCTTTCTGCTCTGCGCCTATGTCGTCTGGTACTGCCATCGCAACGGCATCGGTGCCGGCAATGCGTTTTCGCTCAGCGGCTTGGGGCAGGCGGCGCTGCGCGGGGTCACCGCGCTGGGGGCGCCGGTGATCATCTTCGGTGGCATCTATGGCGGCGTCTTCACCCCGACCGAAGCCGCCGCCGTCGCCTGCGTCTATGCCGCCGGCGTGCCGCTGCTGATCTATCGGGAGCTGGGCTGGCGCGACATCTTCGACTGCGCCCAATCGACGGCGCTCTTTACCGGCCAGATCCTGGTGATCGTCGCCTGCTCGGTCCTGTTCGGCTGGATCCTGACGGTCAATCAGATCCCGTCCGAGCTCACCGAATGGCTGGTCGGCATGCATCTGCCGCTGTGGAGCCTGCTGCTGGCGATCAACGTGCTGCTGCTGTTGGTCGGCTCGTTCATGGACCCGATCTCGGCGATCCTGCTGCTGACCCCGCTGCTGGTGCCGCTGGTCAAGGCTCTCGGCGTCGATCCCGTGCATTTCGGCATCATCTTCGCGGTCAATCTGGGCATCGGGCTGTTTCACCCGCCCTTCGGGATCAATATCTTCGTCGCCCAGACCGTGCTGCGCCTGCCGCTCGACCTGATCTATCGCGGCATCGTGCCGTTCGTCTTCGTCTACCTCGTCGGCTTGGCGATCATTACCTATGTGCCGGCGGTCTCCCTGATCGGCGTGCAGTGGCTTATCCGTTGATAACAACGACAAAGGGGAGGAAACCATGATGACTGTTTCTCGTCGGCGGGTCGTTCAGACGCTGTCCGGCCTCGCCTTCGCCGGCGGTCTCGGACTTGCCGGCCGGGCCGGGGCGCAGCAATTCACGATGAAGCTCACCACCACGGCCTCGAACGATCTCGATAACCAATGGCTGATGCTGTTGAAGAGAGACGTCGAGGCCGCCAGCAACGGCAAGATCAAGGCGAATGTCTATCCGGCGAGCCAGCTGGGCTCGGCCGAGACGACGATCGAGGGCGTCACCATGGGCACGGTGGAGGTCGCGATGAACGCGTCCGGCACCTATGAAGGGTTGGAACCGCGCTTCGCGGTGCTGGCGGTGCCTGGCGTCATCCAGAGCATGGCGCAGGGTGCGAAGGTGCTGGCCGATCCGGATGTGCGCAAAATGCTCGGCACGATCGGGCGGGACAAGGGCGTCGAGGTGCTCACCGCCTTGGCCCATTCGCCGGTCGGCATCGTGTCGCGCCGGCCGATAAGCGCGCTGACGGATTTCAAGGGCATGAAGATCCGGGTGCCCGGATCGGCCCTGCTGATCGAGCAGCTGAAGCAACTGGGCGCCTCGCCGATCGCCATGTCCCTGGGCGAGGTCCTGCCGGCGTTCCAGAACGGCACGATCGACGGCGTCTATGCCGGCACGACGATCTTCTCCGCGCTGAAATACTATGACATCTCGAAGACCCTGACGCTGTTGCCGAGCACCTTCGTGGTCATCGTCGGCCTGGTGAACAGCGACTACATGAAGTCGCTCGGCCCCTCCGAAGCCCTGGTACGTGAGGCGGCCGGCAAGGCCGATATCGAGGGCGCCGTTTGGGGCGAGGGCGATGTCGCCAATGCGAAGATGCTTTGGGAAAAGAACGGCGGCCAGACGCTGACGCTGCCCGCCGACGATGCCAAGAAGTATCTCGACATCGTCGTGCCGACCGCGCTGCGCAACCTCAACCCGGCGACCCGCGCCGATTACGAGGTGCTGAAGGCGGTCTCCGCGAAATACGTCTGATCGGGAGAAGACACCATCATGACCACCCCCTCTCAAGGCATCCTGCCGTTCCAGTGGGAGTACTATTATGGCCGCGCGGGCCACACCGATCGTCATCCCGTTTCTTTGGAGACCGCCTCATGACGAACCAGACCACCGCTAACCCAAATCAGCTGGGGCCGGATCTGCTGGGGGAGATCGTCGATGCCAATCACATCCTGTTCCATCAGGGCGTGGTCGATGCTTTCGGCCATGTCAGCGCGCGTCACGACAAGCATCCCGATCGTTTCCTGCTGGCCCGCAACATGGCCCCGGCCCAGGTCGAGCGGGAGGACATCATCGAGTTCGACCTGGACGGCACGCCGCTCAACGCCGAGGGCCGCCGCGTCTATCTGGAGCGCTTCATCCATGGCGAGATCTATCGCGCCCGGCCGGATGTCATGGCTATCGTGCATAGCCATTCCCCCTCGGTGGTGCCGTTCAGCGTGGTCAAGAGCGTGCGGTTCCGGCCGGCCTGCCACATGTGCGGCTTTCTCGGCACCGGTGCGGATATCTTCGAGATCCGCGATACCGCCGGCCCCGCGACCGACTTGCTGATCCGCGATGCCAAGCTGGGCAAGGCCCTGGCGGACTCGCTGGGCTCGGCCAATGTCGTGCTGATGCGGGGCCATGGCTCGACGGTGGTCGGCCCCTCGGTGAAACAGGCGGTCTATCGAGCCGTCTATACCGAGGTCAATGCGCGCCTCGTGGCCGATGCGTTGCGTCTCGGCCCGGTCGAGTATCTGACGCCGGAGGAGGCGGAGACAGCCCTCGCGATCGAAAAGGAAATCGAGCGGCCGTGGCAGTTCTGGAAAGCCGCGGCACGGGCGGCGGGCTGAGCCGCTTCCCGCGTGCATCGGAGAGGTGACGACCGAGACCGGAAGACTGTATGACGGTTTCGTCGCCCTTTAGTGGCGCGAGGAGCGTTTCCATGCTTGAAGTCGAAAGCGCCGAAGCCCTGCGCGATTATGTCGGACAAACCCTCGGGCAAAGTGCCTGGCTGACCGTCGATCAGCCGATGATCGATGGGTTCGCGCAGGCGACCGGCGATCACCAATGGATCCATGTGGATGTCGAGCGCGCGCGTCGGGAGGCCCCGGGCGGCAAGACCATCGCGCATGGTTACCTGACCCTCTCGCTGCTGCCGCGCCTGTCGGCCGAGATCTATGCGATCCGCCGGAAGACGCGGGGGATCAATTACGGTGTCAACAAGGTGCGCTTTCTCAGTGTCGTGCCGGCCGGCGCGCGCGTCCGGCTGAGTTCGGTCCTGAAAGCCGTCGAACCGGCATCGGGCGGACAGCGCATCACGGTCGAGGCGACGATGGAGATCGAGAACGGCGATCGGCCGGCTCTCGTCGCCGAGACGATCGTCCTGGTTTTCGAGTGACGGCGAGATGAGCCGGAACCGACATCGCTGGCGATCCCTGCTGTTCGTTCCCGCGGATAATTCCCGCCAGATCGAGAAGGCATCGTCGCGCGGCGCCGATGCGCTGATCCTCGATCTGGAGGATGCGGTAGCCCCGCCGGGCAAACCCGCCGCGCGGAAAGGATTGCCCGGCGTGATCGACGCCCTGGCGGGGCAGGGGGCCGAGATCCTCGTGCGGATCAATAGTGGCGTGGCGGATCTCGACGCGGATCTGGACGCCGCGATTCGGGTCGGGGTCCAAGCCCTGGTGGTGCCCAAGGTCGAAGACCCGGCGGACCTGCGCGCGATCGACGCACGCTTGACCGAGGCGGAGACGGCGCGCGGGTTGCCTGTCGGCGGGATCGGCTTGGTGGCGCTGATCGAAACGCCGGGCGCGGTGTTCCGCCTGCCCGACATCGCGACGGCGCCCAGGCTGATCGGCTTGGCCCTGGGCAGCGAGGATTTCGCGCTCTCGCTCGGCGTGGTCCCCAGCGCGGCCTGTCTCCAACTCCCCTGCCAGATGCTCGCCCTGGCGGCGGCCGCGCAGGGATTGATGGGCTTCGGGCTGCCGCACTCCATCGCCGACTTTACCCATCTGGATGCCTATCGGGCCGCGGCGATCTCGGCCGCCGCGATGGGGCTGACCGGCGGCTTCTGCATCCATCCGGCGCAGCTCCCCATCATCAACGACGTGTTCGGCGTCTCTGCCACGGAAGTGGACTGGGCACGCGGCGTGCTCGCCGCTTGGGAGGCGGCGCAGCGGTCGGGAGCATCGGTGATCGCGCTCGACGGGCAGATGATCGACAAGCCGGTCGTCGAACGCGCCCAAGCGATCGTTCGGCCCAGGGTTGATAGAGGGCTTCAGCCCTTGGAGCGGCGCATGGGCTCCGGCGGGGTCGATGCGCCGTCGCCCAAGGGTCGTTGCACCAGGACGGAATCGGTCCAGCGCCCGAATTTGAAGCCGATCGCCGGCAGCAAGCCGGCCCGCATGAAGCCAAAGGCTTCATGAAGCTTCAGCGACGGCTCGTTGGCCGCGTCGATATAGCCGATCATCTGACGGTAGCCGGCCTCGGCGCAGGCGTCGATCAGCACCCGCAGCATCGCGCGCCCGATCCCGCGCGCGGTGAAATCCCGATGCACATAGATCGAATGCTTCACCGCGTAGCGATAGGCCGGACGTTTGCGGAACGGGACGACATAGGCATAGCCGGCAATCATCCCGTTCGTCTCGGCGACGATATGGGGCAGCCGCTTGTGCAGCATCGTCTTGCGGCGCCGTCTGAGATCGTCGGTATCCAGCGGCTCGGCCTCGTAGTCGCCCAGGCCTCGATGGATGTAGTCGGTATAGATCGCCAGCATCGCCGGCACATCGGCTTCGGTGGAGGCGCGCACCACGAGATCGGCTACCGGATTCGTCATTGACCATCGCTCTCCATTCCCGAGGCATAATAGAAGCGCGTCGAGCACGCAGGCGATGCATATCATGCCGCCGCTCTCGCGCCCCGGATGCTTTTGTGGCATTAATCATGCAGCGTCGGATGCCATGAGGGACGGGGGCAGGGCTTGACGCCGCGGTGAAAGTTCACGCCGCCAAGCAGGTGGCCTCCGACCAATCCACGAGAAGAACGAAGGACATCATAGCTCATGAAGCGTCGCGCTTTCTTGAAGACCGCCGCGATCGGCGCGGCTGCAACCGTCGCAGCCCCTTTCGCCGCTCCCCGCATCTCATTCGCCCAAAACACCCGCGTGTTGCGGTTTGTGCCGCAGGCCAATCTGTCGAGCCTGGACGCGGTCGCCGGTACGCAATATGTCGTGCGCAATGCGTCGCTGCTGGTATGGGACACGCTCTACGGCATCGATTCCAAGCTGGTTCCCCAGCCGCAGATGTGCGAGGGCCACGAGGCCTCCGCCGATGCCAAGACCTGGACGTTCAAGCTGCGTCCCGGCCTGAAATGGCATGACGGCGAAGCGGTGACGTCACGGGATGTCGTGGCCAGCCTCAACCGCTGGATGGTCCGCGATACCATGGGCCAGGTCATCAAGGCGCGCCTGGACGCCTTGGAAGCGCTGGACGACCGCAGCTTCCGCTTCCGTCTGAACAAGCCGTTTCCGAAGATGCTGTTCGCGCTGGGCAAGAACAACGCGCCGGTCGCCTTCATCATGCCGGAACGCATCGCCAAGACCGATCCGTTCAAGCTGATCAGCGAATATGTCGGCTCCGGCCCGATGAAGTTCAACACGGCGGAATGGGCGCCCGGTGCCAAGGCGGTGTTCGAGAAATTCGCCGATTACGCGCCCCGCGAGGAGCCCGGCGATTGGTTGGCGGGCGGCAAGCGGATGATGTTCGACCGCATCGAGTGGCAGATTCTGAGCGATCCCGCGACGGTCGCCGCCGCCCTGCAGAAGGGCGAGGTCGATTGGGCCGAAACGCCGCTGCCCGATCTGGTGCCGTTGCTGAGGAAAAACAAAGATATCACCGTCGATATCTCCGATCCGCTGGGCAATATCGGCTCCCTGCGGATGAACCATCTGCAGCCGCCGTTCAACGATGTGCGGGCGCGCCGCGCGCTGATGATGGCGCTCAGCCAGCAGGATTATATGCAGGCGGTGGTCGGCGATAATCCGGACCTATGGAAGCCGCTGCCCAGCTTCTTCACGCCCGGCACGCCGTTCTATACCGAGGAGGGTGGCGACATCCTGAAGGGCCCGCGGAACTACGACGCGGCCAAGAAGCTGCTGTCCGAGGCGGGGCTGCTCGGTGCCAAGGTCACCCTGGTGGTCGCGACCGATGTGGCGATCACCAAGGCCGAGGGCGACGTCACCGCCGATCTGCTGAAGAAGATCGGCTTCGAGGTCGATCTGATCGAGACCGATTGGGGCACGGTCGGCGCCCGGCGCGCGAAGAAGGACCCGCCGAGCCAAGGCGGCTGGAACATCTTCCACACCTGGCATGCCGGTGCCGATTGCGTGAACCCGGCGGCCTATACGGCACTCGATGCCGGCGGCGACAAGGCGTGGTTCGGCTGGCCGAAATCCGATCTCGTCCAGCAGTTGATCGGCGAGTGGTACGACGCCCCGGATGCGGCGGCCGAAAAGGCGGCGATAGCGAAGATCAACAAGGCGAGCTTCGACCTCGTGACCTATGCCCCGACCGGGTTCTTCCTGATCAATCAGGCCTGGCGCAAGAACGTGACCGGCGTGGTGAAGGCGCCGTTCCCGATGTTCTGGGGTGTCCAGAAAACCTGATCTTGCTCTAGGCGACCCCGCTCCGGGCCGGGAGCGGGAAGCCGTCATGGGTGATGGGCGGCGGCGGTCCGTTCGTGGTCATGAACGAGCCGCCCCCGGCCAGCAGGCCGGCGTCGGAGTCCGCCCGTGTCGTCGGCGTCTCGACTTTTGAGATGTCGAGCAGCGGGAACACCAGATCGGCGACGCGATAGGCTTCCTCGAGATGCGGATAACCCGAGGCGATCACCGTATCGATGCCGAGCGCCTGATACTCGCGGATCCGCTCGGCCACGGTTTCCGGATCGCCGACCAGGGCGGTACCGGCGCCGCCGCGCACCAGACCGACGCCGGCCCATAGATTCGGCGCGACCTCCAGCCGCTCGCGCGATCCGCCATGCAATGCCCGCATCCGGCGCTGCCCCTCGCTGTCGGTCTGCTGGCTGAGCTTGTATTGCGCGGTGGCGATGGTGTCGTCGGTAAGATGGCTGATCAGCTTATGGGCGGCGTCCCAGGCCTCGCCCTCGGTCTCCCGCACGATGATGTGCAGGCGAATGCCATAGCGCAGGGATCTGCCATGGGCGGCGGCGCGCTGGCGGATATCGGCGATCTTCTCGGCGACTCCCGCCGGCGGCTCGCCCCAGGTCAAATAGACATCGGCCTGCGCCGCGGCCAAGGCGTGGCCGGCTGGGGAGGAACCGCCGAAATAGAGCGGCGGATAAGGCCGCTGGACCGGCAGGAAGCCGAGCTTGCCGCCGCGCGAAGTGAGGTATTCGCCGTCGAAATCGACCGTCTCCCCGGCCATCAGCCCGCGCCAGATCCGCAAGAAGTCGTCGGCCTGGGCATAGCGCTCGTCATGGCCGAGGCTCAGGCCATCGCCGGCAAGGTCCAGCGGATTGCCGCCGCACACCACATTGGCCATGAGGCGACCGTCGCTCAGCCGGTCGAGCGCCGCGTATTGGCGCGCCGCCTCGCCGGGCAGCACCAGGCCGGGCCGCAACGCCACCAGAAAGCGCAGCCGCTCGGTATGGGTCGCCAGCGAGGCGGCGGTCACCAGCGCGTCCTCGCAGCCATTGCCGGTCGGCAGCAGCACCCCGTGATAGCCCAGCTGATCGGTCGCCTGCGCGATCTGGCGCAAATAGCGGTTGTCCACGCGCCGCTGTCCCTTGGCCGAACCGAGATAGGCGCCATCGCCGCCGGTCGGCAGGAACCAGAGGAAATCCAGCGGGCGCGACACGGCGAGAGAAGCGGTCATAGAGGGGCTCCGGCGGTAGGGGGCGTCCATACGGCGGCGCGGATGTCGATCGGCGCGGGGATGATGCGCAGGGAAGCGAAGCTGTCGGCGATCGCCTGTTGCCGGCCGATGATCGTCGCGTCCAGGGGCTGCGTCGCGTAGACGCCGCGCGGTGCCGCGACCCGTTGCACCGCGAGCGGCACGCCGGTCACCTCCGCCATGATGTCGGCCAGCTCGGCCGGATGGCCGCGCGCCCAATCGGCGGCCCCGTTGATGGCATCCAGCATGGCAAGGATCACGGCGGGGTGCTGTTCGGCGTAGCTCCGTCGAGCGAGGAAGAAACTATTGGTCGGCGCGATGCCTTCGGCGGTGGCCAGCACGCGCGTCGCGGGGTCGGCCTCGGCGATCGCCAGAAAGGGATCCCAGATCACCCAGGCATCCAGCGCGCCATTGCGGAAGGCGGCGGCCGCCTCCGGTGGCTGGAGAAACACCGATTGGATGTCCGCCGGGGTGAGGCCGACCGAGACGAGGGCGCTCACGATCACGTTATGGGCGCTCGACCCCTTGGTATAGGCGATCCGCTTACCCTTGAGATCGGCGAGACCGCGGATCGGCGAATTCCGGGGCACCAGGATCGCCTGATTGGCACCGGCGACCGGCTGCGCGCCGACATAGACGAAATCCGCCCCCGCCGCCTGGGCGAAGATCGGCGGCGTGTCGCCGGTCGCGCCGAAATCGACGGCGCCGGCGTTCACGGCTTCGAGCAGCGGCGGTCCCGACGCGAATTCATGCCATTCCACGGCGAAGCCCAACCCGTCGAGCCGCTTCTGCTGACGCAGGATGACCAGCGCGCCGTTCTTCTGATAGCCGATCCGCAACGGCGTCGCCGCGCGGGCGGCGAGGGGCAGGCCGGGAAAGGGCAGGGTGGCGGCGGCAAGGGCGAGCGCCGAAAGACCAAGGGAGCGGCGTGTCAGGCTGGGCATCGTCGGATCCTCAGCGTGCGGAGGGACCAGGTCAGGCGGCGAACACGGCGTCGTTGAAGCTTCGATCGAAGCTGTCGGCGACATGTTGCGGGCGGGGAAGTACCCCGACGCCTTGAAAGAAATCCGCGACGCGCTGTTGCGCCGCGACCACCGTGTCGTCGATCGCCACGGTGCGGGTTTGCGCGGTGTTGACCACGTCGCGCGCGACGGAGAGGGAGAAGCCGGTGCTCTCCGCCCAGACCTTCGCCTGCTCCTCCGGCTTGGCCAATCCCCATTCGCGAGCCAGGCGCAGACGGTGCAGGAAATCGGCGAGGGCCGCGCGCTTGCCGGAAATCGCCTGGTCCGAGGCCAGCATATAGCTCTGCCCGCTCATCAACTCATGGCCGTTGACGATCTCCCGCGCGCCGTCCTCGACTTTGGCGAGCGAGATATACGGTCCCCACGTCGCCCAGGCATCGACCGCGCCGGACGCCATCGCGGCCTTGGCCTCGGAGGGGGCGATGAAGGCGAAGCGGACATCGCCGGGGCTCAGCCCGTCGCGCCGCAGCGCCGCCAACACCAGGAAATGACCGGTCTGGCCCCGCAATGTCGCGATCGTACGGCCCTTGAGGTCGGAGACAGACCGCACCGGCGAGGCGCCGGGGACCACCAGGGCGGTGACCGCGCCATCGGCGCGTGTCGCCGAAACCGCCTTCATCGGGATGCCGGAAGCGACCGCCGAGGCGAAGGGCGCGTCACCCACGCCGCCGGTGTCGATCGCCTCGGCGTTGAGCGCCTCCAGCAGCATCGGCGCCCCGGCGAATTGGCTCCACGCGACCGTATAGGGCGCGTCGCGCAAGACGCCCGCCGCCGCCATCAGCGGCTGGATCCCGCCGCGCTGATCGCCGACCCGCAGGGTGATGCCGGCGGCATGGGCGACCCGCGTCGTCGCCAAGGCCGCCGCGCCCATCAGGATCGTCCGCCGGGTCAGCGAAAGCCGTGTGTCTCCGGTCGTGCGCGACATCATCCGTTCCTAATCCAGCAGATCCGGCTCTTGCGCCACGATCAGATCCCAGAGCGGCTGAAAGCTCAGCAGTCCGGAATTGGGTTTGTTCACCTGAGAGGCGGTCAGGCGGGCGGTGGCCTCGTCGATCAGCTGGGGCGTGCCGGCGGCCTCGGCCAGCAATTGGGTCTGCGCCGCGTTGTCCATCGAGAGGTACCAGAAGGCGGCGGCCTCGACCGTGGTGCCGACCGTCAGGAAACCGTGGTTCTTCAGGATGACCGCCTTATGCGAACCCAAAGCCTTGGCGATGTTGTCGCCTTCCTCGGTATCCAGCACCACGCCGGCGTAGTCCTCGAAGACCGTGTGATCGCCGTAGAATTTGCAGGAATCCTGGGTGATCGGGTCGAGCAGCCGGCCCAAGGTCGACCAGGCCTTGCCATAGGTCGAATGGCTATGCGCCGCCGCGACCACATCGGGCCGCGCCCGGTGGATCGCCGAGTGGATGGCGAAGGCCGCGCGATTGACCGGTTGATCACCCTCGATCACGGCCCCGGTGTGGTCGACGCGGATCAGGTCGGAGACGCGGATCCGGCCGAAATGCTGGCCGAGCGGATTGACCCAGAATGTTTCCGGTTCCTCGGGGTCGCGGGCGGTGACGTGGCCGGCCAGCCCCTGGTCGAAGCCGGCGCGCGCGAACAGGCGGAACGTCGCCGCCAGACGTTGCTTGCGATGCAACCGCTCCGCTTCAGGAGAGCGTTCCGGTGCGCCGTTGCGCAGCAGGCTAACGAAGCTTTCGCCGGATTGGCGGTCACGAGACGGGGTGGAGATATGGTTCATGCGGGCATCCTCCCTTGAAGCCGATTATTCGGCGGCGACCGCGTGCTGCCCCAACCGCTCGGCGAACAGCCGGCGGGCGGCCGGCAACAGGGAGCGGCCATATTCCAGCGCATCTTCCAGCGGATCGAAGCCGCGGATCAGGAAGGTTGTCACACCCAGCGCGTGGTAGTCGAGAAAGGCTTGCGCCACTTGCTCCGGCGTGCCGACCAGGGCTGTGGTGTTGCCGCGCGCACCGGTCGCGGCGGCGATGGCGGTATAGAGCCGCCCTTCCGGACGATCGCCCTGCGCCGCCGCGGCCAGCAGACGCTGCGAACCGGCATTGGGCGGCGTGGGCGTCGCCGGACCGAGAGCTGCTTCGCCGCGCACCTGCTTCACCCGCGCCAGGATACTCTCGGCGCGCGCCCAGGCCTTCTCCTCGGTCTCGGCGATGATCGGCCGGAACGACAGGCTGAAGCGCACGTCGCGGCCGTGGCGTGCCGCGCTAGCCCGCACCCGGGCGGTGATCTCGCGCACTTGCGCCTGGGTCTCGCCCCACAAGGCGTAGACATCGGCATGCTTGCCCGCGACCTCGATCGCGGCGTCCGAGGCGCCGCCGAAATAGATCGGGATGCGCGGCTGCTGCGCCGGCCGCACCTCGGGGGATGCCCCCTCGATCCGGTAATAGGCGCCGTGGTGGTTGACCGGACCCGATGCGGTCCAGACCTGCTTCAGGATGTCGACATACTCGTCGGTCCGGGCATAGCGCTCGTCCTTCGACAGGTAATCGCCGTCGCGCCGCTGATCCGTGTCGTCGCCGCCGGAGATCACATGGATCGCCGCCCGGCCGCCGCTGAGCTGGTCCAGCGTGGCGAAGCTGCGCGCCGCCGTGGTCGGTGCCTGAAAGCCCGGCCGATGGGCCACCAGAAACCCGACATTCTTGGTATGCGCCGCCGCGTGGGCCGCGATCTGGAAGCCATCCGGCCCGTTGCTGTGCCAGCCGATCAGGATCCGGTCGAAGCCGCCTTCGTCATGCGCCTGGGCGGATGCCCGCACATAGCCGGGGTCGATCGTCGGCCCGCTGGCCGGATGGATCTCCGATTGCTGACGGGATTGGATCATGCCGATGAATTCGACGCTCATGGGAGGGCTCCTTTCACGTACCGAGGGCGGCGCGGCCGGCCGCTAGATAGGCCATGTCGGCTTGAGGGGTATGAATGCGGGCGCACAGCACGTCGCGCAGGTGGCGTTCCAGTGGATTGGCGCGCGACAAGCCGTGATTGCCGGTGAGCTGCACCGCCTTTTGCACCGCCTGGATGGCGTTTTCGGCGGCGAGGGTCTTGATCAGGTTGCATTCCTCGCCGCTGAGCTCGCGCCCGGCATCGTGATCGGCCGCGGCGCCGCCGATCAGCCGGCGATTGGCCATCAGCAGCGCGTCGATCTCGCCGACCGCCTCCTGCATGCGCGGCAGCGTCGCCAGCGACGCGCCGAGATTGGACGGCACCCGGTCGCGCAGGAACTGTATCAGCCAATCGCGCGCGGCATGCGCGACCCCGCTATAGAGGGCGGCGACGGTGAGGGTGCTCCACGCCACCTGCTGTGGGTCGCGCTGGCCCCAGTCGGCCGGCAGCCGGATGTCCACCGCGTGGTCGGCCGGTACGGTGACCGCGTGGAAGACCACGTCATGGCTGCCCGAGGCGCGCAGGCCGAGCTGATCCCAGGTCTCGACGATCTCGATGCCGTCGCTGCCGGCGGGCACCAGCCACATGCCGGTGCGCGGCGCCGGTTCGTCGGTCCGCGCCCAAACCAGCATCCAGGCGAGCGCCGGCGAGCCGGTCGAATAGAGCTTGCGGCCGGTGATCGACCACCCCTCGGCGGTGCGCCGGGCTACCGTGTCCGGCAAGCCGCCGCGCGCCGGCGAGCCCAGGTTGGGTTCGACCCGCAAGGCGTTGATCAGCGCGCCGTCGCGGCCGGCGCCGCGCCCGACCAGGCGCCGGAGATGCTCCGGCCAGAGCGGATTATGCGTCGCGGATTTGAGGTGGATGAGCTGCATCGCCAGCACCAGGGCGGTCGACGGGCAACCCTGGGCGATCGTCCCGACCAGCGAGACCACGCGGCCGAGCCCCGCATCCTCGCCGCCATCGGCGAGGGGGGCGGTCAGGTTGAGCAGCCCTGCCTCGCGCAGGCGCTTGAAATTGTCGAACGGGAAGCTGGCGTCGCGGTCATGCAAGGCCGCGACGGCGGCGAATTCCGTGGCGAGGACGCGCGGCGGGGTGCTCAGGGTGGCGATCTTGTCCATCATGCCTGGCATTCTATTAGACCCGATAATCCATTAGGTGCGATCCGCCAGCCTGGGCGCAAGGTCGGCGGCGAAGCCGCGGTCCCAGAGCGGTGCGACATCCACGGCGCGCGGCAGCACGCCGGCCCGCGCGAAGGTGTCCGCGACTTGCTGTTCCGACGCGATCGCCGCGTCGTCGGCGGGCACCAGCCGACGCGGCTGGCTGACAGCGTCGAGCAGGGATCGGATCGCCGCTTCCGGCACGCCCAAGACCGCCGATTGGGCGGCGGCGTATTCGGCATGGTGGTCGTCGATCCAGCGATAGGCCTGGGCGATCCGGCCGAGCAGATCGGCGATCGCCGCGCGGCGTCCGGCATCGGCCAGGGCGTCGGGCGCCGCGTAGGTCAGGTAATTGCCGGAGAGATAGCCCAGCGCCGTCTTCAGCACCCGTGCCCCCGTGTCGCGCGCCAGCGGTACCGAATAACCGTAGATCGCCCAGGCATCGAGGGCGCCGGACCGGAAGGCGGCCTGGCCGTCGCTCGGCGTGAGATTGACCGGCACGATATCACCGAAGCCGAGCCCAGCCTCCTCCAGCATGCGCAGCAGATAGTAATGCGTCGTCGTCGCCTTGACGTAGCCGACGCGCTTGCCGCGCAGATCGGCGATCGAGCGGATCGGCGAGTCCTTGGGTACCAGCACGACCTGTTCGTTGACGTCGCCCTTGATGACCGCGATCACCTTGACCCGGGCGCCGGACACGGCGGCGAAGATCGGCGGGATCTCGCTGCCATAAGCGAGGTCGATGGCGCCGGCGTTGATCGCCTCGATCATGACGTTGCCGGAACCGAACTCCGACCAGGCGATCCGGTAGGGCGTATCGCCCAGCCCGGCGAGCCGGAGCAACAACGGGTCGCCCGCCTTATAATTGGCGACCCGCAAGGTGACGGTATCGGCCCAGGCCGGTGCGAGCAGGGACGAGTGGGCGAGCAGGGACGGGGCGGCGAGCAGCGCCGGGGCCGCGAGGAAATGGCGACGCGACAGGTTCATGCGCCGAGCCCAGCCAACAGCCGCTCGGCCGATTGTTCCTCTTCAGCCAGATCCGGTACCTCGACGCCAAGCTCGGCCAGCAACCGGGCGCGCAGGGCGGCGAAATGCGGGTGGGCGTGGCGGCGCGGCCGGGGCAGGTCGATCGCGATATCCGCGGCGATGCGCCCACCATCCAGCACCAAGGCGCGGTCCGCCAGCAGCACGGCCTCGTCGACGTCGTGGGTCACCAGCAGGGTCGTCGGCGCGTGGGCGCGCCAAAGCTCCGTCACCAGGCCGTGCATCTTGATCCGGGTCAGGGCATCCAGCGCCGCGAACGGCTCGTCGAGCAGCAGCAGCCGGGGCGACCTGACCAGCGCGCGGGCGAGGGCGGCGCGTTGCGCCTCGCCGCCGGACAGCGTGACCGGCCAGGCATCGAGGCGATGGGCGAGGCCGACCTCGCGCAGCGCCGCCTCCGCCCGGTCGCGCGGGGCCGCATCCTTGAGACCGAGGGCGACATTGCGCCAGACCCGTTTCCAGGGCAGCAGCCTGGGCTCCTGGAACACCACCGCCGTCGGCGTCGGCACGGCCACGATTGCGTCCGAGGGCGCCGGGTCCAAGCCGGCGAGGGTGCGCAGCAGGGTGGTCTTGCCCGATCCGCTGCGGCCGAGCAGGGCGACGAACTCGCCGGGCCGCAGATCGAGGTTCAGCCGATCGAGCACGGTCGCGGCGCCGAACCGCCGAGTCAGGCCGCGGACATGCACGCCTTCCCGGTCGAGAAGTTCCGCGTCGAGAAAGTCTCCTTGGGGGATCGTCATGATGATCAGTTCCGCACCAGGGAGGGTCGCCAGGCGAGCGCGCGGCGTTCGACCGTGCGCACCAGCGCATCGGCCAGCAGGCCGAGCAGGGCATAGACCAGCAGGCCGACGACGATGACATCGGTGCGCAGGAAGTCGCGCGCGTCGTTGATCAGGTAGCCGATGCCGGCGGTGGCGTTGATCTGTTCGGCGACCACCAGGCTCAGCCAGGCGACACCCAGCGAGTAGCGCAATCCGACCAGGGCGGAGGGCAGGGCGCCGGGCAGGATGACGTTCCAGATCAACCCGCGCTGGTCCAGCCCGAACACCCGGCCGGCCTCGACCAGCTTGGGGTCGACCCCCCGGATGCCGGCGAACAGTGTGAGATAGACCGGAAAGGTCGAGCCGAGCGCCACGAGGCCGATCTTGGGCACCTCGCCGATGCCGAACCACAGGATGAACAGCGGCACCAAAGCCAGGAAGGGCAGGGTGCGCAGCATCTGCATCGGCGCGTCGACGATATCCTCGCCCCGGCGCGACAGCCCGGCCGCGATCGCCAGCAGACCGCCTGTCGTGACGCCGAGACCGAGGCCGATGACGACGCGCCGCAGCGAGACCAGCAGGTGGTACGGCAACTCCCCCGACAGCAGCAGGCCCCAGGCGGTGGCCAGAATGCTCGACGGGGCGGCGAGCGTGCGCGGCGACAGCAGGCCGCTCATCGACGCCGCCTGCCACAGCAGGACCAGGATCACCGCCGACGCGAAGCGCCGCGACCCGGCCAGGGCCACCTTGGTTAACACCACAGGAAAGGGCAGCGACGCGGCGGTTCGGCGGAGGGTTGGTGTGGCGACGGCGCGCGCGCCGCGCTCAGAGGATAAGACAGACATGCTTCATCCCACGCGTCCTGATGTTGACGCGATCTAACAAATGAAAAATAACCGGTTCGGGAAAAGGATCAGCGCGAACAGCGGCAGTTCAGCGGAGCTAATCCAAAATATGGTGTGTGGGTAACGGCTGCGCGTCTCATTCCCTTGGCCTCGACGTCACCTTTAACGAGTATTGAAGGATCTAGGCAAATGAACACTCTGTCAAATAGTAACTTGTACTGAAAATTGACTGCACCGTAGCAGGTTTTTCTTTTGGAGCTTGGTGTTTCAGCATGGCATTCTGCGGTTTGGGGATTGAACCATCGAGCGGATGGAAACCACACCAGCCGACCCTGGGGACGCATCAATGAAGCATCGCCGTCCGACCATCGATTTTTGCGTCGATGACGACCTTGGCTATGAGCGCAGTCGGACCCGATTTGCGCCGGGTGCCGGATTGGCGCTCGACGACGCCTATCGGCTGGCCCATCTGCCGCTGGTCGCCCCGGATCATCCGCGGGTCATTGCCACGCGCGAAGGCACCCCCTATGAGATGGGCCGGCACGCTCAAGTATTCTCGTTGGTCTTGCCGATCCCCGGAGAAGCCCTACGCCGTTCGGTGGCCTTCCTGCAGCTGGAAAGCGCCTTGCGGGCATCGCCTTTCGCGGGAAAGATCGCCTGGAACCTGTGGGACCGGCGCCAGGACAAGCTGCACGCCACGCTTTGCGGCTCCCTCTCGGTCGGGGCGGAAACGCCGCCGAAGTTCGACGAGCGCCAACTTGGCGAATTGCGCCGTCTCGGCCCGATCGGCGTCGAGCTGCGCGGCGTGTTTTCCGGCACCGTAAATATTGGCCGCCTTTACTTGCGCGTTTATCCCGAATGTCGATCCGGGGCGAACCTCTTCCGGCACATCCAGCGGGTGCTCGGCCGCCGCGAGACGGATCTCTATCTGGTCGGTGTCTATAACTTCACGGACGATCTCGATCCGGTGGAGGCGACTGCCTTGGACAGCTTGATCCGACAGTGGTGGGATCGGCCGCTCCTGCGGTTCGAGGCCGACCATCTGTGGCTTCTGGGCGCCACGGATGACCTTGTCCTAAATGGCGGGGTCACGGCGATTGTGCCGCTTTCCGATGGCTGACCTAGGGACCGATAAACGCCGCCCACACCCCCTCGGGTTGCCAGACTTGCTCCAGATCGGCCCGCGCCCGCGTCTCGTCCATGCCAAGTATCGTACGGCGATAGCGATAGAAGAACGCCGAAACCCGATAGTTCGCGATGCAATGGACGTGAACGGGGACGTCTTGCAACCCGGCCAGGACGGAGCAGAACTGGGCGAAATCCGCGTCCGTGGGGTTCTGAAAATCAACCGGAATATGGATATACGTCATGCCCAGGCGACCGACACTGGCCGCCTCGTCCGGCAGCGCCTTTTCATGGCTATGAAGCCCGAGATTGATGATGTGACGGACGCCCAAGGCGCGGATATCGGCCAGTTGCGGCTCGGTCGGCTGGCCGGACGTGGTTATCCGGTCGTCGAGCCGCCGCCAATGATAGATGGACTCGGGATCGGCCATGAACATCAACACCAACGGAAGGGGACGATCGGACGATGCTGCCCGCGGATGGGGGTTCTGTCCAGCCAGCCGCTCGACATCATATCGCGCGGCGCCGGCCTCTTCAGCCCAGTGGATTGCACATTTTTTGACTGGGCCCACTTTGCCTTCCGCATCCACCCATAATATAACGAAACATGGATAGACTATCCGACCCGATCCTGACCCGTTTCCGCGCTGCGCTCGATGAGCTGTACGGTGACCAGATTGATCGTGTCGTGCTGTTCGGCTCGCGCGCGCGGGGCGAAGCCAGTGCCGAGTCCGATTATGATGTGGCGGTGTTCCTGAAGTCTCTCCCTGACCGTTGGAAGGAACTTAACCGCCTTGCCAATTTGCGGGTTCAGTTTCTCGACGACACCGGCGTTTTTTTTGACACGAAGCCCTATCCAGCAACCGCCTATCGTGACCGGACGCC
The DNA here is from genome assembly GCA_035555315.1 of Allostellaceae bacterium. GTDB lineage: Bacteria > Pseudomonadota > Alphaproteobacteria > ATCC43930 > CGMCC-115725 > DATMGU01. Next base: position 64,073 of record DATMGU010000053.1, read on the forward strand.
ATTGATGTACGAGATCCGCCGCGATGGTTTGGATTTGTGAAGCCGGAATCTGCCAAATTCGTTGAACAGGCTAACATCGTTCTCGCACGCGCTGAAATCATGTTGCGCGTGGATCTCAACGAAGACGCTGCCCGAGCCACGTATATGGCAAGCTTTCATGTGGCCTAAGCTTATATATTCGAACGAACCGATAAAATTTCCAAATCCCATAATGGCGTGCAGATTGAATTCTTCCGTCTGATGAAAGATGACCAGCATGTAGATCACAAGCTAAGGCAATTTCTGTCACAATCCTATGAGTTTAAATCAGTTGCGGATTACTTTACTGATTCCGATGCTGTCACTTCGGTCGAAGAGGCGACAAACGCGATAGCAATATCCAAACGTTTCGTCGCACATTTTGCCGGACTGATCGGCGCCTAGCTCGGCCGATTGCCGGATCATTCGGCGGCCAGCCGCTTTCAAGATCATGCGGGCTCCTGCCCCGCCACGCTGGCAGGAGCCTTGCTTTATGGTTTGCGGCTTCCGAGGGAAAATGGTGGTGAAGGCATGTTCGTCGTAGCGGTCCTCTGGACAGCCTTCTTCGTGATCAATTTCAACGTCGCCATGATGATCCCGCTGCTGCCCTTCATCCAGCAGGAGAGGGGGCTTTCGCCATCGGAGGCGGGGATGGTTCTGGCCGCCTTTCCCGTGGTCGCCCTGGTCGCCAACCTGTCGCTGGGGCCGCTCATCGACCGGTATGGCCGCAAGCGGTTCATCGTCGCGGGGGGCCTGGCCTGCGCCGTGACGCTTCTCCTGACGGCCGCGTCGCGCAGCGCCTATTCCATAGCACTCTGCCGTGCTGCGACCGGCCTGTTCATGCCGATGATCGGCGCATCCGTCTTCGCGGCCATCGCCGACTACGTTCCGGCACGGGATCGCGCCCGCGTGGCCGGCTATGTCACCTCGGCGGCGCCGATCGCCTTCCTGTGCTCCATGTCGCTGGGCGTCCTGCTGGGCGGTCTGTTCGCCTGGCAGATCCCGCTGATCCTGCTCGCGGGGATCGTCTTGGTACTGGCCGCTTGCGCCTCGGCCCTGCCCGCGACGCGCGCGGAGGCGTTGTCGGATGCGCCGATCTCCCTGCGAACCTATCGGGAGCGCCTCTTGTCGCTCTCGTTGAACGCGGGCACCCGGCTTTTGCTGCTGTCCTATTTCTGCTGGTCGGCGGCGGTCTTCGTCTTCCTCGGGCTGTATCCGAGCTGGCTGGTGCAGCACGGCCTCGCCGGTCGCGGCGTCGGCGCGATCGGCATCATGCTCCTGCTCGGCGAGATCGGTGGTCTGCTGGGTGCCCTTCTGTCGGGACGGCTCGCCGGATGCTTCCGGCATCCTTTGGGTCTCTGCGCGATCGCGGCGTTCGGGGCGGCTATGGTCGTGCTGGCCATGCCCCTCGGGACTGGCCAGCCGGTCTTTCAGGCGCTCGCCTATGGGATCTTCGCGTTCGGCCGTGATTTGATGCTGGCCCTGATGTTGGGTGGCGCCATGCTGCTCGTTTCCGCGGCACAGCGCGGCAGCCTGAACGCCGTGCTCAACGCCGTCTACCAGACGGGCGCCACGCTGGGCGGGCTGGCGAGTGCGTGGCTTTACGGGTTTCGCGCGGATTTCGCGGCCAATGCCGTCGTCTCCTCCGCGCTCCTCATGGCTTCAGCGTTCATGCTCTGGAGCATCACGAGGATCAAGGAGCCGCAGTATGCTGGTCCGTCCTAATCCTCCGCCGCCATGCGGTCGCGGAACATGCTGGGATGCAGGGGGTAGGCGGTGGTCGATTTGATGCGCTCCATGGCGAAGCGGGAGGTGACGTTCTTGAGCGGCACCGCGGCGATCAGCTGCTTGTAGAACGCGTCGAACTCGGCCATGTCGGCGACGGCGACGCGCAGCATGTAATCGACCTCGCCGGCCATCCGGTAGACCTCCATGACGGCCGGGATGTCGGTCACGGTGCGCGCGAAGGCGGCGAGCCATTCCGGCGTGTGGTCGCCGGCTTCGACCGCGACGAACACGGTCAGGCCGACACCGACCCGCTCCGGCGCCACCAGGGCGACACGGCCGGTGATGACGCCGGCCGCTTCGAGCTTCTGGATGCGTTTCCAGCAGGGCGTGGCGGACAGGCCGACCCGCTTGGCGATCTGGGCGACGGGCAACGTCACGTCTTCTTGCAGGATCGCGAGCAGCTTGCGGTCGATATCATCCATGATGCGGTGTTACCCTTAGTCTCAACGTGCGGGACGGCGATGGGTGGCGGCGCGATGCGTCGCCGGGAGGCGTGCGCGGCCACCGAGTTTTTCGCGCAGCGTGCCCGGCGCGTAATCGTGCTTATAGACCCCGCGTTCCTGCAGCACGGGTACCACCAAATCGACGAAATCCTCCAGGCTTTCCGGCGTGACGATCCGGCTGAGATTGAAGCCGTCGATATCCGTTTCCTCGATCCAGGCCTGCAGATCGTCCGCGACCTCCTCGGCCGAGCCGATCAGCGGCTGGCTCCGGCTGCCGAGGCCCATCTGGCCGATCAGCTTGCGTACCGTCCAAGGCTCCTCGCTGCCCTTGGTGATCGCCTCCAGGGCCGAGTTGTTGGCGTCGTTCTTTTCATGCCGGATCGGCTCGTCGAGCTCGTAGCGTGAGAAATCGACGCCGGTAGAGCTGGAATAATGCGCCAGCGAGCCCTCGATGCTGGCGTGGCGGTGGTACTCCTCATACTTCTCCTGTGCCTCCCGGCGGGTCCGACCGACGACCACGGTTCGGCCGAGAAAGACCATGATATCCGCCGGGTCGCGGCCCTTGGCGGCGGCCCGCCGGCGGATATCGGCGACGGTGGCGCGGGTGCCCGCCTTGCTGGGATTGTAGAGGAAGACGCATTCCGCGTGGGTCGCGGCGAAGGCGCGGCCGCGCGTCGAGGCCCCCGCCTGGTAGAGCACCGGCGTGCGCTGGGGTGAGGGTTCGCAGAGGTGGATGGCGTCCAGCGTGTAGTGTTCGCCCCGATGATGGATCGGGTGGATCTTGTCGGGTTGGGCGAATACCCGGCCGTCCCGGTCGCGCAGCACGGCGTCATCCTCCCAGCTGCCTTCCCACAGCTTGTAGACGACGTCCATGTATTCATCGGCGATGTCGTAGCGCCGGTCGTGATCCGGCTGCGCCTCCAGCCCCATGCCGCGCGCGGCGCTGTCGAGATAGCCGGTGACGATGTTCCAACCGATCCGTCCGCGCGTCAGATGGTCCAGGGTCGACATCCGTCGGGCGAAGAGATAGGGCGGTTCATAGGTCAGGTTGCAGGTCACGCCGAACCCCAGATGCCGGGTGACCGCCGCCATCGCGGGCACGATCAGCAGCGGGTCGTTGACCGGGATCTGCACCGCGTGGGTGATCGAGGCGCTGGCCCCGCCCTGATAGACGTCGTAGACGCCGACGATATCCGCCAGGAAGATGCCGTCCAGCTTGCCGCGTTCCGCGATGCGCGCCAGGTTCTGCCAGTATTCCAAGGTGTTGTAATCGGGCGACCGGTCGCGCGGATGCGTCCACATGCCATGCTGGATATGGCCGACGCAGTTCATGTCGAAGGCGTTGAGGCGGATCTCTTTGGTCATCGCTGCATCCTGCCGGCGTGGAGAGGTTCAAGGCGCGTCCGCGTCGGTCCATTCATCGCCCAGCAATTCCGGCGTCGCGAAGGCTTCGAGGGCCGCGAAATGCTGGTCGCGGTCCTCGACGAACAGGGCGCGGACGATGCCGCGCGCCAGGCGGTCGGCGCCCTCGCTGACCGCCGGGATGTCGCCGGACAACCTGCCATGGCTCAGGCTCGCCGGATAGTTGAAGCAATGGATACGCGCCAGGACGGGGCAGGCGCCCGGGGTCTTTTCCTGGAACGCGTAATCCGGTCCGAGATCGGGCGAGCCGGCGAGTTCGCCATTCTCCAGCCCCTCGGGCGGGCTGAAGCGATCGGACCAGAAGCGGATATGGTCCGCGACCGAAGCCAGTTCCGGGCGCGACGCGAGATCGGTGCGGAAGCCGGTGGCGAAGATCATGAAGTCCAGCAGGTAGTCGCCCTTCGGCGTCGTCACGCGCACCGCATCGCCGTCCGGGACGATGTCGAGAACCGGGCTGCCCAGATGGAAGCGTCCGGCGGGGTGGCGGGAAACGCGCAGCGTGCTGTCGCGCGGCGGCGGCGTCTGGGTCGACAGCGAATAGTCGAGAAAGCGCCATTTCCAGTCATCCGACAGGCCCTGGAAGCCATGCACCAGACCGGGGCTGCCGATGCCGGTCAGCTTGTTGATGCGCGGGATATCGGTGCGCCGGATGAACATGTCGAGGCTGGCCGCCCCCGCCTCGAGCGCCGTGGCGGCGTTATCCATCGCCGAGGCGCCGGCACCGACCACGCCGACGCGTTTGCCGCGCAAGCCCGCGAAATCGATATCATCGGCGGAATGCGCCCAAAACCGCCGGTCGAGCCGCCGCGCGAACGCCGGCACAGAGCTGCCGCCCAGGCCGTCGCGGCCGGTCGCCAGCACCAGCCGTCGCGTCAAGACGGTCTGCCTTACGCCGGCCTGGTCGATATCGACGGCGACGATGTCCCGGCCATGGTCCCGCAGCGCGGTGACGATGGTGTCGTTCCGGACCGGCAGGTCGAGCACCCGCCGGTACCAGATCAGGTACTCCATCCATTGGATGCGCGGGATCTTGCCCAGCGCTTCCCAGGCGGTCCCCCCGAATTGCGCCTCGTACCAGGCGCGGAAGGTAAGGGCGGGCATGGAGAGGGCAGGGCCGGTGAGCTGCTTGGGCGACCGCAGCGTCTCCATGCGCGCGAAACTCGCCCAGGGGCCCTCAAGCCCCGCCGGGGCGCGGTCGTAGAGCACGATATTATCGACGCCCAGGCGCTTCAGGGCCGCCGCCGCGGTCAATCCGCACATGCCGGCACCGATGATGACCGCGTCGCGTACCCGGCTCCCGTCCACCCAGCGCGCCGGCACCCAGGGCTTCGCCGGCAACTCAAGCCACCGAAAATCCTGTTTCAACCGCGCTTCGAGGGCGGGCAAGCCGATCGGAACGTCCCGTCCGGCCTCGGGCTGATGAGGCTGTGAGGTCGGTTGTAACGCTGTATCGGGCACCGGCGAAACTTTCTGAACGGGCGCTATGCGGCGATGGCGGGTTGGGTTTGCGCCATAATAAGCGCACGGGCCGGTCTGTCGATCCTGCTGGGTTCAGTTCTGTTAGGGTTGGCTTTGTGGGCACGATTGAGGGATGAGGGGACCATGGTACCAGACGGCGGCGTGATCGAGGGGATCGTGGGGGTGGCGGAGGGCTCGGCCCTCGCCGATGCCTTGGCCAAGCGGGCGCGGATCATGGCGCTCAGTCAGGCCAGCTACGGCGCGGTTCTGACGCCGCGCGATCCCGGGGGGCTCAGCCATCCGGAACGAGCCGCCCTGGCGCTGCGCATGGCGCGGCTCAACGCGGATGACACGCTCGCGGCCCATTATGCCGACCGCCTCGCGGCGCTGGACGGATCGGCGGCCCTGTTGTGGGTGGCGGACCCGGCGAAGGTCGCCGGCCATGGCGCGCGTCTGGACGCCATCATCCGGCATGTCGATCTGCTGACCCGCGAACCGCGTGCCGCCACGCGCGGCGATATCGAGGCGCTGAAGCGCGCCGGCGTCATCGAGGCGGATATCGTGCGTCTCGCCGAACTCGCTGCGTTCCTCAACTATCAGGCCCGCGTCATCGCCGGGTTCCGCCTGTTGAAGAAGGTGCTGTGATGAGCGATGTCATCCACGACTTCACCGTCAAGGTGCCGCGCTGGCGCCCCTATGTGACGCCCGTCGATCTGGCGCGGGCAACGCCGGAGCAGCTCGACGCGCTGCAGGTGACGCCGTCGAACACCAAGGTATCGGATTACGTGCTGGTGCTGGCGCATGATCCGGAATCGCTGTCCCATCGCTCGCCGCTGTTCAACGCCATCATGTATGGGACGGACGGGCTGTCGCGGGCGGAGCGGGAACTGGGCGCCACCGGCGCGTCGATCGTCAATCATTGCGTCTATTGCGCGGCCGTCCATGCCGACCGCTTCATCGCGCTCACCAAGCGCGCCGACGTCATCGAGACAATCTTCGAGAATGGCACCGAAGCGGAGATCGAGGAGCATCTACAGGCGATCTTCGACTTCGCGGTCAAGCTGTCCCGCTCGCCGTCGGAAGCCAGCGCCGAGGACGTGGCGACACTGAAAGCCCTCGGCCTGTCGGATCTGGAGATCGTCGATCTGGTGCTGTCCGCGGCGATCTTCGGCTGGGCCAACCGGCTGATGCATACGCTGGGCGAACCGGTGCGGGTGGAGCCGACGCAACGGTAGGGACCGCATCCGCCAAGGCTTCCGGCGGCAATAGGATTGCATCCTTTTAATTAGGACGCTATCTGTATGCCCATGATCGGCATCGACCGCTTGCGTTTCGATCTCACCAGCATGATGCCGAAGGCTGGACGGCACTGGCGGCGGATTGCGCGGTCCATAGCGGAAGCGCATGGTATTTCCGAGGCTTGCGCCTTGCCGCTGATCGCCGTCGGCCGTCTCGGCGACGGGGTCCGGCAGATCGTCGTGGCGGATGAGGTCGGGATCGAAGGTCCGTCGCTCGTGCGCATCCTCGATCGGCTTTGCGCGAACGGCCTGCTCGATCGCCGGGACGATGCCGTCGACCGGCGTGCCAAGACGCTCTGGCTCACGGCCGAGGGCCGACGGGTGACGATGGAGGCGGAGCAGGAGCTGGTCGTGCTGCGGGCACGGGTGCTTCGCGATATCAGCGAGCAGGACCTTGAGGTGACGCTGCGAGTCTTGCGCGCCTTTGGCGATCCGCCGGGCCGCGCGCAGGGCCAGCCGGTAATCAGTCAGCCGGTAATCAGTCAGCCGGCGATCAGTCAGCCGGCGATCAAGAAGGAGGATGAGGTCCCGTGACACCGAGCCTCTCTCATCGACGCCGAGGCTATGGCGCCTTTGCGAATGATTTGACCAAGGCAGGCTCCCGTGCCCGGCGCGCTTAAGGATCTCGTGCGACCGGACGCCATCACGATGCCGATTCAGGTGCATCAGGGGGGCGGCGAGCCGGTCCAGACCGAGGACCTGGTTGCCTGGGTGCTCAATGAAGGGCGTGGTCTTTACAATATGGTCGAGTTGTTCGATCAGTTTTGCTGGCGGCTGGTCGGTAACGGCATGCCGATCTGGCGCGCCACGCTGCATGGCTTCACCCTGCATCCGCAGATGCGGGGTATCGGTCTCAGGTGGTGGCGCGAGCACAATCAGATCGAGGAATTCGCCGTCAAGCATGGCGGGGAGGACAGCCCGGATTTCACGCAAAGCCCACTCCGCGCGACGGTCCTCGACGGCGTGCCGGCGCGGTTCCCGTCGGGCCATCCAGGCTGGACCGATGTGCCGCTGCTCAGCCATCTGGGCTCGCTCGGTGCCACGGATTATCTGGCGCTTCCCCTGGGTCAGGTGAACGCGCGCTTTATCTCCGCCACCTTCGCGACCGATGCCGCCGGCGGGTTCGATGCCGCGCATCTGGCGGCGCTGGAGGGGACCACGCCCGCCTTGGGCGCGGTGGTCGAAGGGCTGCTGTTGAAGCGCATGTCGACCAACCTGCTGAATACCTATCTCGGCTGGGAGGTCGGCCCCCGGGTGCTCTCCGGTGAGATCCTGCGGGGGCAGGGCAGGCGCTTGCGCTCGGTCGTCATGGCGACCGATCTGCGGGGCTTCACCCGGCTGTCCGACCAATTGCCGCCCGGCGATGTCATCGAGGCGCTGAACGATTATTTCGAATGCGTATCGAGCGCGGTCCACAGCCATGGTGGCGCCGTGCTGAAGTTCATCGGCGATGGCGTGCTGTCGATCTTCCGGGTCGACGGGGACGATGAGGCCGACGCGGCGATCCGCGCGCTGTCCGCCGCCCATGACGCGCTGGCCGGGCTTGACGATCTGAACCGCAGCCGAGCCTGGGCGGAGCGGCCCGTCCTCAAGGCCGGGATCGGCCTGCATCTCGGCGACGTCATCTACGGCAATGTCGGCTCGCTGGATCGGCTGGATTTCACGGTGATCGGCCCTGCCGTCAATCTGGCGTTCCGGCTGGAAAGCCTGACCAAGGTTCTCGGGACGCCGTTGCTCACCTCGAAGATCTTCGCCGACGACGCGCCGGGGCATCTGGTATCGCTCGGCTTTCAATCGGTGCAGGGTCTCGACGAGCCGGTCGAAGTTTTCGGCTGGCCCGGCGCGCGGTATCCCGAGCGCATCCCGGGGCGGGCGGTTGGAGACCGGCGGATGGATCTAGAGCCGGTGTCGCGGTGATGCTGGCCACCATGGGTGCGGCGGCGGTCCCGTGGTGGCGCCGGCTACCAACCCTCGGCCTATCGGCGTTCCCCGCGAAGTCCTGGTATCACGCGCTCAGCACCACCCTGGCCGCGGTGTTGGCGCTCTATGTCGCCTTCGAGCTGGAGCTGGACAGCCCCGGTTCGGCGGCGACGACCGTGTTGATCGTGTCTAGTCCGCTGCCCGGGATGGTGTTGTCCAAAAGCGTCTGGCGCTTGGTCGGAACCTGCGTCGGCACCGTGGTTTCGGTCCTGCTGATCGCCTGGTTCGCGCAGAGCCCGGTGGCCTTTCTGCTGGCGCTCGCCCTATGGCTCGGTCTCTGCACCTTTGCGTCGGCGCTGCTGCGGTATTTCAGGGCCTATGCCGCCGTGCTGGCCGGCTACACGCTCAGCATCGTGGCGCTGCCCGCGGCCGAGCATCCGGAACAGATCTTCGATCTGGCGAGCAATCGCATCGCCGTGGTCATGGTCGGGATCCTGTGTACCGCCGTGGTCAAGAGCCTGTTCGTCCTCCAGGTCGGTCCCTTGCGGCTGCGCCCGGCGCTCGAAGGCGCCTTGACGGCGACCCTGGGGTTCGCCGCTCAAGCGCTTGATCTCCATCCGGAGATGCCGCGGCGGCGGCGGGCGGTCGCCGAGCGGCTGACCGCGCTGGATCCGCTGATCGTCGCCGCCGCCAATGAATCCGCCGAGACGGCGCAGCAGACCCAGGCGGTCCGGTTGTTCGTCTCGGTGCTGGTCAGCATCGTCACGCACGCATCGAGCGTCCGAGACGAATTGGCGACGCTGCCGAAGGAGGGCGTGGTCGCCAGCACGGTAACGCCGCTGCGCGACATGGTGCGTGACCTGCTGTGCCGCGTCGAGAGCATCGCGCATTTCGTCGACGCCGATACCGGCCGATCGATCGCCGAGGCGCGCCGGACCGCGGCGGGGATGTCGGCCGGTCTGACCCTGGCGATCGCCCCGGAGGTCCTCGATGCGATCGGGCTCGCCACGCGCCTGGAAGATCTCCTGGAACAGCTGGAAATGGCGCGCGAGCATCTCGTGGCGATCGAGCAGGGGCGCTCCGGCCGGGCGTTGACGCCGGTCTCCTATCATCGCGATGCGCGCGAGGCCGCGATCGTCGGCGCGCGTGCCGCCATCGCCGCCGTGCTCGCCGGCGGCTTCTGGATCGCCACCGCCTGGTCGTCCGGCGCGTTGATGCTGGCGGCGTTGCTGCCGGCCTGCGCGCTGCTCGGCACGACGGAACGGCCGGACCTGGCAAGCCTCGGCTTCGCCCGGGGCATGGCGCTGGCCAGCATCTGCGCGTTCTTCTGCGTCTTCTTTCTGCTGGCGAGGGTCGACGGGTTTCCGCTGATGGCGCTGACGATCGCGCCCTTTCTCATCATCGCCTGCCTGTTCTCGACGATGCCCAAACACGCCGGATCGTCGACCGCCTTCCTGATCTTCTTCTCGGTGTTTCTCGGGCTGCGCAATCCGATGCAGTACGACATGGCCGCGTTTCTCAATACCGTGTTCGCGATGCAGCTGGGCACGGTCTTCGCGGTCATCGCCTTCCTGGTGCTATGGCCGGTCAATCCGGTACGCGGCGTGCGGCGGCTGATCGGCCGGTTGCGGGCCGATCTGGTGGCACTCGCCGCGACGGGGCCGATACCGGCGGCATCGGTCTGGGAGAGCATGATGCACGACCGGCTCGCGCGGCTCAGCACGCGGCTCGCGACCTCGCCCGATCGGGCCGCGATGGTCGAGGGCGGCATCGCGGCGATCCATATCGGCCGCGAACTGGTCCGCGCCCGCCGCTTGCTCGGCGGCCTCACCCTGCCGCCGGTGACGGCACGGACCGTCGAAACCGCGCTGCGCGCGCTCCGCGGTCCCGCGGTCCGGTTCGACGTGGCCGCCCATGCGGCCCATGTCGCCGCTCTTCGTCTCCTGGAGACGGCCGAACTCGACGTCATGGCGGCGGATCATGCCGGGTTGCTGCGGCTGGCGGCGGCGTTTCACGAGATCGCCCGATTGTTGACCCGCCATCTCGGCTTCTTCACCGGCATGCCGGCGATGGAGCCGATCGCGGCATGATCGCCGAGTTGGATATCGGCGGCATCTACGTCGCACCGATCGTGCTGTATGCGCTCGTCGCGGCGCTGATCTTTTTCGGGCTGCGCCTCGTGTTGGCGTGGCTCGGCTTTTGGCGGACGGTCTGGCATCCGGCCTTGTTCGAGACCGCGCTCTACCTGTCTATCCTGTCGCTCTTGGTCCTTCTCTAGGGCCTGTTCGGAAGAAGCTCCCTCATGCGTTTCCTCGCCAAAATAGCGCGCGTCCTGGCCACCCTCGCCATGATGCTGGTGGCGGTCGTGCTGATCGCGGCGCTGTGGCAGCGCTATATGCTGGCACCCTGGACCCGCGACGGCCGGGTGCGGGCGGAGGTCGTCGACGTGGCGCCGGAGGTCTCCGGCCCGATCGTCGAGGTGCCGATCCGCGACAATCAACTGGTGCATCGCGGCGACGTGCTGTTCGCCGTCGATCCGGTCCGCTTCAAACTCGCCATCGCCCAGGCCCAGGCAAATGTCGACGGCGCGCGGGAGCAGTTGCAGCTTCGCCAATCCGACGCCAAGCGCCGCCAGGGCCTCACCGGCATCGTCTCGGCCGAGGAACAGGAACGCACCCGCAGCACCGCGACGGTGGCAAGCTCGGAACTGGAGGCGGCGCAGGCGGCGCTCGACCTCGCCAAGCTCAACCTGGAGCGCTCGGTCCTGCGCTCGCCGGTCAACGGCTATGTCACCAATCTTCGTCTGCGTGTCGGCGACTACGCCAATGCGGGGCAGGCCAAGGTCGCGGTGATCGATTCCGACTCGTTCTGGATCAGCGGCTATTTCGAGGAGACCAAGCTGAAGCGGATCCACCCCGGCGATGCCGCGCGCATCAAGCTGATGGGCTACGATCCCCTGCTGACCGGTCGCGTCGACACGATCGCGCGCGGCATCAACGACCGCAACGCGGCGCCGGACGCCCTCGGCCTGCAGGACGTCAACCCGGTGTTCACCTGGGTCCGGCTCGCCCAGCGTATTCCCGTGCGCATCGAGATCGACCAGGTGCCCGACGGTATCGTTCTGGCGGCCGGCATGACCTGCAGCATCACGGTCGGTCAGGCGCAGGATGTGCCGAGCGGCCGGCTCGACCGGTTGTGGTATTGGCTGGAACAGGCACTCTGACATGCGCTGTGGTGTTTCGGTGCGCCGGCTCGGCGGCTTGCTGTTGGCGGGTTTGGTCGCCGCCTGTACGGTCGGCCCCGATTATCGGCCCGACGACATGGCGCTGCCGGACACATGGACCGAGGCCCAGCCCGAACAACGGAAGGCCGCGGCCGAACGGCTGCGCGCGTGGTGGGCGTCGTTCCAAGACCCGCTGCTCGACAGGCTGATCGCGCAGGCGATCGCCGATAACGACGATATCAAGATCGCCCGACAGCGCCTGATCCAGGCGCGGGCCGAGCGCGCGATCGCCGGTTCCGTCGATTATCCGCAGATCAAGGGCAACGCCGGTCGGTCCAATGCCAATTCCAGCACGACCGTCACCTATCCCCCCGGTATCGGCCAATACCACACCTGGGAAATGGGCTTCGATGCTTCCTGGGAGCTCGATATCTTCGGCGGCACGCGCCGCGCGGAGGAGGCCGCCGATGCGGAGATCGGCGCCTCCGTGCAGGATCGCCGGGGCATCCTGGTCAGCCTGCTCGCCGAAGTGGCGAGCGACTATGCCGGCCTGCGGGCCAGCCAGCTGCGTCTCGCCATCGCCGACCACAACATCGCCGCGGCGCAGCAGGCGCTCGACCTCACGGAACTTCAATTGCAGCGCGGCCTCGGCACCGAGTTGGAGGTGGCGCAGGCCAAGGCGCAGCGGGAAACCCTCGAAGCCGGTCCCCCCTCCCTGCGCGCGGCGGTCGCCCGTGCCAGCCATGCCATCGCCTTGCTGGTCGGCCAGTTCCCCGGCGATCTCGAGGCGGAGCTGTCGAAACCGGTGCCGCTCATGGCCGTGCCGATGGATCTGCCGGTCTCGCTGCCGTCGGAGGTCGTGGCGAACCGGCCGGATATCCAGCGCGCCGAGCGCCGCTACGCCGCGGCGACGGCCCGCATCGGCGCCGCCACGGCCGAGCTGTTCCCGCATTTCTCGATCCCGCTGACCTTCGAGCCGACCTCGAGCGCCGTCCACACGCTGTTCCTGGCCAAAAGCATCAATTGGTCGATCGGCGTCGCCCTCAGCGGCACGGTCTATGATGGCGGTCGCACCGACGCCCGTATTGTCAGCGCCCGAGCCGCCGCCGAAACCGCCCGGTTGACCTATGAACAGACGGTTCGGGGCGCGTTTCGCGATGTCGAGGATGCGCTGATCAATTATCGGACCGAAACCGAACGCCAGGTCAAACTCCAAGCCGCCGCCGCCGATAGCGACATCGCGCGGCAGCGCGCCACCAAGCTGTTCGGCGCGGGGTTGACGGATTTTCTCAAGGTGCTGGACACCGAACGGTCGGCCTTCGCGGCGGAGGATCTGGCGGCGCAAAGTCGGCTGGCGCAGCTGCAGGACGTGATCGCGCTGTTCAAGGCCCTGGGCGGCGGCTGGCAAAGCGCCACCTTCGACGACGCACCGATGCCTTGAGGGAATTCTAATTAAATCAATTATGTACTCATTCTTGAGCCGTCAGCCTCGCTTTCGCGCTAGTCCCTCCGCACAGAGGAGCAGATAGGGTGGTTCCGCCATAGGGTGGAGAGAGAAGATCGGGCGGTTTATCCGGCGACGCACGGAACACATGCCGTCGGCCCGGTGTTCCTTCCAAGCTTCCCAGGCTCTATGCGGTTCCCCTTGCTGGCTGTTGGCGGCGAAGAAAGGTGACGAATGCCTCCCTCCACACTGGCGTCATCCGTGTTGCCGCCAAAGATCACACCGAAGCCGCCCTCGACCTTCAATCAGATGACGCTCAGCGTGATCGTCGTCGTCATCCTGGCGCTGTACTTCGCGCGCGCCGTGCTGATGCCGCTCACCCTGGCGGTTCTCCTGTCGATCCTCCTGGCGCCGCTGGTCGGCATTCTGCGCCGGCTGCGGCTCGGTCGCATCGTCTCCGTGTTGCTGGCGGTGATGCTGTCGATCAGCGTCGTGCTGGGGGTCGGCGGCATCATCGGCATGCAGGTCGCCCAACTGGCGACCGAGGCGCCGACCTACGCCCGCACGATCCAGGACAAGGCGGAAGCGGTACGCGGCTTGGCGGTCGATGGGGTCAAGCACGTCGTCGACAGCCTGGGATATGTCGGTGCCGCGCCCAAGGGAACGGCCAAGGGGGCCAAACCGCCGCCGCGATCCGTGACGCCCCCGGCGCCGAGTTCGAACACCCAGGACGGTCCAAAGCCGATGCCGGTGGAGGTTCATCAGCCGGATCCGACACCGGTGGAGCTGGTGGAACTCTATCTGTCGCCCTTGCTGTCGCCGATCGGCACGGTAGGCATCGTCTTCGTCGTCGCGATCTTCATCCTGCTGCAGCAAGAAGATCTGCGCGACCGGCTGATCCGCTTGTTCGGCTCCGGCGATCTGCGCCGGACGACGGTGGCGCTCGACGATGGCGGACGTCGACTCAGCCGGTATTTCGCCACCCAACTCGCCATCAATTCCGGCTTCGGCGTCATCATCGCCATCGGCCTTTACTTCATCGGCGTACCCAATCCCGTGTTGTGGGGCGCCCTATGCCTGTTGCTGCGCTTCGTGCCGTATATCGGCTCAATGATTTCCGCGCTGTTTCCGATGGCCCTGGCGGCGGCGGTCGATCCCGGCTGGTCGATGATCCTGTGGACCGGCGGATTGTTCGTCGTTGTCGAAGGGACCCTGAGCCAGCTGATCGAACCGCTGGTCTATGGGCACAGCACCGGCTTGTCGCCGGTCTCCGTCGTCGTCGCCGCGATCTTCTGGTCGTGGCTCTGGGGACCGGTCGGTCTGGTTCTGTCGACGCCGCTGACGCTGTGCCTGGTCGTGCTGGGGCGTCATGTCGAGCGGCTGAGTTTTCTGGACATTCTGTTGGGCGACCGGCCGGCCTTGACGCCGGTCGAGAGCTTTTACCAGCGCATGCTGGCCGCCGATCAGGACGAAGCGCGCGATCACGCCGAACAGCTTCTGACGCAGCGGTCGCTCACCTCCTTTTACGACGATGTGGCGCTGCCGGGGCTGGAACTGGCGGCGGTCGATGCCCAGCGCGGCATACTGACACCCGATCAGATCAGGCGATTCAAGGAGACGATCACCGAGCTTGTCGAGGAACTGTCGGAGCATGCGGACCGCCAGCCGGCCGCGAAACCCCTGGATAATGGTCTTATCGGCGGGCTGGGCGATACCAAGGAACCCAGCCTCTCGTTGCCGCCGGACAGTGTTGACGGCGGGGTAGGCGGGGTCGACGGTCGGGTAGGCGGGGTCGACGGGCAGGCAGGCGGGATCGCCGCGATCTGGGGAAGGCCGGCGCCGGTCCTCTGCATCGCCGGTCGCGGTCCGCTCGATGAGGCGGCATCCTCGATGCTGTCGCAATTGCTCACCAAGCACGGCATCGGCGCGCGCATAGCGCCTTACGAGGCGGCGATGCGCGGCAACATCAATCTGCTCGATGTCGAGGGCGTCGCGATGGTGTGCGTCTCATACCTCGACGTCACCGGCAAGCAAGCGCATCTGCGCTATCTGCTGCAACGGCTGCGGCAGCGTATGCCGAACATCCCCATCCTGGTCGGGTTATGGCCCGAGGACGACCCGGCCGATCGGCGCGTGCAGGCTGGCATCGGCGCGGATTACCTCACCAGATCGCTGCGCGAAGCGGTGCAGACCTGTGTCGGGATCGCCCGCAGCTCGGCCGAGACCGCTTTTGTTCCGACCGTCGCCGTTTCCGCCGTCCCCGACCACACCGCCTCCATCGCCTCGTTCCGCTGAAAGCGTCGCTCCCGATGAAGCTCTTCAAATGCCAGTATTGCGAGCAACTCGTCTATTTCGAGAATCATCACTGCGAAAGCTGTTCGCATCGTTTGGGCTATCTGCCCGATCTTGCGACGCTATCGGCGCTCGAACCCGATGGCGACGCTTGGGGCGACGCCTGGCGTGCCCTGGCCGATAATAGCCGTACGTATAAATTCTGCTCGAACGCGACGTTGAATGCGTGCAACTGGCTGCTTCCCACCGCATCCACCGACACGCTGTGTACGGCCTGCCGGCACAACTGGATGATCCCGGATCTCAGCCTGCCTGAGAATCTCGCGGCCTGGCTCAAACTGGAACAGGCCAAGCATCGGCTGGTCTATTCGCTGTCGCGGCTGCGTCTGCCGCTCGCCAATCGGCGGGACGATCCGGAGCATGGCCTGGCCTTCGAGTTCCTGGTCGAACTGCCCTATGCGCCGAAGGTGATGACCGGTCATGACAATGGTTTGATCACCTTGGCGCTGAAGGAGGCGGACGACGTCGAGCGGGAGCGGATGCGCCAGGAGATGGGCGAGCCCTATCGGACGCTGCTCGGCCATTTCCGGCATGAGGTCGGGCATTATTTCTGGGACGTGCTGGTCCGGGATGGCGGCAAGCTGGATGCCTGCCGCGCGCTGTTCGGCGACGATACCGAGGATTACGGCGAGGCCCTGCGACGGCACTACCGAAACGGCTCGCCACCGGATTGGCAGAACCGCTTCGTCAGCGCCTATGCGAGTTCGCATCCCTGGGAGGATTTCGCCGAAACCTGGGCGCATTACCTGCACATCGTGGATACCTTGGAGATGGCCAGCGCGTTCGGCCTGCGCATCCACCCGCGCATCGCCGTCGCGGCCGAGCTGCATGCCGAACTGGACTTCGACCCGTATCGCCATGGCTCGATCGAGCGGCTCGTCGAGGCGTGGCTGCCGCTGACTTTCGCCATCAACAGCCTCAACCGCTCGATGGGCCAGCCCGATCTCTATCCCTTCGTGCTCTCGCCCTCGGTCATCGGCAAGCTCGGCTTCATCCACGCGCTGCTGCATGACCGGTGATGTCGGTTAGAGGATGGTCAGCTACGGCCATTAGCGTCGTCTCAATCGGATATTCCCACGAAAAGACAGTTGCGAACTCGATAGTGCTAGACGAGACCCATCGCGCGGCATCTATTGATGCCGACGGAGAACATTGCTGCCTGACACCAGCATGACTGCCGAGCCCCAAAAGCGACAAAAAAGGGGCCGCTCAGCCGGACGCCTATCGACCTCGAGATCCTGTCTAGTGTCACGGGCGCCATGCACGCCCGATTTCAGACGTCACCGGCTCCGAAATCGCCGCGCCATTTTCCTGGGGCGGCCCGAAAGCGCAAGGTCGAGGCGATGCCTGGGATACTTCACGACCTCCCTCAGTTTCTGCAGCATTTGGCCGTTCTCTCGGCGCCGCCAGCCACTTGGAGGAGCGACAGTCAGCGGCAGATTGCCGAAAGTGTCGCGGAGGTTTTGATTTCCATCCTCGGCACAGTCTTCATCTATATTTCGTTGCGAAACCGGTTCGATAAGCTTCCTATCGAGATTGTGCGGATGCGAGGCGAGACACCGGAGGGTTTCTTTCCCATGATCTACTCGGCGATTTCGGGTTTTGCACCTGTACGGACGCCGATGGAGATCACCTTGTTCAACCCTGTCGATGGCGGCGCTTTTCGGGTCGCGGTCAACCCGATCGGTGTGGGCGGCGCCTTTTTATTGGTCGGATCCGAGAGATCGGATTTTCCGACCGAGGTTCAGCGGCCGATTTTGGTTATCGGCGCCAATACTGTCGCTACCGGCCTCAATTATTGGCATGTCGAGACTGACGAGCACCGCCTCGCGGCCCTGCTGGGCAGATCTTCAGACTTCATCGGTTTCGCCGCGTCGAGTGGGGCCGTCCGCTACATCAATCCCGCCGGTCGCGCCCTGTTGGGCTTGGAAAAGCTGGATGATTACAGCCAACTGCGGATACTCGATCTCTTCCCTCCCGAAGAGGCGGTACGCGTGCGTGACGAGCTTTGGCCGAGATTGACGCGGGACGGCCGCTGGATCGGCGAGATCGGCTTCCGCCATTTTCAAACCGCCGATGTGATACCTTTCCTGCACGACTGGTTCGTCATCGACGATCCCCGCACCGGTCAACCGATGAATATCGCCGCCGTTAGTCGCGACCTTACCAAGATGAAGCGATGGGAGGCTGATTTACGCGATTTGAACGAGACCCTGGAAGGTCACGTTTCCGAGCGTACAGCCGAACTCGCGGCTGCCAATGCCGAGTTGCGGGCGGAGATCGCCGAGCGCGCCGAGACGGATGCGCAGCTGAAAGTCCTGCAGGCCGAATTATTTCATGTTTCCAGACTCAGTCTGGCAGGCCAGATGGCCGCGGCGCTGGCCCATGAGGTTAATCAACCGCTGGCAGCCGCGAGCAATTTCGTCAGCGTCGCCCGACGTCTGTTGATCGCCGGGTCGGTCGAGACCGAGACGATCGTGGAAGCCATGGATGAAGCCATCGGCCAGGTGCTGCGCGCCGGACAGATCATTCGCCGCCTGCGTAACTTTGTCGGGCGCGGTGAGGCCGAAAAGCGGTTCGAAAGCATTTCCGGCATGGTCGAGGAAGCGAGTGCGCTGGTGCTGACAAACGCCGAAGCGGTTGGCGTGACGGTGAGGTATCAGTTCGACGGGCGGGCTTCGCTCGTTTTCGCGGATCGGATTCAGATCCAGCAGGTCTTGAGCAATCTGATACGCAACGCGCTCGAAGCCATGGCCGGGTGCGAGCGCCGAGACCTTACGATCAGCACCATTTTGCTCGACGAGGCGACTGTCGAAATCGGCGTCGCCGATAGCGGCTCCGGTCTCTCCGAGGAGGTCGTCCGACACCTGTTCGAGCCCTTCGTGTCGACCAAGGATAAAGGCATGGGTCTCGGCCTGTCGATCTGTCGGGCGATCGTCGAGGCCCATGGCGGTACCTTGCGCGGTGAACCCAACATGGGCGGCGGCGCATTGTTTCTCATGACGCTTCCGACAGTCGCGGCGGATGATTCCGGCCATGCCGATTGAGCGCCTGGTGCATATCGTCGACGATGACGCGGCGGTTCGCCGGTCGCTCGACTGGCTGCTGCGCTCCGCGGGTTTCTCGACCATTCAATACGAGACGCCGTTCGCCTGTCTGGAGGCGGCGCCGCACCTATCGGCCGGCTGCTTGCTGGTGGACCTGCGGATGCCCGGCATGGATGGGCTGACGCTCCGGACGCACCTGGATCGGCTTGGGATCCGCCTGCCGATGGTGGTCGTGACCGGGCAGGGCGACGTGCAGACCGCGGTTCGCGCCATGCAGGCGGGTGTCGTCGATTTTATCGAGAAGCCGTTCGCGGACAGCCGGCTGCTCTCCGCTATCGAGACCGCGTTGGAGCGTGCCACCGGCCCCAATCTGGACAACGAGGTGACCGAGGCGATTCGGCGGATGGCGGTGCTCAGCCCGCGTGAGCGGGAGGTGCTCGATCTGCTCGTCGCCGGTCAGCCGAACAAAGCGATCGCCGCGAGTCTCGGCATCAGTGTGCGCACGGTCGAGGTCCATCGTGCCCGCATGCTGGAGCGCTTGGGCACGCGCCGGCTCGCAGAGGCGGTCCGCCTGGCGGTCATGGCGGCGCTGCCCGCCCACATACCGGACGATCCGGCGCCTTGACGGGCGCGCCTGTCGCTTTGAAGCCGTGACCTTACGATCTTGCTCACCTCTCCGCGCCCGTGGGCGGAGCGGGGGCAGATGTCCTCAGTGGACGTAATGATCGAGGGCGTTGCGATCGAGAATGCTCACCCGTCGCCCTCCGATCAGTGTAATGACCCCGCGCCGCTTTAGGATGGTCAGCGAACGGCTTACCGTCTCGACGGACAGCGCAAGGTAGTCGGCGATGTCGTAGCGCGACATCGGCAGGATGATCTTATCAGGATGGCCGATCGACGAACGATCGGCCATGTCGAGCAGGAATGAACCGACCTTTTCCAGCGCCGTAGGCCTGCCCAGAAGCAGGATCTGTCGTTCCAGCCGGGCCGCCGCGGCCAGTGTCGCCTCCCGAATCTTGCCGCCGATATGCGGATCGCTTTCGGCAAGGTGGTCGACTTGTTGGCGCGAGTAGGAGGCGATGATCGTGCCGTCGACGACCGCTTCGATGGCGATCCCGTAATGATCCCGGATCGGGGCGAGAAAGTCGCCTTGAAGCAGAAAGTCGATGATCCGCCGCTGCCCGTCAGGCCATGCGATGTACCGTCTCGCAGCACCGAAAATGATGTGGTGCCAGCATTCGTCGCCGGTTCCGGGGGCGGCGATCTCCTGACCCCGTCGACGGCGCGATATGGTCGCCAGTGTACGCAGATCCTTCACCAGGTCGGACCCATCCCAAAGGTGCTGGTCTTTGACGTCAAGGTTCTCGATTTGAGCGAATCCTTTCGAATCAAGCATTGGGATCCTCCACCCATTTGGATCGAGTTATCGGTGATCAACTTGCCGAGGATTGCAGATTGTCACCATGCTTCGACGATGATCGCCAAGGGTCGCGGCGGAAACCTAGGGATATTACGTATCGGCCAGTCGTCGGCCCAAAGCTTGAGGAAGTTGACGCTTATCAAGGCGCCGTTGTTCGGCCTCGTCATGATTGATCTCACGGGCAGTCATTTCGCCGCGAGGTCGAGGGCTCGCCCGCGACCAATCGGTACGGGACAGATAGACGGAGGGCAAGCCATGAGAGCCGACAGCGACATCAAAAAGGATGTGGAAGACGAACTTCGGTGGGACCCGGATATCGACGCCACCGACGTCGCGGTGGCCGTGAAGAGCGGGGTCGTCACCCTGACCGGCTACGTGCGGAGCTATGGCCAGAAGTTCCAGGCCGAGACCGACGCGAAGCGTGTCGTCGGCGTGGCCGGCCTGGCGAACGATATCGAGGTGCGCCTGCCCGTCATCGATCAGCGGCCGGATCCGGAGATCGCCCGCGACGTCGTCAGCGCCTTGAAAATGGAGCTGCCGTTCTCGTGGGAGCACATCAAGGTCATCGCCAAGAGCGGCTGGGTCACACTCGAAGGCACGGTCGAGTGGAACTACACACGCGAACGGGCGGAGCGCGCCGCTCGCCGAGTGCGCGGCGTCAAGGGGGTCAGCAACTCCATCGTCCTGAAACCGAAAGTCGCACCGGTCGAGATCAAGCGGAAGATCGAGGAAGCCTTCAAGCGGAGCGCCGCGGTCGATGCCAGCCGAGTGACGGTCGAGGCGACCGGCGGCGAGGTGATCCTCCGGGGCATGGTGAGGTCCTGGGCTGAGCGTCAGGAGGCGGAACGGGCCGCTTGGGCGGCACCGGGTGTCCACAAGGTGGACAACCGGATCGTTGTCGGCGCCTGACGTGGAGGGGGGCGGTGGGATGCGGAAATCGGGCGCACCCGTCATCCCGCCGCCGCCTCTCCTTCCTGCCGTCTTTTGCCTACCGCCGCCCCAATCCCACCCAAGGAGACTCCCCATGGAAGCCAATATGTCGGTGCCGCACCCAGGCAATCAGCCGATGGCACCCCGCAACGAGGGCAACGAACCGGTCCTGGCACTTCGCCGCGAGATGAACCGCCTGTTCGACGATGTGTTCAGTGGCTTCGGCCTGCCGATTTTCACCGGCGCGCCGATGATGGCCGGCGGTCCGTTCGGTCGGCTGCCGGCGTCCCTGCCGGTACCGCGCGTCGACGTCAGTGAGACGGAGAGCGAGTTCGTGCTCACCGCCGAACTTCCCGGCATGGATGAGAAGGATGTCGAGATCACACTCACCGACGATCTATTGACGATCCGCGGCGAGAAGAAGGTGGTGCGCGAGGATACCGAGAAAAAGCGCGATTACCATTTGATGGAACGCTCCTACGGCGTTTTCCTGCGCACTCTGCGGTTGCCGTTCCGGGTTGAATCGAGCCAGGTGCAGGCCGGGTTCGAGAATGGCGTCCTTACCGTCACGATCCCGAAGCCGGCGGAGGTTCGGGAAAAGATGCACCGGATCGAGGTGAAGAAACGGCAGGGAACCACCACTCAAAACGGCCCCGAGTCCCATGCCGCGAGCAGCCCGGAACCGGCCCCGGTCAGCCACTGACCCCCCAGTCATTGGCCCAATCATTGATGGGGGCGATTGCCTAGAGGTTTCGCGGCGGCGTGCGGCCAGACGTCCCCCCAACATCTCCGAGCGGGAGGAGGATCTGCGATGGCGACCCAAAGTCATTCATCGAGCTTTCGCTACATCGACGCCGATGCGAGTTTCGGTGCCCTATCTGCTAGGAACTGGTGGGCGATCGCGTTGCGCGGCGTCTTCACCATTCTGTTCGGCCTCATCGCCATCCTGCTGCCCGGCGTTACGCTCGTCTCGCTCGTGCTGCTGTTCGTGGCCTATATGCTGGTTGACGGCGTCCTCGCCATCATCGCCGGTCTGCGGGCGGCGCGGCGCCATATGCGGTGGGCATCCCTGGCCCTTGAAGGCGTCGTCGACCTGATCGCCGGTGGTATCGCGTTCTTTTGGCCGCTGATCACGATCGTCGCCTTCGTCTATGTCATGGGCGCCTGGGCGATTCTGAGCGGCGCGTTGCTGACCGTGGCGGCCTTCCGGCTCGACTTCGCGTCGGCCCGATGGCTCATGGTGCTGGGCGGGATCGTCTCGGTGATCTGGGGCGTGCTGCTGTTCGCCTGGCCCCTCGCCGGTGCGCTGATCCTCGCCTGGTGGATGGGCGGCTACGCGCTGTTTTTCGGCGCCGCCTTGCTGGTCCTGGCCTTCAGGCTTCGCCATCACGGCCTGGCTGGTCAGTCATCCTGAAGAGAAGTGGAATTGACCATGGCTGACGTGACGGGTGTTAAAATCAGCGATTTGACGGCCGCCGGCTCATCCGATGGCGGCGAATATGTGTGGATCACCCACCGGCTGGGCGATGGCAGCGAATATCCGCTCATCTATCCCTATGAGGCGGTCGGTTATCTCATCACCGTGCTCACCGATGCGGCGCGGACGGCGTATCTGCGCCGTGTCGCCCGCAACCCGCAGGAGGCCGCTTTAGGTATGGACAGCAACATCATCCCGATCCGGGAGGTCAGAACCGACAGCGTGCCCGAGAACGCCGCCGTGATCCTGCACCTGACGACCGCCGATAAAATAGCCATCGCGGTGGAACTGCCGACCGCTCTCCTGCGGGAAGTAACCGAGCAGTTCCAGCGCGTGCTGGAAAACCAGCCCGGCATTCCTTCGGGAACGCGGTTTCATTAGTGCCGTTGCACAGTTGGTTTCCCTCCTCCTCTTTCCCCTCGGGTCGGGGAGGAGATTGGAAGCGGCCCGTCGCCGAACGGTCATCAAGCTGTCAACGCCCGGGGATTATTCTCCTCCCGTAACAATCACGGGAGGAGAGTGCCATGACACGGCGGCCGCAGCGCACCCCATCGACGCAGTCCTCGAACACCTCCACCACCGACACCCCATCCGCCGAGCCGATCGGCAAGCCGGTTTTCTCTCAGCCCGAACCCACCGCCGATCCCAGCCGCTTCAAGATCGCGCATGGCTCGGATAGTGCCGCCTATCAATCGATCGACGCGCTCAACCGCGAGCACAAGCTGCGGCCGATGCCGTTCCCGCCGCCGCGCGGCCTGCCGGAGCCGCGCCTGACGCTGGCGCAGGTGCTGGCACGCGACGATCTGGATGCCAAGATCGCCGCGGCCGGGCAGATCGTGTTTCACGCGGTCGGCGATACCGGCAACACGCGCGGACCGGCTTCGCAGAACCTGGTCGCGGACAAGCTGGCGAGCGACTTCCAGGAGCACGAGCCCAAGGAAATCCCCTGGTTCTTTTTTCATTTGGGCGACGTGATCTACAGCTTCGGCGAGGCGAAGTATTATTACGACCAGTTCTACGAACCCTATCGCGAATACCCGGCGCCGATCCTGGCGCTGGCCGGCAATCATGACGGCATGGTGGCGCCGGATACCGATGCGACGACGCTCGCCGCCTTCCTCGACAATTTCTGCCAGGCGGAGTTCGCGGTGACGCCGGAGGCCGGCGGCTTGTCGCGCACGGCGCAGATTCAACCCGGCGTGTTCTTCACCTTCGAGGCGCCGTTTATCCGCATCCTGGTGCTGTACAGCAACACGCTGGAAGATCCGGGCGTGATCGCCGGCGACGATCTGGGCACCTCGCAGCTCGATTACCTGAAGGCGGCACTGAGCCGCGTCAAAGCCGAAAACTATCAGGGCGCCCTGATCATCGCCCATCACCATCCGGCCTTCACCGCCGGCGGCAAGCATGGCTGGAGCACCGACATGCTGGCCCAGATCGACCGGATCTGCGCCGATACGGGCGTCTGGCCGCACGCCGTGCTATCGGCCCATGCGCATAACTACCAGCGCTTCACCCGCGGCCAGGGCACGACGCAGATCCCCTATATCATCGCCGGCAATGGCGGCCACGGCATCGCCCCTCTGTCCCGGCGCGGCGAAGTGCCGCCGCGCGTGCCCATGGTCATCCAGCCGGCGGGGAAGGGAACGGACCAGGTCGTCCTGGAAAGCTACGACGACCAGGATTACGGCTATCTGCGCCTGGTGGTAACGGCGACCCAACTGCGCATCGAATACCACCCGGCGACGGATGGAGCGGCCGCGAAGACCCCGGACGATTCCGTGACGGTGGATCTGTCGTCGAGGATTTTGGTGCATTTTACGGGGTGAGCCCCCGCGTCCGGTTTGGTTGCGGTCATAGGTGTCGCCAGATGACGCGGATGGGTGTGCCGATCGCTTCGGTGATGCGCTCCACCTCCCAGGGTTCCACATCGCCGCCGGGATTATGGATCTCGATCCCCGAACTGGCGAAGCCCTGGGGCCTATCGTAGTCGAGATCGTTCAGCGACATCTGGTTGTGGCAGCACGGCATTTCCACCGCCAGCAGCCGATGATCTCGCTCGTACCATCGGCCGATCTCGTCCAACCACCAATCCTTTACCTCGGCACCGCAGCACGGACACCGGATCGCCGTCAGCCATTCGGGGCCGCACCAGATGAAATCAGGAAGCCGTTCCAGCAGTTCCAATGGATCGGCCCGCCACCGCAGAGTCTTCAGCACGTCGATCGCGGCGGCGATTCGATTGGGCGGGAGCACCAGGAGAGGGTCTTCCGGGATGAAAATGATCCATGTGTCGCCCATGGAATGCCCCCGGAAAAACAACTCATGATATTTATACCATAATTACCATGTATCTCTAGGTTGTTGATGGATAAAGGCAAGCGCGGGTGGCCGATCATCGGCGGAGGGCCCGCCGAGGTGCCGAACGGGCTGCGGACGGCAGGCGCTCCGCAAAAAAAGCCTGTTCGCCGTCTGCGACATTTTCTTTTCATGCCATAGTGTCTGTGAAAATTTCGTGCCAATATGAGAGCTGAACGCGGCGTGCGTGCCGGCAGCCCATCTCTCCGAGCGCGTCACCGCCAGATCACGAAGGCCCTGAGCTATATGACCGCCGTCACGCGCTACATCGACACGCTCCAGGACCAGGGAGGTCTGAAGGGGACCGATATCGCCAACTTCGCCAACGTATCATCGGCCACCGTGCATCGTTGGAAGGCGGGCTCGCACATCCCGCATCCCAACACCCAACTGCTGCTGGCCGGGCTTCATTACGTCGTCAGCCGGCTCGACGAGTACTACACGCCCGAAGAGGTGCGGCTCTGGCTCTACGCCCCGCACCCACAGCTCGAAGGTCAGCGCGCGATCGACCTCATCGTGAACGACCGTACGGCCGACGTGATCGCGATCCTCGATCGCATGGACGCCGAGGCCTATCTTTGACGTCTGGCCGTCGTCCGCCACGGCCCAAGGCGCTGCTGGACGCGATCGAAGCCGAGACGCCGACCCGCTTGGCTGGAACCGTCTGGCGCGTCGTGACCGACGGTTTCGACCCACTCCGCCCGGGCCGGGCCGGCGGCAGATGGGATGACGGGACCTTCGACGTCCTGTACACCTCGAGCGAACCCGACGGCGCGCTCGCCGAGGCATGGTTCCACGTCTCCCGCGGTCAGCCGGTCATCCCTTCGAAGATCAGTAAGCGGCTTCATCGCATCGAGGTTGGGCTCGATCGGGTCATCGACCTCTCAACGGCCGGCAAGCTCGCCGCGCTAGGCATGAACATGGCCAACTACGGGCGTCTCTCCTATGTCCAGCGAGAACAGGAGTATCCGACACCACAGCAAATCGCGGAGATCGCCTTCTTCTACGAATTCGAGGCGATTATCGTGCCCAACGCGCGGTGGCCGACGAGCAACGTAGTGGTGCTCACCGAAAATGTCCGGCCCAGCCAAGTGAAAGCGTTGGATAGCGAGCCGGTGGACCTCGCAGCTTGGTACGAGATGGCTCGCGCAGGGGAACGGTGACGGTGGCCGAAGCGCTAACCGTCTAAAGTCTTGCTATCACGAAATGAAACAAAAGTCCGCTTTCGAGTAGAAACGGGGCGACCGGCAATGGGTCATCCCCCTTGTAACATTAGAACAGTTCTAACTCCGTTGACGACGCTCGGCGGCTGCGTTCATAATCCCCTCGGGGTCGAAATCATCGTCCACGAGAAGAGGAAACAGCCATGTCTCTCAGCGGATCCAAGACCGAAAACAACCTCAAGGAAGCCTTTGCCGGTGAAAGCCAGGCGAATCGCCGGTACCTCTATTTCGCGCAGAAGGCGGATGTCGAGGGCTTCAACGATGTCGCCTCGGTGTTCCGTTCCACCGCCGAAGGCGAGACCGGCCATGCCCATGGCCATCTCGAATTCCTGGAAGAGGTCGGCGACCCGGCGACGGGCAAGCCGATCGGCAGCACCGATAAGAACCTGGCGGCGGCGATCGCCGGCGAAACCCACGAATACACCGACATGTATCCGGGTATGGCGCGCACCGCCCGCGAAGAGGGCTTCGAGGAAATCGCCGATTGGTTCGAGACCCTGGCGAAGGCCGAACGGTCCCATGCCGGCCGGTTCCAAAAGGCCCTCGACACGATGGCCTAATAGCCTTCCGAGCCTTCGGGCTTAGGCGAACGACCTGCCGGCAGCCACGCCCGGCCTGGCGCCGGCGGGTCGACGGCCCGCATGACGGGCACTGAACGACGACATCATCAAAAACAACAAGTTGCCGAGGATACCTCATGTCGGATGACGGGACCGGGCGGCCGTTTCGGCACGTATTGGATTGGCAGAACCCGGATTTCTACGATCTCGACAAGATCGAGGCCGAGGCCCATCGGGTGTTCGACATCTGCCATGGCTGCCGGCGCTGCTTCAATCTGTGCGACAGTTTTCCCCGCCTGTTCGACATGATCGACGAGGCGCCGACCGGCGAGCTCGATTCGGTGCCGACCGCGCGCTACGCGGAGGTCGTCGAGGCCTGCACGCTGTGCGACATGTGCTTTATGACGAAGTGCCCCTATGTGCCGCCGCACGAGTTCAACCTGGATTTCCCGCATCTGATGCTGCGCTACCGGGCGGCGGAGCTGCAACGCGGCGAGGTGCCGGCGGTGGTGCGCCAGCTGACCTGGACCGATCGCAACGGTGAGCTGGGCACACTGGTGGCCCCCCTGGCCAATTGGGCGACGGCGCGGGGCAATAAGCTGACGCGGCCGGCGATGGAGGCGGTGGCCGGCATCGATCGCCGCGCCGACTTGCCCAGATACGAGAGCCAAAGCTTCGTCATCGAGGCGGCCGGCGCACCGCTCGAAGTCAACCGGGAGGCGCCCGCCTTCGGCCGCAAGGTGGTGCTCTACGTCACCTGCTTCGTGAACTACAACGAGGCCGGCATCGGCCGGGCGGCGCGCGCGATCCTGGCCAAGAACGGCGTCGAGGCGGAGGTCGTCCATCCCGGCTGCTGCGGCATGCCGAAATTCGAGCATGGCGATATCGCGACCACGGCGGCGCAGGCGGAGAAGATCGCCGCGGAGATGAAGGATTGGATCACCCGCGGCTATCGGGTGGTGGCGCTGGTGCCGTCCTGCGCGCTGATGCTGAAATTCGAGTGGCCGCTGATCCTGCCGGACAACGAGGACGTGGCGCTGCTGTCGCGCAACACCTCGGATATCAGCGAATACATCGTGGATATCGCCAAGACCGAGGGCTTGGCGCCCGGTCTCGGCACGCTGGCCGGCGGGGTCACGCTGCATATCGCCTGCCATGCGCGGGCGCAGAACATGGGGCAGAAGGCCACCGAGATGCTGCGCCTGATGCCCGAGGCCGATGTCGCCGTGATCGAGCGCTGTTCCGGCCATGGCGGCTCCTGGGGCGTGATGAAGGAGAATTTCGAGACGGCGATCAAGGTGGGCAAGCCCGTCGCCCGCCAAGCGGCGAAGCAGGCCAAGGCGTTCGTCGCCTCGGAATGCCCGCTCGCGACCACCCATATCGGCCAAGGGCTGGAGCTGCTGGCGAGCACCGGCGAATTGCCGGTCCAGGCGCATCCGGTGGAGCTGTTCGCCCGTGCCTATGGGTTGCTGCCCGGTAATTAACACGACCTAGAGGAGGCATGAGACATGCCGAAGCATACAATCGATCGCACCGACATCATGCCGATCGCGCAATACGCCGAGATCCGGCGCGACCACCGGCGCAAGGTCACCGGCATCAAGCAGCATCGCCGGGTCGAGGTCGGCCCGTTCGCGACCTTCTATTTCGAGAATTACGACACGATCTGGCACCAGATCCACGAGATGCTGTACATCGAAAAGGGCGGCGAGGACCAGATCACCGACGAGCTGGCCGCCTATCAGCCGCTGATCCCGCGCGGCGACGACCTGGTGGCGACGGTGATGTTCGAGATCGACGATCCGGTGCGCCGCACCTCGGTGCTGAACCGGCTGGGCGGGGTCGAGAACCACACCTTCGTCAGCGTCGACGGGCAAAAGATCCAGGGGTCGGCCGACCCGGATCGCGAGAACACCTCGCCCGAGGGCAAGGCCTCGTCGGTGCAGTTCATCCACTTCACCCTGAACGCGACGCAGAAAGCCGCCTTCGCGAAGCCGGGCGTGCAGGTCCTGCTGGGCTTCGATCACCCGAATTACGGCCATATCGCCGTGATGTCCGACCCGGTGCGTAGCGCGCTGGCCCAGGATTTTTCGTAGAGGGCCGCTCCGCCCGTCTCGTTAGAGCAGGCCGAAGACGGCACGGTGCCGGCGGAAGCCCTTGAATTCGAAATGGCCGATTTCGAACACGGGGGCGTCGAGATACCCGGCGAATTCCTCGGTCATCAGCAAGGGTCGGTCGAGCGGGCCGCAGAGCTTTTCGAGCCGGCTGACCAGGTTGACGTCGCGGCCGATGGCGGTGAAATCCAGCCGGTGGCCGGAGCCGACATTGCCGTAGGCAACTTCCCCCCAATGCAGGGCTACGCCCATCCTCAGGGGACCCGTGGCGAAGGGCCGCGCCGCCGCCAGATTGGTCAAGGCGGCCTGGCCGGCCTCGAAGGCGGCGGCGCAGGCGAGGCGCGCCGCGTCATGAGGAGGGAATGCATCGGCGGGGAACACGGATAGGACTCCATCGCCGATGAATTTCAGCACCTCGCCGCCTGCGGCGCTGACCGACGGCACGACGCAATCGAAATAGGTGTTCAGCGCGTCGAGCACCTCCGGCGCCGGCGCCTCGTCCGAGAGGGTAGTGAAGCCCCGCATATCGGTCAGCATGATCGCGGCGCGGATCGATTGCAGATCGCCGCGCTGCACCGCCCCAGCGATGATCCGGGCACCGGGGTCCAAGCCGACATAGGTCGTCAGCAACTCGGACATGGTCCGCCGGGTCGCCTTGGTTTCCAGCACGAGCAACAGCGTCTTCACGGTCGCGCGGAACAGGGCGATATGGTGGGTGCGGAAGCCCTCGGGGGCATCCGTCGCGAGCGACATGGCGTTCATGATGCCGCTGGAGAACGGCATGGGCACCATCAGGTAATGGGTGAAACCCTGCGTCGCCAAGTCGCC
Organism: Allostellaceae bacterium; assembly: GCA_035555315.1. Lineage (GTDB taxonomy): Bacteria > Pseudomonadota > Alphaproteobacteria > ATCC43930 > CGMCC-115725 > DATMGU01. Next base: position 93,396 of record DATMGU010000053.1, read on the forward strand.
CAGCATGGGGATTTCCCGCGTGGCCGCCGCATCGATGCGCCGGTCCAGCCACTCGCCGCTGCGGGTCACCCATTCGACCGGGCTTTTCTTGTAGGACGGCGTGTTCTCGATGCCGTGCCGGGGCGTGATCTCCTCGAGCATCTCGCCACGCCGCCACAGATGCATGACCCCGCGAAATTCCGGATGCAGCGTCCGGATATGCGTGGTCGCCCGGACCAGCGGCACCCCGGCCTCGGTGTAGCGCTGTGCCAGGCTCGCCAACAACGTGCCGATGGTCTCGGCGAAGCGGCCCTCGCGCAGCAGCCAGCCGTTGATCTCATCCGCTTTCCGGTCGACGTGTTCCATCTGGATCGAGAGGCTCCTTGCTTCCGGGCTGGCCTTGATTCGGGGCCGGCCTTGATTCGGGGCCGGCGCTTCAAATCCAGCTAACATCAAGCGCGGGACGACGTCCATGCCGGGACCTTCATTGCCGGGCGCCTTCATTAAAGAAACTTCATGTGCCTGACGGGTCGCCGATAGTCGCCGCATGACTATTTAAAGCGGACGAAGCGTCGCGTCGGCGGTTTACCTCATGACCTCTGCAGACGCGGCGATCCCCTGAACGAGCGAGGAGGGACAGACCCATGACTTCTCAGGATAGGACATCACCCGTGGCGCGGCGGACCGCCATGGCACGCTTCAAGGCAGGTTTGCTGGCGAGCGCCATGGCCGTCATCGTCGTCGTGCCGACGATCGGCATGCCTCATAACGCGCTGGCTCAGGCCCCGGCGCCCTCCATCGGCAGTACCGCGCCGGCATCGGCCGGGCTGACCCCGGCGGCGCTGCCCAGTTTCCGACCGCTGGTCGACAAAGTGCTGCCGGCCGTCGTGAACATCTCGGTTACCCAGAAGATCAGCGCGTCGGACGAGGATACGCCGGCAGCCGATCAACAGCAGGACGACGATCCCGGCGTGCCGCCCGGCATGGGCTCCGGCTCGCCCTTCGATGAAATGCTGCGCCGGTTCTTCCAGAACCAGCGGCCCGGCCAGCGCATGCCGCAACAGGGCCAGCGCGTGGCGCTGGGCTCCGGCTTCGTCATCGATCCGAGCGGCTATGTCGTGACCAACAACCACGTCGTCGGCAACGCGGACAAGGTGACCGTGATCTTCCAGGACGACACCAAGCATCCGGCCAAGATCATCGGTCGCGACCCGAAGACCGACCTCGCCCTGCTCAAGATCGATGCGCCGAAGCCGTTGCCCTATGTCCAGTTCGGCGATAGCGCCCAGGCGCAGGTCGGCGATTGGGTGCTGGCGGTGGGCAACCCGTTCGGCCTGGGCGGCACCGTGACGACGGGCATCATCTCGGCCCGTGGCCGCGATATCCACGAAGGTCCGTTCGATGACTTCCTGCAGATCGACGCGTCGATCAACCGGGGCAATTCGGGCGGCCCGACCTTCGACCTCAGCGGCCATGTGATCGGCATCAACACCGCAATCTATTCGCCCAATGGCGGTAGCGTCGGCATCGGCTTCGCCATCCCGGCCAACGTGGCCCAGCAGGTCATCGGCCAGTTGAAGAACAACGGCAAGGTGACGCGCGGCTGGATGGGCGTGCAGATCCAGCAGATCACCCCGGAAATCGCACAGAGCCTGGGGCAGAAAAGCGAAAGCGGCGCCCTGGTCGCCGATGTGACGCCGGACAGCCCGGCGGCGAAGGCGGGCATCAAGGTCGGCGACGTCATCGAGAAGTTCGATGGCCAGACGATCGATAAACTGCGCGATCTGCCCAAGATCGTCGCCGATACCGGCGTCGGCAAAACCGTCGACCTCGAAGTGCTGCGCGGCGGCAGCACGGTGACCTTGCGGACCACCATCGCCGAATTGCCGGAGAAGCAGCAGGTGGCGAGCACGGAGGCACCGGATGGCGGCAATCCCGCCGCCCCGGCGCATACCAGCGCGCTCGGCCTGCAGTTCGGCAGCCTCAGCGACCAGATGCGGCATCGACTGCACATCGCGGGCAACGTCAAGGGCACGGTGGTGACCCATGTGGAGGAGGGCAGCGAGGCCGAGCAGCTGGGGATCCAGGCCGGCGACGTGATCACCGCGATCAACCAGAAACCGATCGATACCCCGGATCAGGCCGCGACCCAGATCAAGGCGGCCCGGGACAGCGGGCGCGGTAGCCTGTTGCTGCTGCTGAACCGCAACGGCAGCAACCAATACGTGGCGCTCAGCACCGGCAAGGCCAACAACAACGGCTGATACCGGTCGTCCGACGAACGGCCCCGACCTTTCCCGGTCGGGGCCGTTCGCTTGTCTGAACCATGCTTGATCTCCAAAACGATCGGCGGGGTATCGGTCGGCTCATGCGCACCTCGCTCCGGGCCGGTGCCTGGATGAGGTCGAGCGGATCGAGATTTGGCTGAAGTGATTTTGCTCGTAGATCGCGTACCAACGCGACATTCGATATTCCAGTCAGGACGACTAAAATCCTGGATGCGCCATGACGAGTCGATCGAACCCTCCGAGCCAGTCGTCTGGCGACCTGCCGAGGCGCGCGGCCATGCCGATCCGTGACGTTGATCTGTGACGGGGTGGCTGCTCGATACCAATATCCTGTCGGAACTGCGCAAGCCCAAACCCCAGCCGAAGGTCGTGGGGTTCGTCACAACCCAGCCGCTCGATTGCCTCTTTGTTAGCGTCGTAATCCGTGGGCGTCGAAATCTTTTCGCACTGCTTCTAGTATTGGGGTCCGGCTGGTGGCTCTCATGACCATCGGCCGCGACCATCTTCGGGGGCGGTACGTTTAATGTTGAGACGAATTGCGAAGCTTGATGTCGGCCACTATCTGGGTGCCATCATCTTCCTGCTGCTGATCGCGGTGCGCCTGTGGGATCCGTCGCCGCTGGTCCAGATGCGCAACTTCGTGTTCGACGAGTTCGAACGGCGCACGCCGGTGGAACCGATGGCGCCGGCCTTCGCCACCGTCGAAATCGACGACACCACCCTGCAGCGTTTCGGACAATGGCCATGGCCGCGCGGGTTGATGGCCAAGCTGATCGACAAGATCGCCGAGGCGAAGCCCGCGGTCGTGGTCTTGCCGCAGCTTTACGCCGAACCGGACGAAACAGCGCCGCGCCAGATCGTGCGGCGGCTGGAGGCGCAGGGCGATTACCAGGCCGTGCTGTCCATGATCTATGACTTGCCCGATGGCGACCAATTGCTGGCCAAATCCATCGGCGGCGTGCCGACGGTAACGGCGATGGCGTTCACCGACCGGACGTCCTCGCTCAGATTGCCGCATCTGCCGGGCACCGTGGTGGTCGGCCCCAACGATCTGCACACGATCCCGACTTTTCCCGGTACCCTCACCAATCTGTCGATCATCGACCAGTCGGCGGCCGGGACGGGGGCTTCGACCCTGAGCCCCGATTCGGATGGCGTGCTGCGCTCCATCCCGCTGCTCTTCCGGTTCGGCAGCCAATTGGTGCCGGGCCTGACCGCCGAGACGCTGCGCGTGCTGCTTGGCGACCATGCCCTGCGCGCCCGTACGGTCGGCGACATCAACGATCCCGGCACCATCGGGGTCGAGAGCCTGCGCTTCGGCACGGCTCAAGCCGGCGTCACGATCCCGACCGATCCCGATGGCTCGATCCGCGTCGTGTTCCGGCCGAGCGATCGATCGACGGTGATCCCGGCCTGGCAATTCTTCGATGGCGCGGTATCGCCCGACCGGCTGGCCGACCGGCTGGTTTTCGTCAATCTCAGCGCCGCCGGATTGCGCAACGCCTGGACGACGCCGATCGGTGGCTTGACGGGCAGCGATATCGTCTCCCAAGCGATCGATCAGATCCTCGCCGGGCGCTTCATCACCCGCCCGAATTGGGCGCCGGGTCTGGAGATCGTGCTGGCGCTCGCGGTGGGCGGTATCCTGATGGTGGCGCTTCGGGCGCTTGGCGCGATGTGGAGCGCCGTGATCGGCGGCGTCACCGTGTTCGCGGCACTGGGCGGCTCGTGGCTCGCCTATACGCAATACGGCCTGCTGATCGATCCCAGCCATCTCATCGTCAGTGCCACGGCGCTTTATCTGGTGTCGAGCGCGGTCGGCTATCTGGAGGCGGAGAAGAAGCGGGAGGTCATCCGGCGCAGCTTCGCCTTGTACATGTCGCCGGTTCTGGTCGATCGATTGGCGGCCCATCCCGATGCGCTGAAACTCGGCGGCGAGCGGCGGCAGATGACCTTCATCTTTACCGATGTGGCGAATTTCACCACCTTGTCGGAAGGGCTCGACGCGACCGTTCTCGGCAGCCTGATGAACGACTACCTGACCGGCGTCTGCGACGCCATCATGCGCAACGGCGGAACCATCAACGAATTCATCGGCGACGCGGTCGTGGCGTTCTTCGGCGCGCCGCTCGACCAGCCGGATCATGCCCATCTGGCGATGGCGGCGGCGCGGGAGGTCGACAGTTTCTCCGAGCAGTTCCGCAAGGCCAAAGTGGCGGAAGGCATCGCGTTCGGGCGAACCCGCATCGGCGTCCATTCGGGCCCCGCCGTCGTCGGCAATTTCGGCTCGGCGCAGCGCATGAAATATTCCGCCCTGGGCGATACGGTGAACGCCGCCGCCCGCATCGAAGGCCTCAACAAGTATTTCGGCACGCGGGCCTGCGCCTCGGGCGCGACGATCGCCATAGCCGGTGACGCGGGAACCCGACCGGTCGGCCAGGTGGTCGTCAAGGGCAAGGGCACCGCCCTGGCGATCCATGAGGTGCTGCCGGCCGGGGATGAGCCCGATGCCGCGTTCTTCGCCGAATACCGCGTGGCTTACGCCCTCGCGGCCGCCGAGGAACCCTCGGCGATCGAGCGGTTCGAGCAGCTGGAACGCATCCGGCCGGATGATCCTTGCGTCGCGTTTCACCTGGCCCGTTTTCGACGGGGCGAACGCGGCGTCATGGTCGTGATGGGCGAAAAGTAATCGCCCGCGCCAATGTGGACGGTTTCCGTAAATCAACATTAAGTGTATTCCGCTACGCGGCACTTAAGAAAAGATGGTTGATGATATTCTAGATATACCGTGTGCGCTTAATGTTGAACCATTGACGTCTGCCATAATTTCCTTGTTACCATCAGGTTGATTCACACGGACTGCCTGAGAAGCGGATTTCTCAGGCCGCCTTGGCGACGTGCACTTCAACCCGCAGGCCGGCAGCAGTCAGCATGTTGACCAGCGTATCAATACCAAACAGGTCGATCTTGCCGCGCATGAGGTCCGACACACGCGGTTGCGTCACGCCCAGCAGACGTGCTGCTTCTGCCTGACTCCAGCCTTTGGTCTTGATGTGTTGTTCAATTGCCATCATCAGCGCCGAGCGGATTTTCATGTTTTCCGCTTCGGCCGGTGTGTCTTCGATGGCATCCCACACGCTGGAAAACTGTTCATTGCTCATGAATTCAACTCCTTCACCAAATCCCTGTAACGACTCTCAGCTAGGTCCAGATCCGCTTTACTGGTCGCTTGTGTCTTCTTTTGGAAGCAGTGTAGGACGTAAACGGCGCTCTCAAACTTGGCGACATAGATCACCCGGAACACGCCGTCCTGATCCCGAATTCTGATCTCCCGCACCCCCTGCCCAACCGTGATCATAGGTTTCCAGTCAGTTGGGTCGAAGCCGGTTTGCACCTTGTCGAGTTGATAGCCTGCTTCCCGCCGTGCTGTAGCCGGGAAGGCGCGCAGATCATCAAGGGTGTTCCCCCGGAAGCTAAGAGGCTTGGGCGATTCAGTCACACCAGCAATATATAAAAATTTGTATATCGCCGCAAGCCGATTGTCGGCCTTGCAAATGTCCGTGGTTGGGCGGCGTGGAGCGTCTCCGGCTAAGGTCGTTCGCTACGCCGGGCGCGCGTGGCCGTCTCGACCCTTGCGGGTGCAGATCGCTGACGCGGTGGCGTGCCATCGGCAGGGGAAAAGAGGAAGGAAAAGGAGGACGCAGAACTGCCGGGAGTGTGCCAGCGTGCTCCCTACGGTCAAGGGGTGGGTCCTCGCCATGCTCGCTTTTTGCGATGACTGATGGGCCGCTCACCGCTTGGCGGTAAACACCCCCACCGCCTGGTAGGTCGTCCCGCCCGAATTGTTCAGGATGGTGAATTGGCCGCCGGTCTCCGCCACCGGATTGCTCGGCGATTTGTAGAAGGAACCGCTGAGCGTGCCGGTGCGTCCGGTACCGGTCAACGTGCCCGCGTAGTCGCGGGCATTGGACGACGAAACGGCCGAGGTGTAATTGGCGCCGTCGAAATTGCTGATGTTGAACGTGCCGCTTTTCGTGCCGAAATTATACGTACCGACCAGGCCACCGACGGCGATATAGCGGCCGAGCGTGTTGGACACGCCACCGATCGTTCCCACCGTCTGCACGGTGCCGATCGCCGCCCCGGTATAGGTCGCGGTTCCGGAGGTCGGGATATCGCTGGTATTGGGCAGCGGCCCGGCGACCCACAGCCCCATGGTGATGTTGTTGGCGCGGATGTCGCTGTTGTACGGGCTGAGGATGGTGCCGCCGAAGAAGCCCCATTGGGCGTATTGGCATGAACAATAGGAGACGCCCGACGGCAGGATGTTGTTCGGTAGGGCGGTGGCGCTGCTGACGAAATACATGCTCTGGGTGCCGAGCGAAGAACTGCCGTTGACGGTCGCCGAGCCGCTGCTGGAGCCATAGGTCTGGTCATCAACGAAGGACGACGCCGCCACGCCATTCCCGCCATAGGCGAGATTGAGACTGACGGCGCCGACAGCACTCGAACTGGGCGTGGTGATGTTGGTATTGAGATTGATCGCGGCGCCGACCCGGCTGGTCGAGGCGTTGGTGGCGACCTGCATATCCGGTGAGAGTTGATTGGTACTGATGAAATAGCGGTCGGAGGCCGCGGCGCTGGTGGCGCCCACATTGACCGGCGCCTGGATGTTTACCAAGGCGTTGGCATAGCCGGAGAGCACCTGGGTCGTCCGGTTGAGGCCGGTGCCGCTCGGCAGGGCCGTGCTGGTGGCGCTTCCCGTGTAGCCATAGGTGACCGTCGTGTTCGGCAGGGCGTTATTGCCGGAAAACACCTGACTGACGATGTTCGCCGAGGTCGTGCCGGTGGATGTCGCGAGCCCGCTGGTCAGTTGGAAACTATTGGGGGTGAATACCAGGAAGGAGGTGCCGCCTTGCCCGGTCGGCACACTGGTCAGCACGCCCGAGACTCCGGCGAAGTTGAAATTCGCCTGCACGCGCATGCTGCCGCTGACGACCCCGACGACATAGCGGGACCGGGTGGTGCTCCTCTCGATATCGCCGCTCGCCACGACGATTTCCGAAGTCTGGTTGAAGCCCGTGCCGTTGATGTTGACCGAGGCCTGCAGGAAGGTCGCCGTGCCGCCCGTCACGAAGGTGCCGGTCGGTACCACCAGATAGAGCGGCGAGACGACCGCCGTGCCGAGGGGCAGGTTCGGGTTGGTCAGGAACGGGATGGACGATTGCAGGGAGGAGGGATTGCTAACGTTATAGGCCGAGATCAGCGTCGATCCCGCCTTTACGTTATAGAGTGCCGCCAATTGCGCGTCGGTGCCCAGGCCCTGCGTGATCAGGGTATTGGATTCATCCTGCGTCGTCTTTTTCTGCGTGGCGTCGGTGCTGACGGTCGCGACCTGGTTCCGGCTTTGGCTGGGGTCTTGGGAGGTGTTTTTCGTGTCCTCAAGGCCGCGCCCTATAACACCGAGTTGGTTGAGCAGCGGTCCGAGCGAGGCGCCGGCGACCAATTGGTTGGTCGGCCGGATCGGGGCGCCGCCGTTGATGCCGGGTATGCCTTCGAGCAGCGGCAATTTGGCGATGGTCGCATCGGTCATCGGAAACGGGCTGGACGGGCTGCTGCCATCGCCCGGAATCAGCACCGAATACCCGGCCCGGGTGATATTCTGTTCCGAGTTGTTATTGCCGGCGCAGCGCAACCGGTCGCCATAGACCAGGGTGCAGGTCGTCGCCTTGGTTGTCGGATCGATATCGATCAGCGCGACGCCGCCGCGCACGCCAACCTCGCCGGACGGCGTCTTGAAGGCCACTTCGGTCGATTTGCTGATCCGGCCACCGACGAAGCGCAGGAAGCCGCTCGCCGCGGTCGCCGCGATCTTGCCGGCGCCCGAACTCGGGTCGTAGACGTAGTTATCGATGGTAAGCGAGGCGTTCGGCCCGATCGTGATGGTCGACCCGTCGCGGAACAGCAATTGGGTTTGGCCGCGGCCCCCGGTCGTCAGCAGTTCCTTTTCGAAGATGTCGGCGCCGACTTCCAGGACCCGCGCCGGCTGACGAACCGGCGTGCCCATCGCATCGGGATTGACCGCGGTGGTGACCCCCGAGCTCTGATCCTGCGCCGAAACCGGCGAGATCCATCCCAGGGCGAGCGGCAGCGCGGTGAAGGCCGCCGCCAGCGCCACGCGGCGCCAGTTTGCAAGACACGCGGCGAGGCGAATAGGAGACTTCATAACGGACGGCAAATCGAGCGACGGCATGATCGACCCCTTAGAAGTGATAGATGATGCTCGACAGGGCGGAGGTGTTCGAATAGCGGAAGTTCGGCACCGACGACCTGGTCCAATCCTGCGATAATTGCAGGTTGGCGCTGAACTCATCGGTAATGCCGACCGTCAGCAGGGCACTGAACAGATATTGCCGGTCGTAGCGTTTGGTTCCGGGATCGATGCTCGGGTCGGCCGCGTCGTAGGGCCGCAAGACGACGCCGCCGCGCCCGGCGATCGACCAAGGCTTGTCGGTTATCTCCAGCGGCGCGTCGAACAGGCGCGTGTAGCCGAATTGCACGGAGTAGCTGGTATAGCGCTCGTATTGCGCCCGGGCGTGATCGATGTCGAAGCCGAGGATGGCGCTGATCACATCGGTCGGGTAAAGCGCGTAATCGGTCGTCAGCAGCAATGATGTCAGCTGGCCGTTCTTATCGGTCAGGCTGGGATTCTTGGCGCTGTTGTGAAAATCGCGCTGCCGGAATTCGCCGCTGAGATTGGATTGCAGCACGCTGCTGAACGCCGTGCGCAGCGACAGGCCCGCGCCATAGGCGCCAAAGAACGGCGAGTAATCGAGGCTGGCGACCGTGCCGATCGCATAGGGTTTGACGCTCGCTTGAACAAAATCGTTGGGGCCGAGCACGGGGATCCGCATCCCGCTGGTCATCTCGGCATAGCCGAGGCTGTTTTGATGGACGCGGAATTGGTGCGAACCATAGCCGGTGAACGTCGTCTCGATCGTCTCGCCGCCCTGCCAGTCCAGGTCGAAGATGTCGGTCGCGTCGCCGGCGAGGAACAGGTTCGTATCGGCGCGCTGCCGGCTGCTGGAGGTCAGCGTCGCATCGATGCCGAACACGCGGACCTGGGAATTGGTCGAAATGAAATTGGCATTGGTCTGATATTGCGTGCCGGTCGACAGCGACCCGGTCAGCGTGTTGCGCGCCAGGTGCTTTTCGATATCCGCCATATATTTCTGGACGTCCTCGCGGATGTCGCGCGGCACGCCGGTGGTGTCCAGGACCTGTTGGAAAAAGCGCTGGGCCACCCGGTACGAACCAAGCTTGAAATAGAGGCGACCGAGGTCGTAGCGCACCCGTGGCAGTTCCGGATTGTAGATCAGCATCCGCTCATAGGCGCCGATGGCACCTTCGACGTCGCCGACCTGGACCGCCAGATTGGCGAACTCGAAGATCCCGTCGAGGTTGGCGGGTTCCTGCAGGGTACGGTTGAAGGCGGCGTTGTATCTTTGGCGAAGGTCGGATTCCTCCGCCTTCGCTCCCGTCGCTAGGGCGATTTGAGCGGTCAGCCCGAGGGCGATGACAGCGACAGAGAAGAGACGCCGACCGGCTGAGCTTGTTCGCGCGAAACGCGCCGGGTAGGTCTTCCGAGGGAACATCGAATCGGTCGGTCGCTGCACGCTTTCCACCCCTCATCCACGCCAAATCGATCGAGCCGCGTCATAGCCCCTGTCGTGTGACGATCTCAGTGACCCAGATCACACGGCGGTCGGAGACTTTCCTCGGCAGCCGCTGTAGGGGATCCCGAAATGCCGCTGGTTTCCATCTTGTTACGTCACGTGACGTCGCGGCAATAAATAGATGAAACACAACGCCGACTCAATTGTTTGGAGAGGGAATCCCAAACAAAAAAAACCGCTGCGTGAGAGCGGCGGCGCTGTAACAAAGCTGTAATGCTTTCGCGGGGCTGTTGTCGACCGAGGCCGGACCAGAATCCGAGATCGTCAGCCGCGCCTGTCGGTCGGAATGAAAGGATTCGACCCTTCGGCCCCCAGGGCAATCCTAAAGCGCCGCCGACTTGTTGCCGGGTGGTCCTGGTGGCGGTGGATATTGGGTTAGGCGGGGGCTAGGTCGAGCCGTCGTTCTATGCGATGCAACCGGTCCTCGATGCGATCGATGCGCGCGGACTGACCGGCGAAGTCGCCATGGATAAGACTAACCACCTGTTCCAAGCTGGTCATGCGTCGCTTCAGGTCGGTCACGTCCTCTTGCAGGGTGCGCTGGCCGTCCAGCAAGCGCTGCAGCATGGACTGGATAAGCTCAAGGCTCGGTTCACTCATGGCAAGGCTTCCCGCTGGCCGTTGAGCCTATGATAGGGAGGGGAGACCGGCGGGGCAACAGGGTCGGGATGGCGGCCGCGGGCGGAATTGTTCAGGGGAGCGGTGCCGGTTAAGTCCGATCTCACGAAAAAGCCCAGCATCTCATTGAGGTTGCTGGGCTTTATAATGGTCGGAGTGAGAGGATTCGAACCTCCGGCCCCCACGTCCCGAACGTGGTGCTCTACCAGGCTGAGCTACACTCCGCCGACCGCAGGAGCGGGGTTATAGACACCGCCGCCAGGGACTGCAACCACCAACCGACGGTAATCTCGCTAGCCCGATGTGTTTTCTAGATAAAGCAGGACCTCAGCCGGTGACCTCGAGCAGTCGCTCGGCCTCCCGCGCGATGTCGTGTCGCGCAACAATCCTGCTCTTCTTGAGGTAGTCGGCGAATTGGCCTTAGCCGACATCGCCGGGTCGTCTTGCCGCGATGGTCGAGCGTACCCGACCTGGCTCAACCGAATCCGCCACGGTCTGCCTCTTCGACGGCGTCAAGTTCCTCATCAGGCGACAGGCAAGGATATGATACTACCTATCCGATTCTGGGGCGGACTCCGGGTTTGTCGCACCCAAAACAGGCATGCATTCTCGTAAATCGATCGAGAAATAGTCTCATTTTAAAATGCAAAAATGCACAGCTTGTTGCAGAACTCGGCATGTTCTTTTTCGTTCGATGGGCAGAGGCTGACAAACGAAATACCTCGGCCTGAGAAGGCACGTCAGACAGTTTGTCGGGCGCGGGCACTACCTGCTGATTCGGTCTTTGATCGGGACGTAAATGTTCAATGCCATGATCTTAAAACTGAAGTACAAGAAGTTGAGGCGACTCTTCGAACTGGTACTGGGCCCGACTTTACTTATCGCGATCTGGTGGGTCGCGTTCAAGGGGCAGCTCGTCAACAAGGATCTCCTGCCGTCGCCGATCGAGACTCTTCGCGATACGATCGTAAATATTTCTTCCGGTAATATGACGCAGGATTTCTTACATACGTTTACGCGCGTCGCTTATTCTGTTGTCATCGCGGTCGTCGCTGGTGTGCCAGCCGGCATTATCCTTGGCGCGAGGGCTTCGGTTTACCGGTCTGTAGAATTCCTCGTCGATTTCTTTCGCTCAACGCCGGCAACGGCGCTCTTTCCACTTTTTCTGCTTTTGTTCGGCCTCGGTGATCTCGCGAAGATCGCAGTAGCGGCGTTCGCGGCCTGGCTCGTGATTGTCTTCAACGTTGCCTATGGGGTCATGAATGCGCGTCAGACCCGGATTCTGGCTGCGCGTTCCATGGGAGCATCTTCCTTGCGGATTTTCCGGGACGTCATCTTCTTTGAAACACTTCCACAGACGTTCATTGGATTGCGAACAGCGGCTTCGCTCGCTCTGGTCGTCATTATCGTGGCCGAAATGTTCATCGGTGCGACCGACGGGATCGGCCATCGGATCATCGATGCGCAAATATCTTACTCGCTGACCGATATGTATGGATCGATTCTCGTCTCTGGAGCGATGGGTTACGGATTGAATGTGGCGTTACTTTTCGTCGAGAGATCTTTGGTTCACTGGTCTGGAAAATAGTTTTCCGACCGGAGCGTAAATCTAGACTTGGGAGTTATTGTGATGCAAAGAATTCTGCTTGTCGCTGTGGCGGCGCTCGTGATCGCCACGAACCATGCTCAGGCGGCATGCGACAAAATGGACAAGGTGACGGTGGTCTGGCTGCCAATCATGCAAACCACGGCCTACTACGTGGCGCTGGAAGAGAAGCTGTTTGAAAAAGCCTGCGTCGAGATCGTCTCGACCAAGATGGAATCGCCTAACCAGATCATAGACGCACTGGTCGCGGAACGGGCCGATTTTGGTGCCCCCGGGGCTGCCGCCGGTATCGCGATGATTGCGGAAACAAAATTTCCGGGAAAAATGAAGATCTTCGGACTTCAGGGCGGTGGAATCGCGGTCAACAGAATAAACGACGGACTTATCGTCAAGCCCGACAGTACGATCAAAAGCTTTGCCGATCTTAGAGGCAAGACTCTAGGCCATGTGCCGGGAATCCAATGGCGAACCATTTCAAGATACATGGTCAGGGCAGCGGGTCTAGATCCGGATCAAGACGTGAAGCTCGTCGATCTTGCCGTGGCGATGCAGGTGCCTGCCGTGGTCGGAGGGACAGTCGATGCGACATTGTCGCTCGAGCCCGTTGGCTCTATCGCGGTTGCATCAGGCAAAGCTGTTCGTGCCATGATCAACCCCGTCGCCACCGTAATTGCCGACCCATTTTATTCTGGCGCTTCAATCATGACAACTAAATTCATGAAAGAGCGGCCGCAAGTGGCCCAGAAAATTGTCGCGGCGATCGATCAGGCGACGGATCTCGTGAACGGTGACTTTGAAAAGTACAAGGCTATTATTCCAAATTACACCCCGATTAAGCAGGATCAGCTTGAATTCTTGGCGCAGCCCTATCTGCGTGGCTACAAAGACATCAACGATACTGATATTAAGTCATATCAGGCCCTCATCGATGTGTTTATCAAAGAAGGGGTTCTGACCGGTCCGCTGGATGTCCGAGAGAAGCTGCTTTCAAAGTCCGATTTTGGAAACTGAGGATCAACGGGAGCCATCGGTCATGAGCTTCGTTTCTTCCGTCAGAAGCACGGATCGTGGCGCCGATGGAGGTGCCGACCACAGCGGATCGACTCAGTTGGCACAAGACCAGAAGCTGGCCCGTCAAACTTTCATGACGGTTCGCGGGTTGAAGAAGACATTCGACGGCGCGGTCATCTACGACGACTTTGCAATCGATCTCCCACTTGGACAAGTTATCTCGATTTTCGGGCCGAACGGCTGCGGAAAGAGCACGTTCATTAACATGATTTCTGGCCTGATGCCGATGGACGCTGGCGCGGTCCTCTATGACGGACAGCTCATCAAAGACACAAAGATTTCCTATGTATTCCAGAACTACCGCGAGGCGCTCTTTCCCTGGCTGAGGGCCATCGACAATATTCACTATCCGCTTGTGGTCATGGGCATCGAACGCAAGGAACGGCATCGCCGCGTGGAAAAGCTACTGGCTGATTTTGGCGTTCAGATCGATCTCAACGCTTTCCCCTATACCTTATCAGGCGGACAACAACAGACGGTCTCGATTCTGCGTGCCCTTGTGACGGAGCCGGAGGTGCTTTTCCTCGACGAGCCGTTCTCCGCCCTGGACTACGAGATGACGCTGTTTATGCGAGAACAGCTGCAGACCATATACATGAAGACAAGGACGACGATGCTGCTCGTGTCCCATGATCTTGATGAGGCGATCCAACTCGCAGACAAAGTCGTCCTCCTGACCCGAAGGCCGACGAGGGTCGCCGAGATTGTCGAGGTCGATTTGCCTTGGCCGCGCACTCTTGAAGTAACGACTGGCGAGCGTTTCATGTCGCTTAAGCGTCATTGCTTGGACCGCTTTTGGCGTGAAGTGAAATCGCGCTGAACGCATGCTGCCGCGCGCCGTGAGTTCGCGTGGAAGCCGACTTCGAGACAATCATAAATAGGAGATTTACATGGTAAAGCGCCGCTTTCGCGCAGCCGCGGTTCAGACACTCGCGCGGCTCGGGGATTTCGACTACAATATCGCTTTGGCAACGAAGTATGTCGAGGATGCGGTTCGGCAGGGCGCCGAACTCATCGTGTTTCCGGAATGCATGGATACCGGCTACCTGTTTGACTCCGCCGATCATTGCAGGGAACTCGCCGAGACACTGGTCGACGGCATCTTCGTGACGGCGCTGTCTCAGCTCAGTCGCAAGCATGGCGTCTATATCGCCAGCGGCATCACTGAATGGGATCCGATCAAGCAGAAGATATTCAACAGTGGCGTGATGTTCGATCGCCAAGGTCGCCTTGCATGCCACTACCAAAAGCAGTTTCTCGCAACCCACGACCAGAACTGGTTCAGCTTTGGCGAACGGGGCTGTCCCGTCGTCGACACCGATCTCGGTCGTATCGGGCTCCTTATCTGCTTCGACGGACGCATCCCCGAGATCTTTCGAGCGATGACGATGCAGGGCGCAGAGGTGATCGTGGACATGGCCAATTTCTTTGCCATGGATCAGGCGGATATGTGGGGACCTGCGAGGAGCTACGAGAACGGCGTGTGGCTCGTCGCTGCCACCAAGTCGGGCTACGAGAGATCAATTTACTATCCCGGCGGGAGCATGATCGTCGACCCGAAGGGGTGCGTTCGGTCGAAAGTCCCCTATGACACCCATGGAATGGCTGTCTCCGATATCGATCTGGATGCGGCAGCAGATAAATCAATCTATGCAACCAACGATAAGATCGCCGATCGGCGCCCGGACACCTATGGGATTATGGCTCTGCCATATCGGCATACGCCGATTTACGGCGTTGCCGACATGCCGCTCGTCCCATCGAAATCAGTCACGAAAGTGGCCGCCGTGCAGATGCATGTGACTGAGGATGTCGGCGTTTCCGACGTTCTGGATATGGTGGACCACGCCGCGAAGCTGGGCGCAAAAGTGCTGGTACTCCCGGAATATGCGTTTTGCGCCCAGAGCCTGCTTACCGAAGGAGAGGCCGCATCTCTCGCGAGCCAAACTGAAACGTTTCTCGCGCCTGTGAGTAAAATCGCGGAAAAATATAGATGTCTGATCGCGGTGCCTACCGTCGAGCGAGCGGCTACAGGGCTTTATGTCACGACATTTCTGATCGGTCCGGACGGCGGCGAAATCGGTCGATATCGGAAGACGCATCTGACGGCCGAAGAACGGAGCTGGGCCCGTGCTGGCGACGACTATCCGGTTTTCGAAACGCCGTACGGCCGCATCGGCGTCATGTCAGGTTATGATGCCGTTTTCCCGGAGACGTCGCGCTGTCTCGCGATCGGGGCTGCAGACATCATCCTGTGGCCGGCATCGTTGCGTGAGCCCTTCGAGAGGGAACTGCTTGCGGTTCCACGCGCCGAGGACAACCGTGTCGCCGTCGTTTTGGCAAACCGCACGGACTGCCCGTATCCTGGCGGTAGCGTAGTGATCCCGCCGACAGGCTTTCCGCTATGGAATATCAACGTCGTCGCGCCCCGTGTACAGAAACTCGGAGCGGTGATGCCACGGCATATTGATCTTGCTGTCTGCCGTCAAAAAATGATGATTCCAAAGGTCGATATGTTCGCGAACCGGCTGGTCGAAACGTATTCCCCAATCGTCGCGGTCTAGCGAGCTTGTCAGGAGGAATGGTGTGCCGTCGCCGATGACATGACCGAAACTGGCCGAGGTTATAAGTGGCAAAAGTCGCGATTAGGCATACCGGGGGAAAGCCTTCGCGTAAGCTCCAATACGATTGGAACGATATCACCTACTTTCTCGAAGTGGCGCGCCAACGTAACCTCGTTCGGGCTGGGCAGAAGCTCAAGGTCGATCATACGACTGTCAGCCGGCGTATCCGCGAGCTTGAACGCAGTCTGAATTGCACGCTGTTCAAACGTAGTAAGTCAGGTTTCGCGTTGACCGAGACCGGACTGCGCCTGCTGCAATACGCTGAAGGAATGGAGAATGAGGCGAATTCGATCGTGGAAGCGGTCGGAATCGAAAACGCTGAGACGGGAGGTGCCGTCCGCATTGCGTGCATGGAAGGCATTGGCAGCCTCTATCTCACGCGCTGCATAGCTGACTTCAACAAGCTATATCCATCCATTCAAATCGAATTGATAACGGATACGCGTCTTCTCGACCTGAGCAGGCGGGAAGCAGACGTGTTTGTCAGCTTCTTTCGGCCACAAGGAAAGCGGCTATCGGTAAAAAAGATCGGCGAGTTCAAGATCTCGCTCTATGCCTCAAGCACGTACTTCAACGACCGCGCATACCCGAGAACGGCGAAGGAACTTGAGGAACATGCGTTCATCGATTTCATCGATGATCATATTTATATAAAGGAAAACCGCTGGCTCTCGGACATCCTGCGACCGACCCAGACGGCTTTTCGCAGCACCAGTCTCGTCGCTCAGTATATAGCGGTATCCAGCGGGCAGGGGATCTGCATGCTGCCGTCGTTCGTGGCCGCGAACAACAAAGATCTGCGGCCAGTTATGCCGGAACTATTCACGGTTAGAGACATATGGCTTTCTGTGCACGAGGATCTTTTGCACATCGCGCGTATCAAGGCCGTGATTAACTTTCTGGATAAACGTATCGAAAGCGATGGGGAATTCTTGATGTCTGTTCGAGGGGTGGGCGAGCAAACTGCACCTTGTTAGCTGCTAAAAGCTCACGGCATTGGCCGCTAGAAGCTAGTAACCGCGCTGCAGGCAGAAATCGACCACGTCGATCAGCGCCTGGCGGGCCTCGCTATCGGTGAACGGCTCCAGCGCGGCGATCGCCGTGTTGCCGTAAAGCCGTGCCCGTTCCATGGTCATGGCCAGCGTGCCGTGCTTGCGCAACAGGGCGATCGCGGTGGCGAGGTCGTCCTCCTCCTGGATCTGCTCCTCCATGGTGCGCCGCCAGAATTGCCGTTCGTCTTCCGTGCTCCGCCGGATCGCCAGCACGATCGGCAAGGTCATCTTGCCGTCGCGAAAATCGTCGCCGACGGATTTGCCCAGCTCCGCCTGATGGGCCGAGTAATCCAGCATGTCGTCGATCAGTTGGAACGCCATGCCCAGATTGCGCCCATAATTTTCCAACGCCACCGCTTCCGCCGTCGGCCGATCGGCGACGACGGCGCCGATCCGGCTCGCCGCCGCGAACAGCGCCGCTGTTTTGGCGCCGATCACGTCGAGATAGGCTTCCTCGGTCGTCTCGATGTCATTGGCGGTGATCAGCTGCATCACCTCGCCCTCGGCGATCACCGCGGAGGCCTGCGACAGGATCGCCAGGACCTCGAGCGACCCATCGGCGACCATCAGCTGGAATGCCCGGCTGAACAGAAAATCGCCGACCAGCACGGAGGGCTTATTGCCCCAGACCGCGTTGGCGGTCGCCAAACCGCGCCGGAGATCGCTCGCATCGACCACGTCGTCATGCAGCAGGGTCGCCGTGTGGATGAATTCCACCGCCGCGGCCAGGGTCAGATGCCGTTCGCCCTGGTAGCCGCACAGCTTCGCCGCCGCGAGCGTCAGCATCGGCCGCAGGCGCTTGCCGCCCGCCGCGATGATGTGGCCTGCCAGCTGCGGGATGAGGGCGACGGGGCTGTGCATCCGCTCCAGGATGAGCGCGTTGACGCGGGCGAGATCGCCATCGACCAACCGCATCAAGCTGCCGAGCTCGGCCTGCGACGCGGTAGATGACCGATCCTTCAAGCCAAGCATTGCCGCCAATCCGGTGTCTCTCCTCTAACATACGCACTACGTCATCCACCGCGCGATCAACCGACCCTCCCCGTCAGGTCAAGCCGCGATGGCCACCGAATACCGACAGGAGCATAGACTGAGCGCCCGAACGGTCAAGACCGCCAGCCGGAAGCCGCCAGGCGGACGTCCGGTGCCGCCAGGCAGATGCCCGGTGCCGCCAGGCAGATGTAGGTAGTCCGCACGCCGGCGATAAGCGAGAATGTCGGCGTTCTTCATCACACGGGGTCGATTGTGCAGGAACTGGAGCGGACCAACAACGCCGTACGCCTGTCGTGGCTGGAGGCGCTGCTGCGCTCGGCCGGCATCGAACCGGTATTGCTCGATCAGCACGCCAGCATCATCGATGGCAGCATCGGCGCCGTGCCGCGGCGCCTGATGGTGGATGACGAGGATCTGGTGCGCGCCCGTAACCTCGTCGCCGAGGCGGATGCGGCATCATGACCGCCAAAGGCGGCGACCGGCGTCCCATGGTGGCTCCACAGGGGACCGGTGAGCAGCTACCTGTCGGGATAACCGAGGACCATCTGTGCGGCGGCCGCGTCGTGCTGCGCCAGCCGGCCGATGGTTTTCGCGCCGCGATCGATCCGGTCCTGCTGGCCGCCAGCTGCCCGGCGAATTCGGGGGAGAGCGTGCTGGAGCTAGGGGCAGGGACGGGGGCTGCGACGCTTTGCCTCGCCCAGCGGGTCGCCGGCGTCCGGGTCATGGGGCTGGAGCGGCAGCGCGACCTGGTCCGGCTCGCCTCCGAGAATGCCACTCTCAATCGCGTGGCGGATCGGGTGTCGTTTATCATCGGCGATATCCTGGCGCCGCCGCCGCGGCTGTCGCCCGGCGGCTTCGACCATGTGATCGCCAATCCGCCGTTTCTCGAAGCGGGCACCGCCAGCCGCTCGCCCATGGCGGGCCGAGCCACCGCCGCGATCGAGGGGGATGCGGATCTCGCGGCCTGGGTGCGCCTGGCGCTGGCGATGGTGCATGCGCGCGGGACGGTGACGGTGATCCACCGGGCCGACCGGCTGGAGGCCGTGCTGACCGAATTCGCGGGACGGGCTGGGGAGATCGTCATCTTTCCGCTCTGGGCGGGCGTCGGCAAGCCGGCGCGGCGGGTGCTGGTCCGCGCGCGCAAGGCGACCCGCACGCCGACCCGCCTTGATTGGGGGCTGGTTCTCCACGAGGCGGACGGCAGCTATACGCCCGAGGCGGAGGCGGTGCTGCGTCATGGGGCGGCTCTGGTGCTTTAAGGCGGGCGATCGGGATGGGTGACCTTGCAGTGGAGGTGGACCCAACCCCATGTAGCATGACCATGAGCCTGAAAAACCTGCTTGACCGCGTCCCCCTTGGTCGGCTCCGGTCCCGCCATCCGGTGGTCGGCGTCCTTCGCCTCAACGGCGTGATCGCCGCTCCCAGCGGCCGTCGGGCAAGCGGCTTGTCGCTCGCCGGTCTCGCGGCCCAGATCGAGCGCGTGTTCAAGCTGCCCAATCTGCAGGCGGTCGCCCTGCTGATCAATTCGCCCGGCGGCTCGCCCGTGCAATCGTCGCTGATCCACCGCCGGATCCGGCAGCTGGCGGCCGAACGATCGGTGCCGGTGCTGGCTTTCGCCGAGGATGTCGCGGCCTCCGGCGGCTATTGGCTGGCGCTCGCGGCGGACGAAATCTATGCGGAGAACACCTCGATCGTCGGCTCGATCGGCGTGATCAGCGCCAGTTTCGGCTTCACCGACCTGATGCGCCGCATCGGCGTCGAACGGCGGGTCTATACGGCGGGGCAGAACAAGGGGTTGCTCGATCCGTTCCTGATCGAGGATCCGACCGAGATAACCCGGCTGAAGGTCTTGCAACTCGACATCCATGACAGCTTCAAAGAGCTGGTTCGCGAGCGCCGCGGCAGCCGTTTGACCGGCGCCGAGGATGGTTTGTTCAACGGCTCGATCTTCACCGGCCGACAGGCGCTGGCGAATGGCTTGATCGACGGCATCGGCGATGTGCGAAGCGTGATCCAGGAACGTTTCGGAACAGATACGAAATTGCGCCTGATCGGCGAGCGCCGATCGCGCTGGCGCCTGCCCCTGCCGTTCCGCTCGTCGGCCGCCTCATCCGGCCTGCTGATCGACATGGCGGACGAGCTGATCGCCACGATCGAACAGCGGGCGTTGTGGGGCCGGTTCGGCCTCTGACGAGGAAGCGGGGCGCTTGGGTCGATCCCCGGCCGGCGCTGAGAAAAATACATATTGTGTCCCCAGATAGAAACCCCAGAGTAACCGGGCGGAAAAGCGCAGCGTCGTTCGGCGTTCCGGATGGGTCTTGACATTCCCCTTATAATTGTTCATGTTTTGTTCATGAATGGAGCGCAAGCCATCGCCGCGTCGGCGGACACGACCCAAGCCGGTCCCTCCTCGGAGCGGATGGAGGGGTGTGCCCCCAGTTCGGAAAGCAGCGAGCGGACCGAGCGGCATCTGCGGATGCTGCAGCGGCTCGCCGAGATCGGCATGGAGCTGGCGGAGGCGGTCGGGCGGCAGGCGCTGGAGCAGGCCAAGGCGGCTTCCGAGCCGGCCGAGACACCGCGTCAGCCTGGGCCGGATCTGGGATTGGTGTTCACGCGGCTTTCGCGCTCGGTGCGGCAGACGGTGGCGCTGGAGGCGCGGATCGCCGAGGAGCCGTTGACCCCCCGCGCGGTCTCGGCGGCGGCGCTGGACAAGCAGGCGGAGCGCGTGGCGCTGGCCGAGACGGATCGCCGGCACCGGCGCAAGGCCCAGGTCGGGCGCATCGTGAAGCAGGCGATCAATGCCGAGCTCACCGGGATCAAGGCCTACCAGCGGGAAAGAGAGCTGCGGGAGCGGCTGGAAGACGAGGATGTCGAGACCGATA
>DATMGU010000054.1:0-1706 GCA_035555315.1 Allostellaceae bacterium
ACCGGCCACACGCTGTTCGCCACCTGGCATTCCCGTTTCGCGCCGGCGGTTGAAGCGGCGCGAGCCTTCCTTGCCGGCCGCCAGATCAGATCGGTCGTCGTCGAATGGAAGGAAGATGTAAGAGTCTGGCATCCGGGGCAGGCCTGGATCTGGGAACCGGGCGGCTTCGGGGTCTTCGATCCCGGTATCAATGCGCTTGCCATTCTCACCCGGATTCTGCCGCGGCCCTTTTTTCTCACCGAGGCCGAACTGTCTTACCCCGGCAATCGGGCCACGCCGATCGCGGCCAATCTCGCTTTTTCCGACGGCACCGGTCTGCCTATTTTGGCGGAGTTCGACTGGCGCCAGACCGGCCCGCAAACCTGGGACATCCGCGTTGAAACCGATGCCGGGCGCCTGACGCTGTCCCGTGGCGGCAGCCGTCTCGATCATGATGACCGAACGCTGGTTCACGAGGAGCAGGCCGAGTATCGCGGCATCTACCAGCGGTTCGTCGAACTGATTACCAGCCGGGTATCCGATGTCGATCTGTCGCCGCTGCTCCATGTTGCCGACGCCTTCATGCTCGGCCGGCGCCGCGACGTCGAGCCCTTCATCGAGGATTGAGCATGGCGCGGATGAAGAAATCGCAGACGCCGAAGGTCGTGCGCGAGGATTTCGGACATCTGCCTGATGGCGCTGCCAGCGAAATGGTGAAGTTGCGTGGCGACAACGGCTTCGAGGCGCGGATCATCACGTATGGCGCGGCGCTGCAGGCTATCTTCACGCCGGACCGCGCCGGCCATCTTGCCGACGTCGTCCTGGGCCGCGATGATCTTGAAGGTTATGTCGCGGTTCGGCGTTTCCTCGGCGCGACGATCGGTCGATATGCCAACCGTATCGCGAACGGTGCGTTCGAGCTCGATGGCCATCGCTTTCAATTGCCGACCAATGACGGCGCTAACGCGCTTCACGGCGGTCTGGCGGGTTTCGACCGCAAGAACTGGACCATCACGGCCTTGGGGGAGAAGCCCGCGCCATTCGTCACGCTGTCCTACGACAGCCCGGACGGTGAGGAAGGCTATCCCGGCAGGCTGCAGACCAGCGTCACTTACAGCATTTCCGGCGCCATGGAACTTTCTGCGGCGTTCTCGGCCGAGACCGACAAGCCGACCATCGTCAATCTGACCAATCACAGCTTCTTCAATCTTGCGGGCGTCGAAGCTGGCGGCGGCGGAATTCTGGATCATCATCTCGCGATCGCTGCGGATACTTACCTGCCGGTGAGCGCGGCCGGCATCCCATTGGGCGGGCCGAGCCGGGTCGACGGGGCGCCTTTCGATTTCCGCATCCCCCATCGCGTCGGCGTGCGCCTGCACGATGCCTTTGAACAGGTTCAAATCCGCCAGGGCTACGATCACAATTTCTGCCTGCGCGGCGGCGGCACCGGCGATCCCCGTCTCGCTGCCCGCGTGGAAGATCCGAAGTCGGGCCGGATCCTCGAAGTTCTGACAAATCAGCCCGGTGTCCAGTTCTATTCGGGCAATTTCCTCGACGGGACCGTGACCGGAAAATATGGCCGCGTTCACCGCCAGTATGACGCGCTGTGCCTGGAACCGCAGGTTTACCCCAACACGCCGAATTGTCCAAACTATCCGTCGGCGCGGCTCGATCCCGGGCAGACCTACCGTCACACCTCGCGGTATCGATTTTCCGCGAGTTGACGG
>DATMGU010000055.1:0-2503 GCA_035555315.1 Allostellaceae bacterium
GGCGTCACGCTACCGCCATGGGCGGCGGCTAGGATCAAGATGTGAGCGGCCCTTTCGCGGCCGCGTCGGGAGATCACCATGCAGAACAAAACCGCCATCGTCACCGGGTCGACCAGCGGCATCGGTCTCGGCATCGCCACGGCCTTGGCCGAAACCGGCGTCAACCTCATGCTGAACGGCTTCGGCGACGCGGCCGAGATCGAGACGCTGCGCGCCGGCCTCGCCGCGAAGCACGGCATCAAGGTCGGCTATTCGAACGCCGATATGTCGAAGCCGGCCGAGATCGCCCAGATGGTCGCGACCACCGCCGAAACCCTGGGCTCTGTCGATATCTTGGTGAACAATGCCGGCATCCAGTTCACCGCCCGGATCGAGGCGTTTCCCGACGATAAATGGGACGCGATCATCGCCATCAACCTGTCGGCGGCATTCCACGCCATCAAGGCGGCGGTGCCGCTGATGAAGCAGGCGGGTTGGGGTCGCATCATCAACATCGCCTCGGCCCATGGCCTGGTCGCCAGCGAGGAGAAGGTCGCCTATGTCTCGGCCAAGCACGGGCTGGTCGGCATGACCAAGGTGGTGGCGCTGGAGAACGCCAATAACGGCATCACCTGCAACGCCATCTGTCCCGGCTGGGTGCTGACCCCGCTGGTCCAGAAACAGATCGAGGCGCGCGCCAAGGCATCGGGCAAATCGGTCGATGAGGAGAAGAAGGCGCTGCTCGGCGAGAAACAGCCGATGCTGGAATTCAGCACGCCGGAAAGCCTGGGCGGGCTGGCGGTGTTCCTGTGCGGGCCGAGCACGTCGACGATGACGGGCACGGCGCTGTCGATGGATGGGGGGTGGACGGCGCAGTAGGGGGTGGAGAGAGTTCGGAGGATCGGATTGACCTCGAGCTGACGCCCAATATCCTGCTGATCCCCAGCACCTCGTCGATCGGACACCTGCGGGAAAACCTCGCGGTCGCCGAGTTCGACTTGCCACAGGACGTGCTGGCGGCACTCGACCGGATCGGCACGAAGGGGTCGTCGGCCTGAAAAACGTTTTCAGCGGAAGCCTCGTCAATTTCACGTAAATGGCGACTGACCTCCGTCCGCCTAGGCTTTCGCACGATACGGTGCGAGCTCGCCGTCGCTCGCGCGCCACGCTTTACCTGAGCTGGAACGATTCCACGAATGTGGAAGTCTCCAGCCACCGACCGAATCGATATCAACCCATCCCGGCTAATCACCGCCTCCGGCGCGGAGCGGCACGGGCCATCCACGGATGACAGAGCCGCTCCGGGCCATCCCAATTCCGAATAAGGCTATGCCCGATACGGACTGGTTAACTTTGGTCGCCACCCCTACTTAGAAAGGCAATCGGCACAGAGCGTCAATCAATACTGACGGCCGCACACGAGGTGCGCGATAAAACGCCGCCCAAACAGGGAATGAGGAATGGGCGACGAGCTGGAAGCCGTACTTGGAAAGAAAATAATCCTGCGCTTGGTGCTCCCTGCCACCACTTTCATTTTTCTAGATTCAATAGATCGCGCAAATGTCGGCTTCGCTGCTCTCCAGATGAATGCTGACTTGGCGTTCAGCAGCACTCAATTCGGATTTGGCGCGGGCGTGCTCTTTATCGGATACGTAAGTGCCAAATTGCCAAGTGTCATGTGGCTGCGGCGCATTGGGATTCGTCGCTGGCTTGCGATGATCACCTTCTTCTGGGGAATTTCGGCCAGCAGCATGGCCTTCATCCACACGGCCTTTGTCTTTTATGTATTGCGCTTCTCTGTCGGGATAGCCGCCGCGGGACTTGTTGCGGGGCTGATGATCTATCTGAGCAGTTGGACTACGGAAAAATATCGTGCGCTGATCCTCGCGGTGCCGATCGCCACGGTCGCGGTGTCGCTCGTTGTCGCCGCGCCTCTCTCGGGATGGCTGTTAGAAATGGCCAATCCGCTGCGGTGGGAGGGCTGGCGCTGGATGTTTTTGATGGAAGGGACGCCCGCGCTGCTCCTGGCAGCCTTTGCCTTGGCGTATTTCCCGGATGCGCCCGACCGGGCGAAGTGGCTAACCGAGGACGAGCGCCACTTTCTCCGATCGCATGCAAGACCGCCGGCTGGTCCAAACCGCGATGAGCTTGGTGCCGGCCGATGGGCCGCGTTGGGCGATCCGGTAACGTGGTTCTGCGCGCTGATCTGGTTTTGCCTCCTCGCAGGGAACTACGGCCTCTCCATTTGGCTCCCGCAAATCGTTCATGGGTTAAGCGGATTTGGGCCGACGGCTACAGGCATCATTGTCGCCCTTCCCTGGATCGGGAACGCCACTGGACTGATCTTCAACGCCCATCATTCGGATCGTCATCAGGAGCGCTTCCTACACATGGCCGTTCCGGCATTCGTCGCCGCGGGCGCCTTGCTGGTTGCCTATGCCAACGGGCCCAGCGTCATCGCCCTCGCGGCCCTGACGCTGGCGGGTACCGCATTAGGGGCTGCCATCGCTCCGTTCTGGGCCAT
>DATMGU010000056.1:0-6162 GCA_035555315.1 Allostellaceae bacterium
CCGCAGATCCAGATGCACGCCGCCCTGGACGATGCCGAACAGGCCATAGCCGGGGCGCGGCACGAAGGCCGCCCTCGAGCGTTCCGCCCAGCGCATCGACAGGCCGAGCGAGGTCTCGGTCGTCTCGTAGCTGGAGGGGTGCGGCGTGCATTCGTCGAGCGCCATGGTGATGTCCGCATCCAGCATGCGCTGGATGTCGATCGAGCGCTCGGGGGTGAGTTCATGCTTGCTGCCGTCGAGGTGGGAGCGGAACACGACGCCTTTCTCGGTCAACTCGCGCAGCCCGGTCAGCGACATGACCTGGAATCCGCCGGAATCGGTAAGGATCGGCTTTGCCCAGTTCATCATCCGATGCAGCCCGCCCAGCCGCTCGACCCGCTCGGCACCCGGCCGCAGCATCAGGTGATAGGTATTGCCCAGCAGGATCTCGGCACCGGTCGAGGCGACCGCCTCCGGGGTCATGCCCTTGACCGTGCCGGCGGTGCCGACCGGCATGAAGGCCGGTGTCTCGATCGTGCCATGAGCCGTTGCGATGCGGCCCCGGCGCGCGGCGCCGTCGCGGCCGAGCAGGGTGAAGCCGAACGCGGCGGTCCCGGCCTCATCAGTCCCAGGCTCGGTCATGGGGTGTCCTCACGCTCAAGCAAACTGGCATCTCCGTAGGAGTAGAAGCGATAGCCCGCCGCGACCGCATGGGCATAGGCTGCCCGCATGCGCGGCAGGCCGGCGAAGGCCGCGACCAGCATGAACAGGGTCGATCGCGGCAGGTGGAAATTGGTCAGCAGCCGATCGATCGCCTGAAACCGGTAACCCGGCGTGATGAACAGCCGCGTCTCGCCGGCGAAGGGCCGCACCAGGCCAGTCGTGTCCACGGCACTTTCGATCAGCCGCAAGCTGGTCGTGCCGATGGCGACGATCCGGCCGCCGGCCGCGCGCGTGGCGTTGATCGCCGCCGCCGTCGCGTCGGTCACGACACCGGTTTCGGCATGCATGACATGCTGGTCGGTATCCTCGACCTTGACCGGCAGGAAGGTGCCGGCGCCGACATGCAGGGTGACGGTGACCTGGCCGATGCCACGCGCCGCCAGGCGCCGCAGCAGCGTGTCGGTGAAATGCAGCGCCGCGGTCGGTGCCGCCACAGCGCCCTCGACCTGGGCGAATACCGTCTGATAGTCGTCGCTGTCGCGCGCATCGGCCACGCCGCCCCGGATATAGGGCGGCAGCGGAATCGTGCCATGCGCGTGCAAGGCCGCCAACAACTCAGCGCCGCCCCGATCGAACCGCAGCACGACGTCGCCGGTCTCCGGCTTATCGATCACCCGGGCGGTAAATGCTTCGGCGAAGACCACCTCGTCGCCGACTCGCAGCCGCTTCGCCGGCTTGGCGAACGCGCGCCAGGTATCGGCCGTCCGCTGTTGATGCAGGGTGACGGACACGGTCGCGGCACCGCGCCGGCCGATCAGCCGGGCAGGGACCACCCGCGTATCGTTCAGTACCAGAAGGTCTCCCGGCGACAGCAGATCGGGCAGGTCGGCGATCCACCGATCGGCCAGGCCCGTGGCCGCCACGTGCAGCAGCCGTGCCGAGTCGCGCGGCTCCGCCGGCCGCTGGGCGATGCGATCCCGCGGCAGCTCGAAATCGAAAAGATCGACCTTCATCGGCGGCGTGGGGAGGAGGGGGCGGCGGGGCGGGTAGGCATGATCGGCGTGATGTCTCGGTGCTGCGTCATCGGCCGCACCGCTTAGCACGAGGCCGCCCAAAGGAGCGAGGTTTCGCTGGGGATGGGCATCGCGCGGTGCCGCATACTCTCGCTTCTAGAGAGCGGCAAATATTAAATAAACGTTATCCGGGAGCAAAAAATGACACCGGCCCGTTGTCATTCTGACACGTAAAACTACGTGCCGCGTCTTGGTCTACCCAGTCAGACCCCCGAGTTCGACGGGAAACGCCAGGGCATCGACCGCTTTTCACCATGAGTCCACCGGGCATCGCCCGTGGCCGACCGAGGGTGCTGATATGATGGACCTTAAATTTCCGCTGCTGCGAAAATTTTCCACCGTGCTCGTCAGTACAAGCTTATTCGGTGCTGGCGTCGCGGCGTGGACCCCGGCCCAAGCGGATGATCCGCCGGCGCGGGTCGGCCGCATCGCGCAGGTCGATGGCAGCGTGTCGATGCATTCCGCGGATGAGGATCACTGGGATGCCGCGACGCCGAACTATCCGGTGACCGGCGGTTATTCCTATTGGACGGAGCCCGGTGCTCACGCCGCCCTGCAGGTCGGTGCCGCCACCCTGCGCATGAACGGGTCGACCGAGGTCGATGTCGGCGCGCTGGATGATCGAACTTTTCAAGCGACCGTGCCGCAGGGCGCCATCTCCTTCCGCCTCGACGCGCTGAACGATGGCGAAAGCTATCAGCTGTCGACGCCGCAGGGCACCGTGCGGATCAATCAGCCGGGCCGCTATCGGCTGGATGCCGGGGCCAATGGCGATCCGATGCTGCTGACCGTGTTCCAAGGCTCCGCCGAGTTCGTCGGCCCCAATACCGACCTCACCGTCAACGCCAACCAGGAGGCGAGGATCATCGGCACCGACAGCCTGCAGGCATCGGTTGGGACGATCCAGCCCGAGGATTTCGACCGCTGGGTGGCCAGCCAGGAACGGCCGGCGCCGGCGGCGGCCCCCCGCTATGTCTCGCCGGAGGTGGTTGGCTATCAGGACCTGGACGATCACGGCAGCTGGCGCCAGACGCCGGATTACGGCCCGGTCTGGTACCCGCAAGTGCGCGCCGACTGGGCGCCCTATCGCGAGGGCCACTGGGCCTTCGTCGCTCCCTGGGGCTGGACCTGGGTGGATGACGCCCCTTGGGGCTTCGCGCCGTTCCATTACGGCCGCTGGGTGCGTATCGAGGATCGCTGGGCCTGGACCCCGGGCGAGGTCGTCGAGCACCCGGTCTACGCGCCGGCGCTGGTCGCCTTCGTCGGCGGCGGCGATTGGCGTCCTAGCGGGGTCGCGATCGGCGTTGGAGTCGGTATCGGCATCGGTGTCGGCGCCGCGGTCGGCTGGATCCCGCTCGGCCCCCACGAGGTCTATCACCCGTATTATCCGGTCAGCCAAAATTACGTGCGCAATGTCAATGTCAGCTCGGTGACCAACATCACCGTGCAGAAGAACGTGACGGTCAACAACTACGTCAACCAGGCGGCGGCGACCGTGGTGCCGGCGACGGCGATGACCGCGTCGCAGCCGGTCTCGACGGCGGCGGTGCGCGTACCGCCCCAGGCGCTGGCATCCGCCCCGGTCGCGGCCGCCAACGCGCCGGTCACGCCGACCCTCGCCACCCGTGGTGCGACCCCCGCCGTCGTCCGCGCCGCCGGCGGGGCCGTCACCCCGCAGGAGCAGGCGGCCTACGCCCATGCGTCGCGCCCGGGCCCCGCGATCCATCCCGCCTCGTTCACCGGCACCCGGCCGGGGGGCGTCGCCGCTCCGGGGCAAGCTAGTGTCGCACCGGCCAATGTCGCACCGGCCGGCGCCGCGCCGGCCAATGTCGGGCAGGCGAGACCGGCGCAAACGACGTCGGGACAGCCCGCGTCGCCCCCCACGCGGACCGCGCTAACCGTGCCGAAACCGGGTCAGCCAGGGCAAGCGGCGACCGGATCGACCCCCGCGATCGGCCGGCCGACGATCCCGCCGCCCAACGCCCAGGCCGCGCAAGCCCGTGCCGCGAGCGGCCAGGCGCCCACCGGTCACGCCGCGAATACCCCGGTGCCAGCCACGCAAGCCGGCCGGCCGGCCGCTGCTCCCCCGGCGACTCCGGTGAGCACCAATCGGGCGGCGATCGCCCAGGCGGCTGGAAACCAACCTGCTGGAAACCAACCTGCCGGAAACCAACCTGCCAGCAAGACGCCCGGATCACCGGTAGCACCGACCGCTCCGGCATCGCATCCGGTGCAGACCGCCTCCATACCTCGGGTCGCGCCGCCCCGGGTGCCGACGCCGCCCACACCGCCCAAGCAGCCGGCCGTCGCCCAGCCCGCCGTGGCGGCCCCTCATGTCGCGGCGGCGGCTCAGCCGGCTCCTGCTCCGCATCCGACCCCAGCCCCGCATCCTGCCGCGGCCCCGAAGCCGGCACCACAACAGGCCGCCCCCAAGGCACAACCGGTGGCCGCCCATCCGGCTCCCCCTGTGACGGCCCCCAAACCCGCGCCAAAGCCGGCGCCGAAGCAGGACAACAGCACCGACAAGGATAAGCATCCGAGCTGAGGCGGCGGCTAAGCGGGCCTGGTATCGCGCGTTCGCATTGCGCGGTAGCCTCCCGATCCCGTAAAAGCATGCGACCGCGGTGGTGTCGGGGCGTAGCTCAGCCTGGTAGAGCACCTGCTTTGGGAGCAGGGGGCCGGAGGTTCGAATCCTCTCGCCCCGACCACCGCCGGTTTCGGTAGAGCCGCCTTCGTCGAGGAGAGATTTGCCATCATGGCGACCGCCCGTATCCTGCGCCCCGCGAAGACCGCCATGTCGTCCGGCACCGCCAACACCAAGAAATGGGTGCTGGAGTTCGAGCAGGCCTCGCGCCGCCAGGCGGAGCCGCTGATGGGCTGGATCAGCGCCGCCGACACGCTGAACCAGATCCGGTTGCGCTTCGATACGCTGGACGAGGCCAAGGCCTATGCCGACAAGCACGGCCTCGACTATTCGATCGAGGAACCGCATGGCCGCACGCTGAAGCCGAAGGCATATGCGGATAACTTCAAGTACGATCGAATCCGTTGAGTTAGCTGTGCTATCATTGGCGATCACGGGCGCCCTTAGCTCAGCTGGATAGAGCATCGGCCTTCTAAGCCGAGGGTCACTGGTTCGAATCCAGTAGGGCGCGCCAAACTTTGCCGGAACTGCGATTCCCTGCGGTCGAGTGCGTCCGCCTACGATGAGGAATTCCGCGATCGTAGAAAGAATGATGTGCGGCGGCATACGGCTCGCTTCGAGACGGCCCTTGAGCAGAAAGACCATGAAAAGTGGACAACCCCGGGGCGAATTGCCTAGCTCCTGAAGGCCGACATTCTCCATGGGCTGGCGGGGCACCAAATTCCCCTGTCACATCTTTTCGTGCTAAATTGCCGTTTGATTGTCGAACTGTAAGGCATCCACTATGGCCGACCTCGAGGCCATCAAAGGCCGTGTCGTTGAAGCAACAAAGTCATCAGCCTCAAAAGTGAATGTGGCCGGCATTACCCTTGAGGCTGACCGTGATGACGACGGCACAAATTTTCTCCGTGTTATTGTTCAATTAGGACCGAGCAAGGAGACAACCGACGCAGATCTGGAGGCCCTTCTCGAAACAATAGAGGGCGCTGTCGGCGCGGTCGATGAGCGCTATCCTAGCGTGCGCTTCGTAGACGCAGCTTAATGCCAACTTATGATGCTGAACTGCTGGCTGCGTCGCGCCGCCTTTTGGCGCGACGCAGCGGTCAGCGCGGACCTCTGCCCAGTGCACGGATCCGTCGGAGCATCTCGACCACGTACTACGCGATTTTCCACTTCGTTTTGGAAGAGGTGGGCATCCGCGTCATTGGCACATCCAACAAGCTACGCACAAGGCGGCGTATTCTAGCGCGTTTGATTTCGCACAAAGGCACTCTTACGGCCCTCAACAAGGTGCGCGGCACTCATGTCGATGCGTCTATCGAGGATTTTCTGCATCCAGCAGGTGGGGCGGTTGGGCGCGTCGTCACGCCCATGTTTGTTCAGGATCTTGCAAAGGCGTTCTCGGACGCACAAGCTAAACGTCACGACGCTGATTATGACATGAACAAGCAGTTGAGTGAAACCGACGCGCGTTTGCTGCGAACTCGTGTGGGGCGCGTAATCGAGAACTGGCGTGCAGCAACAACTCCTGCAGATCGCGACATGAAGCACGCTCTCTGCGTTCTCATGCTGATGAAGGGGCAACTGCGACCGGAAGCCTAAGGTTACGGATCGCATATCAAGCGGACATCGTATCTCGGCCGGCCCACAGCCCCTCCCGTCACGAGCCCAGATAAGCCTCGCGGACGGCGTCGGTCGTGATCAGTTCGGGGCCGGGGCCGGACAGCACGATCTCTCCGGATTGCAGCACGTAGGACATCTGCGCGATTTCCAGCGCCATGAAGGCATTCTGTTCGACCAATA
>DATMGU010000057.1:0-4582 GCA_035555315.1 Allostellaceae bacterium
GAAGTAGACCAGGGCCGCGGTCAGAATCGAGATCACCAGCGACAGCAGCACCAGGTTGCGGGAAAACCGGTACATCGCCTGGCGCAGCGGCGCCTCGTCGATCACCACCTCGATGAATTGCGCGCCGCCGGGCGCAGGTCCGACCACGCGGATCGCCTGGTTGCCAGTCTCCAGCATGGTCTCGAAGGAATCGACGATCGCCGACCACACCGTCATCGTCCGCATGTCGATGTCATGGTCGATCGCGGCCGGCAGGTCGGCGCTGGCGAGCAGCCGTCTTTGCTGCCCCATCTTGATGGCCACCGCCCGCGCGCCGATGCTGGTCAGGATCTGCCGCGCCAGCGAATCCGGAACCATGCCGAGCGGCGCGGCATCGAGCACCAGCGCGGCCGTGTTGGCCGCCGCCAGGCGGTCGTTGAGCCGGTTCATCCTGAAATTCGCGATCGCGGGCACGTAAATCAGTATTCCGGCGATCATCACCAGCGGAATGGTCAGCAGCAAAAGCTTGCCCGAAAGGCCGAGCTGGCGTGGCAATTTCGCCTGCGGCCTCTCCATTGTCGGCTGTTGCTCAGTCGATGACACCATATTCGCTTTCGATGGCCCGATTCCAGAATGCGGTCGGCTCCCCTGAGGGGTCAAATTACGGATCGCTAATGTCGGATCTCTGATGATCTAAGGTGGGGGTCATGGGGCCGCCATCCTCACCTTTCGAAAACACCGCGAGAATCGATATATTCTAGGCAATTGCGACGGTTTGATATTGTAGGAAATTGCGGTTTTGCCGGATTTTGCGGCGCACCTCGCCAGATTGACGAAAACCGGTCGGTCCCGTATAAGCCGCGACCAATTGTCCATGGTGCCCGGTCCGGCCGGGGCGGCTCATTTGGGCCGAAAAACGGCCCCGGTTTGGGCCGGTTCACACCACCGGACTTAGCTCTCATTCCAACAGGCGAATCGCCAGCAGGCAGATTGCTGCCAACAGGCAAATTGCCCGGCCAGCGGAGAAAGACCCGTGAAGCGGACTTATCAACCCAGCAAACTGGTGCGCAAGCGCCGTCACGGCTTCCGCGCCCGCTTGGCCACGACCGGAGGCCGCAAGGTTCTGGCCGCGCGCCGCGCCCGCGGCCGCAAGCGTCTGAGCGCCTGAGCCGGACATCTCCGGAGACCTCAATTATGGATCGGCTGAGACAGCGGGCGGACTTCCTCGCTGTTGCCGATGGCGCGCGGGTCTCTAGCGCCGCGTTTACCTTGCAAAGCCGCCGCCGCGACGATTTAGGCCCGATCCGGGTCGGATTTACCGTCACCAAGAAGAACGGCACTGCCACCGAGCGCAACCGCATCCGGCGCCGGCTCCGCGAGGTGGTGAAGCGGACCGACATCGTGGCGATGCGGCCGCATCATGATTATGTGCTGGTCGGCCGCCGAGCGGCGCTGACCCGGGATTTTGCGGCCCTGCTCGACGATTTTCGTACTGCGCTCAAACGCCTCGACCGACAGCCCGCGAGGACCGCGGGCCACGCGCGGGCCGCCAACCGAATTGAATGACGAGATCCTGACCGATGACCGACAATCGCAACACCATCCTCGCCGTCATTCTGTCCGGCATCGTGCTGATCGCCTGGCAATATTTCTACAACATGCCGCAGATGGAGCGGCAGCGCGCCACCCAGCAGGCGCAGAGCGAATTGACGAAGACGCAACCCCAGGCCGCAAACCCAGCGGCGCCGGCGGCGCCCGCGACATCAGCCAATACGCCGGCCCAGACGCCTGTGGCGGCCACGGTGCCGATCGTGGCCCGCGACGCCGCGATCGCGTCGAGCCCGCGCGTCAAGATCGACACCCCCCGCCTCACCGGCAGCATCGCGCTGAAGGGCGGACGCATCGACGATCTGTCGCTGGTGCAGTTCCGCGAGACCGTCGACCCCAATTCGCCGCCGATCGTGCTGTTCTCGCCGTCGAACACGGCGAGCCCCTATTACACGGAGTTCGGCTGGGTCCCCGCCGCGGGATCGGCGGTCCGGATTCCCGACATCAACACGGTCTGGCAGCAGGAAGGGTCGAACAGCCTCTCGCCCGACGGCCCGGTGGTGCTGAAATACGACAATGGCGACGGCCTCACCTTCCGCCGCACCATCGCGATCGACGACCACTACCTCTTCACCATCCGCGACGACGTCACCAATGTCAGCAATGCGCCGGTGACGCTCTATCCCTATGCGCTGATCTCACGCGGCGGCACGCCGCCGGTTTCGGGCTATTCGATCCTGCACGAAGGCTTCATCGGCTATGTCGGCGACAGTGGTCTGCAGGAGCTGACCTACAAGAATGTCGACGACGCCAAGCCGCTGGAGGACAATCCGGACTCCAAGGGCTACCTGTTCCGCGGCGTCAGCAATGCCTGGCTCGGCATCACCGATAAATATTGGGCGGCGGCGCTGCTGCCCGACACCAATCTCACCCTGACCAACGCCCATTTCTCCACCGGCGGGCGGCAGAAGCGCTACCAGGCGGACTACATGGGGCCGGCACAGACGGTCAACATCGGCGGCGTCGGCTCGGCCAATGCCCGCGTGTTCGCGGGCGCCAAGGAAGTCAGCGTGGTCGGCGTCAACTTTCCGCTGGTCGGTTTCGGCGGCTATAACCAGCAGCTCAACCTCAACCATTTCGATCTGTTGATCGACTGGGGACACTTCTACTTCATCACCAAGCCGATGTTCCTGGCGCTCGACTATTTCTACCACCTGGTCGGCAATTTCGGCATCGCGATCCTGCTGGTGACGGTGATCGTGAAATTGCTGTTCTTCCCGCTCGCCAACAAATCCTATGCCTCGATGGCGAAGATGAAGTCGGTGCAGCCGCAGCTGCAGGCGCTGAAAGAGCGCTTTCCCGACGACAAGGTGAAGCAGCAGCAGGAGATGATGGAGATCTACAAGAAGGAGAAGATCAACCCGATCGCCGGTTGTCTTCCCGTCGCCTTGCAGATCCCGGTGTTCTTCTCGCTCTATAAAGTGCTGTTCGTCACCATCGAGATGCGGCACGCGCCGTTCTACGGTTGGATCAAGGACCTCTCCGCGCCCGATCCGACCAATCTCTTCACCCTGTTCGGACTGATCCCGTTCGATCCGATCGCGACCCTCGGTCCGCATATCGGCGCGTATCTCGTGCTCGGCATCTGGCCGATCATCATGGGCATCACGATGTGGTTCCAGATGAAGCTGAACCCGTCGCCGCCGGATCCGACCCAGAAGATGATCTTCGACTGGATGCCCTTGATCTTCACCTTCATGCTGGCGGGCTTCCCGGCCGGGCTCGTGATCTACTGGGCCTGGAACAATCTGCTCTCGGTGCTGCAACAGAGCTTCATCATGCGCCGCAATGGCGTGAAGGTGGAGCTGTTCGACAATCTGAAGGCCACCTTCACGCCGAAGAAGGCGACGTAGGCTCGGC
This sequence comes from Allostellaceae bacterium, assembly GCA_035555315.1. Lineage (GTDB taxonomy): Bacteria > Pseudomonadota > Alphaproteobacteria > ATCC43930 > CGMCC-115725 > DATMGU01. Next base: position 3,448 of record DATMGU010000057.1, read on the forward strand.
TCGATCCACCAACTCCTCCTCATCCTGAGGAGCGGCCTCTTGGCCGCGTCTCGAAGGATGGGCCCAAAATAACCATGGGGGCCTCATGGTTCGAGACGGCGCTGAAGAAGCGCCTCCTCACCACGAGGAATTATCATCGAGGCTTCGCGCATGACCGCCGACACCAATGCGGAGCTGATCGAACAGGGACGAAAGCTGTTCGCCGGCGACTGGCAATTCGTCTGGGCCTCGCCCTCGATCGAAACGCTGCCGCCGATGGCGGGCCTGGAGGTCGCCTTCGCCGGCCGTTCCAATGTCGGCAAGTCCTCGCTGATCAACGCGCTGACCGGCCGCAACGCGCTGGCGCGGACCTCGCATACGCCGGGCCGCACCCAGGAACTGATCTTCTTCGAAGGCCCGGAAAAAGCCGGGCTGCGGCTCGTCGACATGCCCGGCTATGGCTACGCCGCGGCGCCCAAGACCAAGGTCGCGTCCTGGACCGCGCTGATCCATAAATTCCTGCAAGGCCGCAGCTCGCTGGCGCGGGTCTATGTGCTGATCGATTCACGACACGGGCTGAAGGACGTCGATCTCGACGTGCTCACGACGCTCGACAAGGCCGCGGTGAGCTACCAGGTCGTGCTGACCAAGGCCGACCAGGTCAAGCCGGCCGAATTGACCGCGCGTATCGCCGAGACCGCGGCGGCGCTCGCAAAACATCCCGCCGCCTTTCCCGACGTGCTGGCGACGTCGTCGCGCAGCGGCGCCGGGATGGCGGAGCTGCGCGGCGCGATCGTGCGGCTATTGGCGGAGCGCTCCTGATGTTGCGCATCTGGCGCATCCTGATCATCCTCGCCGGTATCATGGGCGCCGACGGCGTCATCCTGGCGGCGCTCTCGGCGCACGAGGCGGATGCCGCGCGGCTCGGCGCGGCGTCCTCGATGCTGCTGTTTCATGCCGCGGCCGTGCTGGGCGCCGTGGCGCTCACCGAGCGCGGTCTCGTTCACAGCAAAATCGGCATCGCGGCGGCGTTCGGCTTCGTGGCAGCCGCTGCACTTTTCGCAGGCGATCTGACATTGCGCCAGTTTGCCGGGCATAGCCTGTTTCCTTTGGCCGCGCCGACCGGCGGGACATTGCTGATCATGAGCTGGCTGGC
>DATMGU010000058.1:0-9177 GCA_035555315.1 Allostellaceae bacterium
TGACGCCGGCGGTGCCGAGGGTGCGGGTGCTTGGGCGGGCACCGGCGGTGGATCCTCGGCCCCGGCCGGGATGGTTGTCGACAGCGACAGCAACAGCGCTGTCGCCAGTGTGACACCCCGACAGCTCATCTCAAGGGGCCGCCGTTCCCGCGAACTGCCGGCCGTACATCTTGCTGTAGACGCCCTTGCTCCGCACCAGCTCGGCCGGCACGCCATCCTCGATGATCCGCCCCCGCTCCAGCACGACGATCCGGTCGAACGAGTTGAGCGTCGAGAGCCGATGGGCGATCGCCACCACCGTGCGGCCTTTCAGCAGGCGCATCAGCGCCTCCTGGATCGATTGCTCGGATTCGGTGTCAAGTGCCGAGGTCGCCTCATCCAAGAGGATGATCGGGGCGTCCCGCAGAAATGCGCGCGCGATCGCCAGCCGTTGGCGCTGGCCGCCCGACAGCTTCAGACCGCGCTCGCCGACGACGGTGTCGAAGCCTTCCGGCAACCGAGCGATGAATTCCGTGCATCGGGCCGCCTCGGCCGCCTGATACACCTCGGCATCCGTCGCATCCGGCCGGCCATAGCGCAGGTTCTCCAGCACCGAACGGTGGAACAGCGAAATGTCCTGCTGAACCAGCGCGATCGATTGCCGCAGGCTCTCTTGCGTGACATGGGCGATGTTCTGCTCGTCGATCAGCACATGGCCGTATTCCGGGTCGTAGAACCGTTGTAGCAGGGCGAAGATCGTCGATTTGCCGGCGCCCGACCTGCCGACCAGACCGACTTTCTGGCCGGCGGGAATGACCAGCTTGAACTCCTGCAGCACCCGCTCGCCGTTGGGATAGCTGAACGATACGGAGTCGAAGGTGATCGAGCCGCCGAGCTTGATCAGCGGCGCCGCATCGGGCGCGTCCTTCATCTCGTGCGGCAGGGCCAGGACCTGCACCGCCTCGCCAAGCTTGGCGAATTGTTGGACGACATCGACCAGGGCCATGGCGAGATCACGCGACGCGTGCAGCACCGTGAAACCCAGTGTCGTCGTCAACACCACATCGCCCGTTGTGATGCCGCCCCCGCGCCACAGCATGATCGACCAGACCAGCACGCCAGCGGTCACGACGAACACCGAGAGGGCATGGAACAGGCGCAGCCGCTCGATCGATTTCAGGCTGGCCCGCTGCGCCGACATCTCGCCTTGGATGCGCTTTTCCAAGCGGGCATGTTCGCGACCGGCGGCGCCGAAGGTGCGCACCAACCCGATATTGCTGACGACATCGGTCAATTCGCCGCTGACCGCGGCCGCTTTTCCTGCGAACCGCTCGTGAAGATGGTTATTGCGGATGGCTAGCCGGCCGATCACCGCGCCCAGCACCATGACGATGACGGTTAGGACGGCTGTCATTTGCCAATCGATGATGCCCAGCAAGCCGATGCTGCTGAGCACGGCGATGGCCGGTGGGATCGTCGTCCAGGTCAGCGAGTTTTCGATGGTGAAAGATGCGTTGGCGGCGGTGGTGATCCGTCCGGCCAAGGCACCGGGAAACTGATCGGTGAAGTATTGGGTGCCATGGCCCGACAGATGCTTGAAGAGATCGAGGCGCAGATCACCGCCGACTGCGACGAAGACATAGGTCGCCACCCACCCCGCGACCCGCCAAAGCAAATTGTCGCCGGCAACGAGGCCAAGCAGAAGGGTTACCGCCATTGCTAATTGGCGGTCCGTCGGCTTGCCCATGCTCAGAACATCGACCAGGTTCTTGACGGCGTATTGCGAGCCGATCGCGCAGCCGACGGCGGCGAGGACGGCTATCAATACGACAAGATGGCCGAGCAACCGGCGTCCGACATAGTGCAGCAGAAAGCGGGCGGGACCGCGCGATGCGTAAGTCGGCAAAGACATAAGGCCTCCGGTTAATGGGCCCGGTCGAAGGCGTCGGCGAACCAACATCCTGGCACGCTGACGTGCAATCCAAGGCCCTCGGGGAACGGTGCGACCCAGGGCCTGCTAGGTGGTGAACACCAGTTTGACCGGTCCGTCCTGCCGGACGACCTCGATTGCGACGGTTTCATCCCTACGGCGAAGCTTCAGGTCGACATGGGTGTCTCCGACCTTAAGATTGGTGATCAGCAGATCATCCATCCAGGTCGGCAAGATTGGTCGGGTGAAATGGATCTGGCCGAGTTGCGGCGCGAACGAGATGCCTAGGATGGCACCCAGACCGGCGAACGCCGTGGCCGAGGACCAGGCCTGCGGGCTGCAGGCTACCGGATAGCCGGTCGGCCCGGTGCCCCACCGTCTGTCGAAACCGCAGAACAACTCGGGCATGCGGCGAAGGTCCATGAACAGCGCCGCGTCGAACAACCCGGTCAGCAGGCGGAGCAACGGTTCCCGCAGGCCATAGCGGCCGAAGCCCAGGGCGATCATGCCGTTATCGTGCGGCCAGACCGATCCATTGTGATAGGACATCGGGTTGTAGCGGGCCTCGGTCTTGGCGATCGTGCGGATCCCCCAGCGCGAGAACGATGTGTCGCTCATCAGCGTCTCGGCCACCCGCTTCGCCCGGCTCGCCGATGCGAGACCGCCCAGCAGCACGTGGCCGGCATTGGATGCGCGCACCCTGCACGGCCGCTTGGCGCCGTCGAGCGCCAGTGCATAGGTGCCGAGATCCTCCAGCCAAAAGGCCGCCTCGAACCGTTGCCTCAGGGTTTCCGCCGCCGCGCAAAGGTCGCTGTGCCGCGCGGCGTCGCCGAGAGCGATCGAGAGGTCGGCGGCACCGCGATAGGCGGCATAGGCATAGGCTTGCACTTCCGCGAGCGCGATCGGCGCTTCGGCCAAGGTGCCATCGGCATGGAAGACCGCGTCTTTGCTATCCTTCCAGCCCTGGTTCACCAGGCCGTTCACGGACTTCCGATCGTATTCGAGAAAGCCGTCGCCATCCGGGTCGCCGTAGCGCGCCATCCAGCCAAGCGCCGCCTCGATGTTCGGCCATAGCTCTCGGATGAGATCGAGATCGGCGGTGCGCTCGAAATAGGCGGCCGCCAGCATGACGAAGAGCGGGGTGGAATCGACGCTGCCGTAATAGAGGCTGAACGGCACCTCGCCCAGGATCGCCATCTCGCCCTTGCGCGTCTCGTGCAGGATCTTACCCGGTTCGGCATCCGCCGCCGGATCCAGCACCGTCGCCTGGTTCGCGGCCAGAAACCGCAAGGTGCCTGATGCCAAGGTCGGGTCCAGCCAGAGGCACTCCAAGGCCGTGATGATGCCGTCGCGGCCGAAGGCGGTGGAGAACCACGGGATGCCGGCATAGGCGTAGAGCCCTTGCGGCGTCTCGGTCACCAACATGTCGAGATCGGCGCGTGACCGGTTCAACCAGTCGTTGAACGCCTCGTTGCTGCTGTGCAGCCCCGCGGCGCGCGCCTGTCGCTGGCCCGCCCGGACGGCCGCCACTGCCATGCTCGCTTCCCGCGATGCGCTGCTGGGTGCTACACCTTGCTGTTCGCAATGGAGCGTCATGCCAATGGTCCGGCTGCCGCCGGGTGGTAGCTTGATCGACCAGCGGGCGCTCCGCCGCGTCCCCGCCATGTCGGGCGGCGGATCGAATTCGAAAGACGCCCGGCGCACGGTGTCGTCGAGACCGCCATAGGCCAGCACCGGACCAGCCGGTCGCGCCTCGTCCGGCAGCAACAAGCCGCGCCGTGGTCGGATTGACCCGCGCACCTCGAACATATCGACGAAGTCCGCATCGTAGCTCAGCCCGAGCGAAAACTCCGCGGTCAGCTCGCCGAAGTTTTCCAGATACCAGGTCTCGAAGACCGTATCCGTGCCCAGCACGATGGAGCGCAGGATATGCACCGTCTCCTTGGCCAGACGGTGGTCGCCCGGCATGGTTAGCTCGGGGTTGGCGAGATCGACTTCCAGCATCGCGTTGTCCTCGGTCACGGTCGAGGACAACAACAGCGGCCGGATGCCGTCTATGGTCAGCGCCGAATAGGCGAGGTATCGGGTGTCCCGAAAGAAGACGCCTTCCGCGGATGGCCCGCTCGCCTGGATATTGCCGAACGGATCCAGCACGGCGAAGGTGTCGGCGTTTTTCAAGACGCGCGGCCGATAGGTCGCGGCCGGTGACGGCGGCGCGTCGAGCTGGGAGGCGAGTTGTCCCGTCAAGGGGTCACGAACTCCGGGGCTTCGGATTGATAGGGGGCTGCGGTGGTGCCACGAGGTCAGATGGCCTCCCGCAAGAGGTGCTTGCCCGCGATCAGTCGGCGATAGATCTGGACGTAATCCTCGGCCATCCGGCGCGCCGTGAAGCGCTTGTCGAAGACCTGCCGGATGCGCGGGCGTTCCAGGCTCGGCAGCTTTTTGACGGCGGCCACTGCTTCGTCCTCATTGCCGACGATGAAGCCGGTAATGCCCTCGTCAATCACTTCCGGAACCGATCCGTTGCGCATCGCGATCACCGGCGTGCCACATGCCATGGCCTCGATCATCACCAAGCCAAAGGGCTCGGACCAGGCGATCGGGAAGATCAAACCGGCCGCGTTGCCCAAGAATTCACTCTTATCCTCATCGCCGATTTCGCCGATGAACTCGACATGCGCCTGGCTCAGCAGCGGCTCGATCACCTCGGCGAAATAGAGCCGGTCGACAGCGTCGACCTTCGCCGCGATTTTCAACGGCAGGCCGGACCGGGCGGCGATTCGGATCGCAGCATCAGGTGCTTTTTCCGGCGAAATCCGCCCCAGAAAAGCCAGATACCCACCGGCTCCCGACCCGGCGCGCAGCAGGTTCTGCGGCAGACCGTGCGGCACCGTGGCAACGTAGTTCGCCGATGCCAGAGGCTGGCGTTGCGAGTCCGAAATCGATACCACGGGGACGTCGCCGAACGCGGTATAGAGCGGCCGCAATTCAGGCAGATCGAGCCGGCCATGCAGCGTCGTGACATAGGGAATGCCGGTACGGCGGAGTACCGGAAAGCCGAAATAATCGATATGCAGATGCACGATGTCGAAGTCCTCGACACGACGTGCGAGGTTCTCCAGCATCAGGACGAGCGGCGCCATATGGTCGCGTATCGTCGCATCGAGCCGCAGGGCCCTTGGCCACATCGGTTCGAGCTGGGCGGTCGTGACACTGTCTCCGCTGGCGAACAGCGTGACGTCGTGCCCCAGTGCCACCAGCTCGTCGGTGAGATACGCGACGATCCGCTCGGTCCCGCCATAGAGCTTCGGCGGAACGGCTTCCATTAACGGCGCGACTTGAGCGATCTTCATTCCACCTCCCGGTTTACAGCCGACCATCGGCACATGGCCGAGGGGTCCTTGCCGTTAAATCGGCTGTCGGTGGGTTAACGGCGGACCCGCGGGAGCGTTCCGCTGCAGCGCAACAAAGTGACGCTAGGGATGACCGGTGGGTGTTTCGGGGTAGAATTCCCGTTCGAGATCGACGACGGAATGGGCGTAGGCGGCGGTCTTGCCGTCGAGCGGGAAAAACTCCACGAAATCGGAGGTGGCATTGCCCAGTCGGTGCAGTTCCAGCAAAACCATCAACCGGTTGACCCGCACGCCATCCTCGCCCAACGGCAGCACTAGATAATCTCGCACAGCCTGTTGAACGCGGAAGCCGGTGACCACGGAGGGGCGTTTGATCAGATGGGGGATGCCGGTCTGCCAGACCCGCCGATACGAGGCGATGGTCAGTGCCGCAAGTCGTGGCTCGGGTGCCTCCGACATCAATTTGCCGGTCATCTCCCGGCCGATATATTGGGCGATATTGGTGCCGAAGATGAGATAGCGAAAATCCGAGCCGTCACCCTCGGCCTTCAGCATATGCAGGTCGCCGAGCCATGGTTTGAGGTCGAGTACATCGACATCTTGCCGCGCCGGCATGGGTTTGCCGTTCCGGCAAGCCAGCCACAAATCGAACAACGCGCGCTGCCGGACGCTGAGCAGGACCGCGTCGGATATCGGGTGTTTTTTCGCACGCGGTCCGTTCGGTGTTTTGTCTGGACGCGCTGAACGTTTGCTCTCGGCAGTCACCGGGTCCACCACTTTCACGGCCATGGGCTATTCCCCGAAGTAAAAAATCGCCGATCTTCTTCGGGGTCGCGAAGATTTTCCCGCCATGGTTGAATCCCAGTGTCGGTGATTTTCACGGCTAGTCAACCGTTTAGCGCCATAGTTTCGGTGGTCGGGTGATTGGGCTGTCGATGGGGTGGTTCGACGGCGAAGTGCCTCGCTCATTATTCGGGTCGCTAAGTTGAGCGATCATTAACTTCCATGGTGCATCGTGACGTCGGCGGCGCCACAGATCGCCGTGAAATAAGGAATGGAACGCCATGGCGGGGTCGGCCGCAGACGTCACCAACTGGATGCATCTCTTCCGATGGATCGTCAAAGCCATGCGAGACGAATACGGGATCGACGAGAAGGTCCTGGTCCGCACGGCGGAACTCGAGACGGACCTGGGTCTGACGACCGAACAGGTCGAGCAGGTATTGGAGTGGTTGCAGGAATCCTTCGTCATCCGGTTTCCGGATGGCGCCCTGGACGAGGTTGTTCGCCTCGAGGAACTCTGTCTGCTCGCGAGCTGGCTGAAGGGTCTTTACAAGCAGCCAACCTTCATCGGCGACAGCTACGCACAGCGCTGCAGGGAACTAAACCCCGCCGCCGCGTGACGGCGAGCCGTTCTTACGAAGCCGGCTTGGAAGGTGAAGGAGAAGCCGGCGCCGATCGGATTTCGCAAGGGTCGAATTTTGCAACCGCCGAGAAAGGGGAGCGCCGCCGGCTCCCTATCACGCGTTAGGCGCTGCGGAGATTAACCGCGGAAACCTTGCCCTGCTGACCCTTTTCCAGGTCATAGGAAAGCTTCTGCCCTTCGGTCAGGTTGCCCAGATCCGAACGCTCGACCGCCGAGATGTGCACGAACACATCCTTGGAGCCGTCATCCGGCTGGATGAACCCGTAGCCTTTTTGGCCATTGAACCACTTAACCGTACCAACAGACATGTCTTCTCCAGATCGAAAGCACTGTCGCACGAAAGCACGCGACAGACCCAATCGCCAATGAGCCCTGCAACCGAACACTTTTATCGATGATAAACGTCCAGCGCTCAAACCACCGCGAGGTGAGCGATTAAGACATAGCACGGTTTATTAATTCCGGCCTCCCGAAAAATGTGAGCGGCTCCAAAGGAGGCGGTCAGGACGTCGAAGCGCGCGGCCCGAGCACGGATGCTTTGCCTTCGGCACCGGTCGCGGCGGCCGGGAAAGCATCCGGCTGCAGGGCATGGTCGAGCATGCCGCGGGCGAGCTCCCGCTCGCCCATGACGATCCCGTTGGCGCCGCGCCCCTTCAGGTACACCACCTCCTCGTCCGAATGGGCACGGGCGACGATGTCGAGCGCGGCATTGGCGCGCCGGGCCTGCTCGACGACCTGACCGGCCTCGAAGCCGTTCGGGATGGCGACGAACAGATGCTCCGCCGAAGCGATCGCCGATGCCAGGAGGACTTCGGCCGCGGCGGCGTTCCCGACCAAGGCCTCAAAGCCGTCGGCCCGGGCCTTTTCCGCTCGCTGTGCCTGATCCTCGATCACGAGCATGGGGAGGTTCGCCGCCTTGAGGCCCGCTGCGAGAGCCTGGCCGACCCGGCCGTACCCGACGATGACGGCGTGCCGTGTCAGCGCCGTCGGCACCAGATCCGTGTCCGGTCGCTTGGCGGTCTCGAGATCCTCGGGTACCGCCGGAGGAGCGAGCAATCGGCCGACGAGGCCGAACACGATCGGGTTCACCAGGATGGACAGGATCGCCGCGGCCAGGATTAGGTCCCGGCCGGCTTCGGGAAGCAGCTTCAAGCTCACGCCCAAGCCGGCCAGGATGAAGGAGAACTCGCCGATCTGAGCCAAGCTGGCCGAGACGGTCAGCGCCGTCGTGGTCGAGTGGCGAAATATCCGGATGATCAGGAACGCGGCGATCGACTTGCCGACCACGATCACGGCGATCGTGCCCAGCAGCGGCAGGGGGTGCTCGATCAAGACGACCGGATTGAACAGCATGCCGACCGAGACGAAGAACAGCACGGCGAAGGCGTCCCGCAGCGGCAGGGTCTCCTCCGCGGCGCGCTGGCTGAGCTCGGACTCGCTCAGGATCATGCCGGCGAAGAAAGCGCCGAGCGCGAAGGAAACGCCGAACAGGCTCGCCGCTCCGAAAGCGACTCCGAGGGCGATGGCCAGCACCGCCAGGCGAAACAACTCGCGCGATCCAGTATGCGCCACATAATGCAGGACAAGCGGGATCACCCGCCGACCCACGACGAGCATGAAAGCGATGAACGCGGCCACTTTGCCCAGGGTGGTGGCGAGGACCACCCATGCCGCGTTGGATCCGCTTCGAGGTTCGCCGAGCGCCTGTGCCAGCACGGGCAGGAGTACCAGGGCCAGCACCATCGCCAGGTCCTCGACGATCAGCCAGCCGACGGCGATCCGGCCCCGCTCGGTCTGCACCAGCCGGCGCTCCTGCAAGGCGCGCAGCAGGACGACGGTACTGGCGACCGACAGCGCCAGGCCGAACACGAAACTGGACACGAGCGGCCAACCGAACGCGGTGCCCAGGCCCATCCCCATGAGGGTGGCCGCCGCCATCTGCGTGATCGCGCCAGGGATGGCGATCATGCGCACCGACAGCAGTTCCTTGAGCGAGAAGTGCAGGCCGACGCCGAACATCAGCAGGATGACGCCGATTTCGGCTAATTGCGGCGCCAGGACCTGGTCGGCGGTGTAGCCCGGCGTGAACGGCCCGACCGCAACACCGGCGAGCAGATAGCCGACGAGCGGCGAGATGCGCAGGCGGTTCGCGATCGTGCCGAGGATGAACGCCAGGCCGATACCGACAACGATCGTCGCAATCAGGGTCGATGCATGCGGCATGGCGCAGGCCGGCTGGTTGTCGCAGCAACCAAACTCGCTGTTCGGACGCGCCGCGGCAACCCGCCCGAAAGACATGCTAGATTGCGACAGCAGAGGTCCGATAAGTATAGGCGAACGATGCCCGTCCCGCCCTTTGCCCCGATCCTCGATGCGGCGCGCACGCGGCACGGCGCCGCGGGCTTGGAGGCGCGGCTGCCGACGCCGAAGACGCCGGCCGAGCTCTCCGCCACGCCTGACGAGCGCTATCTCTCCGAGATGTCGCGGCG
>DATMGU010000059.1:0-14377 GCA_035555315.1 Allostellaceae bacterium
CGTGGCGATGCCGAGACCGATGCCGCTGGTCGACCCGGTGACGATGGCGGTTTTGTTCTGCATGGTGATCTCCCGACGCGGCCGCGAAAGGGCCGCTCACATCTTGATCCTAGCCGCCGCCCATGGCGGTAGCGTGACGCCCCGGCTTGAAACCGGGGTCAGCGGCGAAACAGGCCTTCGGCGCCGCTGCGTTGGGCGCGTTTGGCGGCGATCACGGCCTTGGCGCGCGCGATCTCCGCCTCCAAGTCGGTGATATAGGACGCCAAATCGTCCAGCGACAGGGGCGTCAAATCGCGGGGGGTTCCCAGATTGCTTGCCGCGACCTGGCGGCGGGGGGTGAGGTCGTCCGCGTCCATGCCGGCGATCCGCTCAGGTGGCCTTGCGGACATCGACGTCGGAGCGGGCGACCCGGATATCGACGCCGACCGCCTCCGCGACCGAGCTGAACCCGTCGCGCCGCAGCAGCGCCGCGAGGTCGCGCTTGATCCGCTTGACCAGCCCCGGACCGTGATAGATGAGGGCGGTATAGAGCTGCACCAGCGAGGCGCCGGCGCGGATCTTGGCATAGGCATCCGCGCCGTTCGCGATGCCGCCGACGCCGATCAGCGGGACCCGACCGCGCGTCAGCCGATAGATCTCGGCCAGCAGCGCGGTCGACGGCTCGAACAACGGCCTGCCGCTGAGGCCGCCGGGTTCCGGCGCATTGCGGTCGCGCAGGGTCGGCGGCCGCGCGGTGGTGGTGTTCGAGATGATCATGCCGTCGATGCCGCTATCGGCGCCGGTCTCGGCGAGGTCGATGATCTCCCTCGGGGTGAGGTCGGGGGCGATCTTCAGCAACAATGGCGGCGGCCGGGTGAGCCGGACCGCGTCGCGCGCCGCGATGACCGCCGCGATCAGCACGCGAACCTCGCTGCGCCGCTGCAGGTCGCGCAGGCCGGGCGTGTTCGGCGACGACACGTTGATCACCAGATAATCGACCAGCGGCGCCAGGGTCGCGACACCCCGGCAGTAATCGGCGGTTGCATCCGAGGTGTCGCGGTTCTTGCCGATATTGCCGCCGACGATGCCGACGCGCCGGCGGGCGGTCAGCCGGGCGGAGACCTGGCCCAGGCCCTGATTGTTGAAGCCCAACCGGTTGATCGCCGCGCCATCGGCCGGCAGGCGGAACACCCGGGGTTGGGGATTGCCGGGCTGTGGCCGGGGCGTAACCGTGCCGATCTCGGTCAAGCCGAAGCCCAGCCGCAGCATGGCATCCGGCACCTCGGCATTCTTGTCGAAGCCGGCGGCGAGGCCGACCGGGTTCGGGAAATCCAGCGACCAGAGCCGCGTCGCCAGGATCGGATCGTCGGCCGGCGCCGGGAAGGGCTGGAAGCCGAGGCGCAGGGCGCGGAGCGTCAGATCATGCGCGCGCTCGGCCGGCAAGGTGCGCAGCAGCGGCAAGGCGAGCGAGGCGAGAGCGATCATGGCAGCAGCCCAGGGCCGTGGAGGTCGGGAAAGCGGTGGACGCCGTCCGGCCCCAGCGGCAAGGGCTTTACCCAGGCGACGGCCGGGACGGGCAAGCCGGCATAAAGATGCGGAAACGGCACCCCATCGCGCGCGGGCTCCCAGCGCAGCGCCGATCCCAATACAGCGGGATCGATGGCGATCAGCACCAGACCGTCCTGGCCGGCGCGATGCCGCGCGGCACTGTCGGCGATCTGCGTCGCCGTCGAGAAATGGATGAAACCATCTGCGCGATCCTGCGATGATCCTTCATAGACGCCGGCCGCGGCGGCGGCGCGCCATTCCTCGTCTCGGCACATATGAAAGATCAGGGCTGTGTCCATCGCTCGTCAAACCTAGCCGCGCCGTCCCGCCGGTGCAACAGACTCGACCGAAAACCGGCACTACCGAAAATGCGTGGGATGCCGCCACGATCGGCGTGGCAAGGTTGTGGGCTAAAGTCACGGGTCAGCCCTTGGGCCGGATGACATGAAGCTCGTCATCACCCGCCGCTGAAAGGCGAGGAAGAGCGCGAGGGCCGGCAGGCCGGCAAGCGTGATGCCGCCGCGATCGCCGGCCGGTTCACCGGCAGAACGACGGACCAGAGCCGGCGCCAATGGCCGGCGCCGTCGATCGCGGCCGCGTCGAGCAGCTCGCGCGGGAAGGCCATGAAGTGCTGGCGGAGCAGGAAGACGGCATAGGGCATCGCTCTGGTTCAGATCCCACTGAAAAATGCCTCCGCCGACCGTCCCGGCACGATGCTTGGCGTGAAGCCTCTTGGCCAAGCCGCGTTTCGCTGCCTATGATTTTAGCCCTGGGCCGAGACTCGATCCGATTCATCGTTGGGTGTCCTGCCGGCCGCGCGACCTGCTTCTCGATCCGACGGGATATAAAAACCACCCGGCGGTGTTGTGATGGAGATATCGGCTATGACGGCACTCACCTATATCGACGGCTCGTGGCATACGGGCAATCCGCCGATTCTCGGTTCGATGAGCCATGCGAGCTGGCTCGCCTCGATGATCTTCGATGGGGCGCGGGCCTTCGAGGGTGTGGCACCGGATCTCGACCTGCATTGTGCGCGCGCCGTCGCCTCGGCGCGCCGCATGGGGCTCGGGCCGATGCTCAGCCCCGGTGAAATCGAAGATATCGCCCGCGACGGGATCCAGCGCTTCGCGCGCGGCGCCGAACTTTATATCCGGCCGATGTTCTTCGCGGAGACGGGCATCATCGTGCCGGAGCCGGCCAGCACACGGTTCGTGCTCGCCGTCTATGACGAGCCCTTGCCAAAGCCGACCGGCTTTTCGTGCTGCCTGTCGAGCTTTCGCAGGCCATCGCCCGACATGGCGCCGACCGATGCCAAGGCCTCCTGCCTCTATCCGAACACCGCCCGGGCGATGGGCGAGGCGCGCGCCAAGGGTTTCGACAACGCGGTGGTGCTGGATGCGCTGGGCAATGTGGCGGAATTCGCAACGGCCAATCTGTTCATCGCCAAGGACGGCGCCGTGCATACGCCGGCCTGCAACGGCACGTTCCTGAACGGCATCACCCGGCAACGGGTCATCGCCTTGCTGGAGCGCGCCCATGTGACGGTTTATGAGCGGCGCCTCACCATGGCCGATATCCTGGATGCCGACGAGGTTTTCTCCAGCGGCAATTTCGGCAAGGTGATCCCGGTGACGCGGGTCGAGCAGCGCGACCTGCAACCGGGCCGGTTCTTCGACCGCGCGCGCTCTCTGTATTGGGATTTCGCGCATTCGGCTTGAGTGCCAGAGGTCACCGGCTTGGTAAGGAGACGACGGTCCAGGGGATACGGCCCTTCGCAGGTCTGGAATCCTTGGCCGCCGAACTCGCTATGAAGGGGCTTGCCGAGGATTTCCGGAATACTCGACGGATTTCCCGTAAATAATGGTTATCTCGCTACGAGACGCACCTTTGGGGAGTAAAAATGGCACAAGAGGCAACTATAACAATTGCCGATTACCTTATAATCGCGGCAACGGTAGCTGGCCCTATTTTGGCAGTTCAGGCCCAAAAATGGATAGAGGCGTTCCGAGAAGCCCGGAGCCAAAAAACACTCTATTCTTTTCGCTTATGGTCTATCGCGCGACGCCCATGGCCCGCGAACGCATTCTCGCACTTAATTCCATTGATATTGTTTTTCATAAGGACAAAGTAATTATCGCGGCGTGGCGAGAATACTATGACATGTTGACCCCAGTTACGCCGCAGGAACCCGAGAAATACGTCGATCTATTGTATATAATTAGCCGAAAATTAGGATATGATTTTGACAAGATCATGCTTCGAAGAGTCGTTTATCTTCCACAGGGCCACGTTGATGAGGCTAACGCACAAACTGCACTCAGGGAGAGCATTACGAACGTCATGACCGGGCAGCGTGATATTCAACGAGCAATGTTTGATTACCTATCTGGTAACAGGGCGCTCAATGTAACTCTCGTGCCGCCCTCAAATCAGCCACCCTCGGCAATTATACCTTGAGCATCCCGCCCACTGTTGATCCGCCGCCAGAAGCGCGCCCGCCACGTGTTGCGCCTCGAATCAAGGCCGCCCCCTCGATCCGGCAAATCTATTGGTGCGACTTCTGGACGGATTCACAACTCCCCGAGATGTGGAAGCGGCGGCCCGCCATTGTCGTGTCGTTCAAAAACACCCTTGCCGGGCCTTGTACCGTCCTCCCCACATCGAGCGAACCGCAGGACGCCAACCCTTGGGCGCATAAGCTTTCGTTTCGGCCAGACGGTCGCACGGAATCATGGGTTATCTGCAATCACCCCATCACCGTCGCACCCAGCCGGTTTTCTCAATTCCACAGCGTCCCGGTCATTCCCCGGCTGTCTGTGGACGAGTTCGACCGGATATTGCGGCTGTTGTTCAAATGGTTTCCTGTCCCAACGTCGCCAGCTGGGACTTGAAACCCGTACGAGAAAGCCGTACATTACGGATATCGCGGCGCTGGGAAGCCGGCTGTCCGTTACCCTCGCAAGAGGGGGTTAAATGCCAAGGGAGCCTAACGGCTCCCTTTGGTTTTTTTGGTGAGGCGAGTTCTCGGCCCATTCATTGACCATCATATGCCGCCCATCGCATTGGTGGCGCCTTAAGATTCTCCGTCGCAATCCGCCGGCTGCTACCCGTCGACATGCCGCTTGATCCGGCGGCCGGCGGGTTTGGCCGATGGTTTTCGTCGGCGCCATAATTCGGTCGCGATGAAGGTCACCCCGCCGACCGACAGGGGCAGCAGGTGATAGACGCCCCGATAGACCAGTAGGGCCGACAGCACCGCCGGTGCCGGGACGGCCGGCGTCATGGTGAAGAGGATAATCGATTCGAAGACGCCGAGGCCGCCCGGCACGTTCGACAGAATGCCCAGCAGATAGGCCAGCACGAATACGCCCAGGAAGTTCGGAAAGCCGAAAGTCGGGCTGGATGGCAACAGCACGTAGAGGACGCTGGCGACCAGCAGCCAATCGACGGCCGAGATGACGATCTGGAAGGCGGCGAAGCGGGGGCTGGGGATCGCCAATTCGAAGCTGCCGACACGGATCGGCTTTTGCCGGATCAGACCGATCATGCCATAGCCGGCGACGACGGCGAGGCACAGGATGCCCAGCGCGCTGCACAGGCCGAGCGGCAGGTCGAGCCAGCCCTGCACGCGTCCCGCGTCGAACAGCAAGGCGATGCCGCCGATCGAGAACATGCCGAGGAACAGGGTGACGCCGCCCATCCCCATGATCTGGGCGACTTCGACCGCGCTGATGCCCCAGCGCGAATAAAGCCGGTAGCGCACCGCCCCGCCGGTCACCGCGGCGAAGCCCAGGGAATGGCTGATGCTGTAGGCCAGAAAAGCTGCGAGCGCGATCCGCCAATAGGCCAGATGGCGGCGGATGTAATAGACGCCGATCGCATCATAAGCGGTCAGCGCCGAATGGCTGATGATGGTCAACAAGACCGCCAGGGCGATGCTGGATGCCGGAAATTGCCGGAGTTCGTGCCACAGCTGGTCCAGCCGGACGCCGTGCAACGACCGGTCGAGCAGCACCAGCGCGCCGGCGAACAAGACGATGCCCGCCGCGAGGCCGGTGAAGCGACGTCGCCTGGTGCTCATGCGGTGGCCGTGTGGGTCAACTATGGCAATTTCATCGGGGCGGTTTCTGAGAATCGGTCCCGCGACTCCCCGGGAGGCACGGCGTCGAGCGGCGCACCATCTAACCGGTTTCGCCGACCAGGACCACGGCTTTGTCACGTCGCAGGCGCGCGATACGGGTAGGGCAAGGGGGGTGCGGTGGACTTGCGGCTCGCTCTATACTGCGCATAGCCATGGATTCGCCCCTCCGCCCTGATCAGCCGTCCGCGGCCGCCTCACCCTCCCATCCGCGACCGCCGGTCGCTCCGGTCCTGGTGCTGGGCATGCGTCGCGGCGTGTGGCTCACGAGCGATGGCGAGATCGAACCCTTGGGCCTGCCGGAGCTCGCCCGGCGGGCCCGAGCCGAGGCGCCGATCCTGTGCCACGCGCCGGCGGCGGCCCGCCGCTTGGGCCTGCGCGAGTTCGCCGCCTATGACGTGCTGGAGCTGTTCGCTTGGATCATGCCCGCCCGGTTCGCCGTGCCGACACCGACCGGCCTCGCCGCGGCGCTGGGCCTGCCGGTGCCCCGCTCGCTCGAGGATGCGGCGGTGTCGCTGCTTGAAATGGTGACGCTGCTCCTGCGCGGGCTCGCCGCTACCCATGTCGAGGATGGCCGCCTGGCGCTCGCCATGGCCCGCGCCGGCTGGAGCTGGGGCCCGGCGGTGGCGGCGGCGCTTGGTGCTGGCCCCCGTGGCGCTGGCCCCCGTGGTGCTGGCCAAGGTGTCGCGGCGGCCCCGGGCGCGACACGCGCGCCATCCCAGCCGGTCTTGGCCCGCGACGCAACCGCCGGTCTCGCGATCTGGCAACGTCTCACCGAATGGTCGGAGAGCGGACCGATCGATCCGCCGACCCATTATCCGGTCGACCCGGCGGAGGCGCGTCGCCGCCTGGCCGAGCTGATCGGTGAAATAGGCTCCGCCGATCCGGACGGTGCCCGCCCCGAGGCCCGGCCCCAGCAAGCGGACTACGCCTCCGCCGTCAGCCAGGCCTTCTTGCCGCGCCAGGCGGAGGATACGCCGCGGGTGGTGCTGGCCGAGGCCGGCACGGGGGTCGGCAAGACCCTGGGATATCTCGCCCCCGCCAGCGTCTGGGCGGAGCGCAATCAAGGGCCGGTGTGGATTTCGACCTATACCCGGAACCTGCAGCACCAGATCGAAGGCGAACTCGATCGGCTGTTCCCGGATCCGGCGGTCAAGGCGGCGCGGGTCGTGCTGCGCAAGGGCCGCGAGAATTACCTCTGCCTGCTGAATTTCGAGGAGGCGATGCGGGCCGCGGCGCAACGGGCGATGGCTCAGCAGCCGGGCGACGTCGTCGGGCTCGGCCTTCTGGCGCGCTGGGCGCTGGCGACCAAGGATGGCGCGCTGGTTGGGGGTGATTTGCCCGGTTGGCTGGTTGAGCTCATTGGCCGGCCGATGTCGCTCGGCCTCGCCGATCGCCGGGGCGAGTGCATCTATTCGGCTTGCGCGCATTATGCCAAATGCTTCATCGAGAAGAGCGTCCGGCGCGCCCGGCGGGCCGATATCGTGGTCGCCAATCATGCGCTGGTGATGACCCAGGCGGCGCTGGGCGGGCTGGATGACAGCTATTTGCCGACCCATTACGTGTTCGATGAAGGCCACCATGTGTTCGATGCCGCCGATGGCGCGTTCTCGGCGCATCTCAGCGGCTTGCAGACTGCCGATCTGCGCCGCTGGCTGTTGGGTGCCGAACAGGGCAGCCGGGGCCGGGCGCGCGGGCTGCGCCGGCGCATGGAGGATCTGATCGCGACCGACGAGGCGGCCCTCGACGCGGTGCAGGCGGTGCTGGTCGCCGCCGCGCAATTGCCCGGGGAGGCCTGGATCCAGCGCCTGGCGACCGGCGAGCCGGTCAATCCGGTCGAGCGGTTCCTGGCTATGGTGCGGCGTCAGGTCCTGGCCCGGGCGACGGCGCCGGAAACCGGCTTCGCGATCGAGACCGACAAGTTGCCGGCGGTCGACGGGTTGCTGGAGGCGGCGGCGGATTGCGCGCTCGCCTTGGCCCGGCTGGCTCGACCGATCGAGGCGTTGCTGGCCCGGTTGGCGCACCGGCTGGATGAGGACGCCGAGACGCTGGACACGCCGGAGCGCAATCGCCTGGAGGCGACGATCCGCAGTCTGACCCGCCGCGGCAGCCTCAATCTGCGCGCCTGGCGGGCGATGCTGGACGATATGGGCCGCGCGACGCCGGCGGGCTTCGTCGATTGGCTGACCATCGAACGGCAGGATGGCCGCGACGTCGATGTCGGTCTGCACCGCCATTGGATCGATCCGACCGTACCCTTCGCCGAAATGGTGGCGAAGCCGGCCCATGGCGTGGTGCTGACCTCGGCGACGCTGACCGACGGGACCGGTGATGTGGTCGCCGATTGGCAGGCGGCCGAGGCGCGCACCGGGGCGGCACATCTGCCGTCGCCCGCGTTTCGCGCCCGTGTGCCGTCGCCGTTCGATTACCCGGCGCTGACCCGTGTGCTGATCGTGACCGATGTCCGGCGTGACGATATCGCCCAGGTCGCCGCCGCGTATCGCGCGCTGTTTCTGGCATCGGGCGGCGGTGCGCTTGGCCTGTTCACGGCGATCGCCCGGCTGCGGGCGGTGCATGACCGGCTGGTCGAGCCGCTCGATCAGGCCGGCCTGTCGCTCTATGCCCAGCATGTCGACGGCATGGATATCGGGACCTTGATCGACATCTTCCGCGCCGAGGAGGATGCCAGCCTGCTCGGTACCGACGCGGTGCGCGACGGTGTCGATGTGCCTGGCCGCAGCTTGCGGCTGATCGTGTTCGACCGGGTGCCCTGGCCCCGCCCCGGCATCCTGCATCGGGCGCGCCGACAGGCGTTCGGCGGGCGCGCTTATGACGATATGCTGGCCCGCCTGCGTTTGAAGCAGGCGTTCGGCCGGCTGGTCCGGCGCGCGGGAGATACGGGTGTGTTCGTCATCCTCGATCCGATGCTGCCATCGCGACTGCTCGGCGCGTTTCCCGAGGGCGTCGAGATCGCCCGCGTCGGCCTCGCCGAGGCGGTCGAGCTGACCAAGCGGTTTTTAACACCCGACGCGCCTGGCCCCGCCGGTGGCTGACGCATCATCGTACCGGTTATCGCCATAATCGTCGTAGCATCTCTCGCCGGCCCGGCTAAGCAGCTCACCGTCAGCCCGTTATGAGGACTTCATGATCGACCACCACTCCGCCTTGATCTACACGATGGTCCTGGTCTCGGCCGCCGATATGGACATGACTGACGCCGAGCTGCATGTCATCGGCGAGATCGTCAGCTTCCTGCCGGTGTTCAGGGATTACGACAAGAGCAAGCTGACCACGACCTTGAGCCAATGCGCCGAACTCGTTGCCAAGGAGGACGGGCTGGAGGAAAGCCTGGCGGCGATCAAGGCGGCCTTGCCGACCCGGCTGCGCGAGACCGCCTACGCGCTCGCCTGCGACGTCGTCGCGGTCGACGGCGAGGCGAGCCAGGAGGAATTGCGGTTGCTCGAGCTGATCCGACACCGGCTGTCGGTCGACCGCTTGATCGCCGCCGCCATCGAGCGCGGCGCCAGGGCCCGCTTCATGAAGGCCGCTTCATGATGGTCGACGCCGCCTGATCTGCCGTGTGGCGGCGACGTCGTTGCCA
Source organism: Allostellaceae bacterium (assembly GCA_035555315.1). Classification (GTDB taxonomy): domain Bacteria; phylum Pseudomonadota; class Alphaproteobacteria; order ATCC43930; family CGMCC-115725; genus DATMGU01. The sequence continues at coordinate 9,270 of DATMGU010000059.1, forward strand.
TTCACCAGGACGGCGCCACTTACGGGGACGGGACTCACCGGGATTGGCCGGGCGCGCTCCACCGCCACGACGGGATGGTCCAGGGCGGGTGTCGCGTGGCGCCGCTTGCGCCACAGCTTGCGCAGCGACTTGGCAAAGCGGTCCTCCCGGCGCCCCAGCGCGTCGAAGAATTCGGCATCGACGCGCTCCAGCTGCGGCAGGGCCTCCGCCAGCCGCGCGGCCCCGGCCGGGGTGAGCGCCAGGGTGCGCGCCCTGGTATCGACAGGGTTGCGATCCCGCTGAACCAGACCCACCGCCTCCAGGCTGCGCAAGACCTGCGACGTCATCATGACATCGGCACCCAGCGACTGCGCCAGGCTCGCTTGATTGATCGGTCCACCCGCCTCGATCCGTTCCTTGAGGCCGGCCAGCAGGATGACCTGAACATAGGTGATGTGGAGCGGCGCCAGGGCGGCGCGGATCGCGCGCTGCCATCCGTTCGTGATCTGCCAAAGCATGAACCCCCGGCCGAGCGGTTCGGGCTCGTCCATCTCCTCGGTGCGGTCCATTTCAGCATGACTCTGCGCCATCGGGTTTCCTCCCCAGTCTGTTTTTTTCTTTAGCCGTCTATGGTGCGCTATCCGGCGCGCGCTGCAAGGGACAATTCACAAGACGCCGCGATTCCAGCAGCAGTCTCGGTCATTGGCTGCTAATGCATTGATTCAACTGAACATTAAGCTTTTGTTCGGGATGTCGGGGCATGCTTTTTGCGTTATCTCGGGTGTCATCACCAAATTCGGGGGTGTGGTCAAGATGATCGAACTGAGCGAAACGCCGCGACTGATCAACGGTTACCAACTGACGACCGCTGAAATCCTGTATCACATGCCGGATTTCCCGGACTTGCTGCAGAGCTATGTTTGGCAAAATCTGGACATGGCGCCGCATTTCCCGGTGTTGCGGCGGTTCCTGGATTTCTGGACCAAAAACCTCGACGGCAAGTTGCATTCGGTGATCGTCGACTCCTTGCCGGTCGGCCAGATCGGCGGCTGGCGTAACGCCAAGGCGTCGCTTACCCTGCATTGATGGGGAACCGGCACGGGCATGAACGGGACGGCGCGCGGGGATGCCGGGCCGATGGTCCTGATCCCTGTCGTCGACCTCCGCCGGGTCCCTTTGCCGACCGTCGTCGCTCTATGCATATCAGCCCGTGACGGTCTGTCCGGTCGAATCATCTTGCAAGCGAGGCTGGCACGCCTAACATCCGCTCTCCGGACCTCGTGTCCGGGACACGACGTTAAGGTGTGTTTTTGACCATCGCTGCCACCGCCGAACCGGCGCCGCGCGTCGCCGGCTCGCCCCGGCCGATAGCCTATTGGCTGATCGCCTCCGCGGTTCTCATTCTCGCCATGATCGTCATCGGCGGGATCACGCGACTGACTGAATCCGGCCTTTCGATTACCGAATGGAAGCCGATCACTGGCATCTTGCCGCCGTTGTCGGAACGCGCCTGGATCGCCGAATTCGAGAGATATCAGCAGATCCCGCAATACCGGGCGATGAATCTCGGCATGACGCTCGACGCGTTCAAGACGATCTATGCCTGGGAATATGTCCACCGCCTGCTGGGGCGGCTGATCGGCGTGGTCTTCGCGGTGCCGTTGCTGATCTTCTTGCTGCAAGGCCGGGTGACGCGCCGGATGGTGCCCCGGCTGCTTGGCTTGCTGGTGCTCGGCGGCCTGCAAGGCGTGCTGGGCTGGTACATGGTGAAAAGCGGCTTGGCCAATCGGGTGGATGTCAGCCAATACCGGCTGACCGCCCATCTGGGCTTGGCCGTGCTGATCTACGCGGCCCTGGTTTGGCAGGCCGCCGATCTCTTGCGGCGCGAGCCGCTGTGGCTCGAAGGCGTCTGCGTCCGGCGATTCAGAAGGGCCGCCGCGGCGGTGGTTTGCCTGGCCTTCCTGACCATGCTCGCCGGCGGTTTCGTCGCCGGCCTGCATGCCGGATTGACCTACAACACCTTCCCGCTGATGGATGGCAAGCTGATCCCGGGCGGGTATTTCATCCAGACGCCATGGTGGTCGAACTGGTTCGAGAATGTCGCGACCGTTCAGTTCGATCATCGGCTGCTGGCGACGCTTACCTTCGTCGGCATCGCGGCGTTCTGGGCGGTCGCTCAGCGCTTCCCGCTGCCCAAAACGGTGCGGCGCCCGCTCAACGCGATGATGGTGATGGCGCTAGTGCAGGTCGCCCTCGGTATCTCGACCCTGCTGCTGCAGGTGCCGATCGCCTTGGCCGCCGCCCATCAGGCCGGGGCCGTCCTGCTGCTGACCTTCGCCTTGCTGACCCTGCATGGGCTGAAGCAATCGCAAGGAGTTCGCGGGACATCCGAAAGGTTGTGTTACCGTAGGCTGTAAGTCTTTCCCGAGCGGGCGATTTTCCGCAGCACCTTTATCGAAGCATCTTTGCCGTGACAGCGATCTCCAGCTTTGGTCCTCACGCGCCGGTCGCCCGGCTGCCCGATCCACGTCTGATCGGGTTGCGCGTCCTCATCGCCGATGACAGCCGCTTCATGCGGGAATTGCTGAAGGCCATGCTGTACGGCATCGGCGTCGGTCATGTCATCGAGGCGGAGAACGGTGCCGTGGCCCTCGCCGAGATGGCCCGTGAGATGGTCCATCTCGTCTTCGTCGACATGATGATGGGACCGATCGACGGCATCGAATTGTGCCAGTTGCTGCGTAAGGACGCCTATAGCCCGGACCGTTCCGTGCCGATCGTCATGGTGACGGGCTATACGGATGCGTTCCGGATTCGCCGCGCGCGGGACGCCGGGGTCACCGAAATCATGGCGAAACCGATCTCGCTCGACGCGGTCTATCGGCGAGTGCTCGCGGTGCTGGAAAAACCCCGCCCGTTCATCGCCGTCCGGCACTATGTCGGTCCGGACCGGCGGCGTACCAGCCTGCATCACGCCGGGGCCGAGCGCCGGGACCGGTCATAAAGGGCCGCTCGGATTGACGAACGCTCCTAGGCGAAGCGGCGGGCGACCATCAGTTTCTTGATCTCGCCGATCGCCTTGGCCGGGTTTAGCCCCTTGGGGCAGGTCTTGGTGCAGTTCATGATGGTGTGGCAGCGATACAGCCGGAACCGATCTTCCAGATCGTCGAGCCGTTCGCCGGTCTTCTCGTCGCGGCTATCGGCGATCCAGCGATAGGCCTGCAGCAGGACCGCCGGACCGAGATAGCGGTCGCCGTTCCACCAATAGCTCGGGCAACTCGTCGTGCAGCAGAAGCACAGGATGCATTCCCACAAGCCGTCCAGCTTTTCACGATCGGCCTCGGATTGCAGGCGTTCGCCATCCGGCGGCGGCGGGGTATCGGCCTGCAGATAGGGCTTTACCGAGGCGTATTGCGCATAGATCTGGGTGAGGTCCGGCACCAGATCCTTGATCACCGCCATATGCGGCAGCGGATAGATCCGCACGTCGCCCTTCACCTCGTCGATCGATTTCAGGCAGGCCAGCGTGTTGGTGCCGTCGATGTTCATCGAACACGACCCGCAGATGCCCTCGCGGCAGGAGCGGCGGAAGGTCAGCGTGGTGTCGATCTCGTTCTTGATCTTGATCAGCGCGTCCAAGACCATCGGGCCGCAGGCGTCCAGATCGACCTCATAGGTGTCCAGGCGCGGGTTCTGCCCGTCATCGGGGCTCCAGCGATAGATCTTGAAGTTCTTGATCCGCTTGGCGGCCGTGCCCTGCACGGGCGCGGCGCGGAAGACCTTGCCTTCCTTGACCTTGGAGTTCGCCGGCAGCGTGAATTCAGCCATGGGTTACCAGTCCTTCGGCGCAGCGCGCCCGGCATCGCTCCGGGGCGGCGCCGCTGCGATTGAACGATAGGGGGAAAGTCTGATCAGTAGACGCGGGCTTTGGGCGGGAAGGCCTGAACCTCGTTCGACAGGGTATAGAGATGCACCGGCCGGTAATCGATCGCGGTGGTGCCGTCGGCACCCAGCCAGGTGACCGTGTGCTTCATCCATTCCTTGTCGTCGCGGTCCGGATAGTCCTCATGCGCATGGGCGCCGCGGCTTTCCTTGCGGTTGACCGCCGAATTCAGGGTGACCACCGCTTGGCTGAGCAGATTGTCCAGCTCCAGCGCCTCGACCAGATCGGTGTTCCAGACCATCGACCGGTCGGAAATACCAAGATCGACCATCGACGACGAGACGGCGGCGATTTCCTTGACGCCCTGGGCCAGTACGGTGTCGGTGCGGAACACCGCGCAGTTGTTCTGCATGGTCCGCTGCATCGCCAGGCGGATCTCGCCGCTTTTCAGCTTGCCCGAGGAATTGCGGATCTTGTCCAGCCGGGCGATCGCGGCGTCGCCGGCATCGGTCGGCAGCGGTTTGTGGGTGGTGCCCGGGCGCACCACTTCCGATGCCCGATGGGCGGCGGCGCGGCCGAACACGACGATATCCAGCAGTGAATTGGTACCCAGTCGATTGGCACCATGCACCGACACGCAGGCTGCCTCGCCGATCGCCATCAGGCCGGGGACGATCCCGTCCGGGTTGGACTTGGTCGGCCGCAGCACCTCGCCGTGATAATTGGTCGGGATGCCGCCCATGTTGTAGTGCACGGTCGGCAGCACCGGGATCGGCTCCTTGGTCACGTCGACATTGGCGAAGATGCGCGCGGTCTCCGAGATGCCAGGCAGGCGTTCGTGCAGCACCTTCGGATCGAGATGATCGAGGTGCAGGAAAATGTGGTCCTTGTTCTTGCCAACGCCGCGGCCTTCGCGAATTTCGACGGTCATCGAGCGCGAGACGACGTCGCGTGAAGCGAGGTCCTTCGCCGATGGCGCGTAGCGCTCCATGAAGCGCTCGCCCTCGGAGTTGGTCAGGAATCCGCCTTCGCCGCGCGAGCCTTCGGTGATCAGGCAGCCGGCCGGATAGATGCCGGTCGGGTGGAACTGGATGAATTCCATGTCCTGCAGCGGCAGGCCGGCGCGCAACGCCATCGCGCCGCCGTCGCCGGTGCAGATGTGCGCCGAGGTGCAGGAGAAATAGGCGCGGCCGTAGCCGCCGGTCGCCAGGATCGTGGTCTGCGCGCGGAAGCGGTGGATCGTGCC